>NZ_DS989904.1:899353-1199353 GCF_000155595.1 Synechococcus sp. PCC 7335 | reverse complement strand
AGCCCCACTTCCCTACAGCAGCTTCAAAGGTTCTGCGCTGTGTTGTTAGGTCCTGTGCTATCGGACTCTGTGTAATCTTACTTTCTATAACGGCTATTGCGCCTGTTTTAGCAGAGGATAGTGCGAACACGATCGCTAGACCAGTTCTACCAAAGTCGGCAACGAATTCATATACAGTGAGCTTAGACTGGGAAAAGGTTGGTGAGCTAAGAGAAGCAGCCTTTGCAGCGACGCAGGCTGGAGAGTTTGACCTAGCAGAAGAGAAGTGGTCTGAGCTGATAGAGCAGTTACCTGAAGCTGCGCCCTTATGGAGTAATCGCGGCAATGTGCGAGTACGCCGCAACGATTTAGCAGGGGCGATCGCCGATTACAACCAAGCGATCACGCTAGCCCCTACTGAGCCAGACCCTTATCTGAACCGAGGGGCACTGCGAGAAGCTATGGGGGAATGGGAAGCGGCAATCGCTGACTACAATCAGGTTTTGCAAATTGATCCTGACGATCCCGCTGCTTACAACAATCGAGGGAACGCAGAAGCTGGCTTAGGGGAATGGGATCTGGCGATCGCAGACTACCAAGCAGCGATTACTTTGCAGCCTAGCTTTTCTTTGGCCTATGGCAACTACGCCCTAGCGCTCTATGAAACAGGTGATGTTCAGAAATCTTTACAGATTATGAAAAGCCTGGTGCGTAAGTATCCTAGCTTTGTCGATATGCGCGCCGCACTGACAGCCGCTCTATGGGAAACCGGACAGCGCGGTGAAGCAGAAAGCAACTGGGTGGCTGTCGTGGGACTAGACACCCGCTATAAAGATCTCAAGTGGGTCAAAGATGTCAGGCGGTGGCCACCTAAAATGGTGACTGCTTTAGAGCATTTTCTGACGCTCTAAAAACTCTAATCACTTCTAATAGCAAGCCATCATACGGTGAGCAACCGCCGGATACATTCGGCGATTGCTGATGCGCTTAGCTCCATATGCATCAACGATTATCCTTATCCACGAATATGTAGAGATAAGTGGCGAACGCTATATTGCTCTTCATTGGATGAAGGAACCTAAGCGCATTAGACAGGTGCAACTAACGACGCTCCTGTAGATAGCCAATGTACGTAAAAAGTATCAGCGTATACACGGTTATACGTAGACCTCTAGCGAGCTAACATCACAGTAGATTCCTGTATAGAGCTACTAAAGATATAGCAGCATGCGACTGCTTACTCGAATAGAAGTCATGTCTACCTATCCCTACAGTCACTGGGGTCTATATTGTACAAGGGTTGCACCTACATTGTTGTACTTCAGGTAAGTAACAAACGTGATAGCGCTTTTCTTTTTGCTTCGAAGTAATGAACGATGAAGACATAGAACAACACAGATAAAAAGCTAATCGCAGCTACGTACTACTCATACAAGTCTCATACAAGTCAGCTTTGCTTAAGCATGTTGAACACTTTATAGCTCCTTTTTTGGAAGGGCAGACTTGCTAGCCATCCGTAGAATGTATCAACCGTAGCTATTAAATGGCCTGATTTTAGCTTTGCCTTTGACTATAGAACTCCTCAAGCAAGCTTTTGGTGCTGTATGTACTAGATAGAGTTCGCCAAATAGACGCAATCAATCGATCAGCAATCAATCGATCAATAGTATTCCCACCTTGTAGGATACGTGTCTCACATTCTAATGGAGAGTCATATGCGTGAGCCTCTTTAGGCTCCATCGTCTAGGCTCAGTTGCCCTTTGTTGAATTGGTTAGTTGGATTAGTTAAAAGGGCTTAGCTCGAAGGAAACTGCCTATGCTTACATATGTAACTGAAGGAATAAACCCTCATACCTTGCAACAGGTTCCGCAGAGTAATCAGTTTGCACTGCGAGATCTGCAACCACAAAGACTTGTTCAGCAGCAACGGCTTAGAGAAGTCGAGCGCAAGATTAGGAGAACGCTCGACTTAAAGACCGTCTTAGGAACGACTGTTGTCGAGATCGCAAGACTGTTTGGGGCTAGCCAAGTCGTACTGATACAACCTGATCGGACACATACGACATATCAACAGGTTTCTCGCTATTGTCAGAATCAATCCCTATCTTGGCAGTTGCCCTTTACTTTTTGTCACGCTGATTTTCCCTCGCTTCTAGAACAGCTTTGGCAAGGGCAGCCTATTGATCTATCTCTTGCTTTATCTCAAACGAACGAGTCGGTTGACGAGTTTAGGCAATCATATTGTTCACTCAAGCAAGACATACAGCGCTGGCAGGCACGCTGGCTAGGGAACTGGCTGTTAATCCCTGTCCAAAACGCGCTAGTACCTTCTGCGACTAGTCGCCTATCGCAGTCTCCTTCACAATGTGGTGCTTCGCAGTATTGGGGCATCCTGGCGCTGGCACTGGCAAACGACCAGACCTGGTCCGCATCTGCCGTTACAGATACTCAAAGCATTGCTACTGAGCTAGCTTCAGCGATCGCACATAGCATCCAACACCAAGCGCTCATTACCAATAACCAGGCACTTCAAAAGCTAGCACTCTCTGACGGGCTCACTAGCATCGCGAACCGTCGACGATTTGATGAATATATTGAAGATGAATGGCAGCGGCTCGCTAGAGACCAGCAGCCACTCTCTTTAATTTTGTGTGATATAGATCAGTTCAAACTCTACAACGATACCTTTGGCCATCCAGCAGGCGATCGCTGCCTGATCCATATCGCTAGGGCACTTCTGCAAGTTTCCCAACGCTCCGCTGATTTAGTTGCTCGCTATGGCGGAGAAGAGTTCGCCATTATTTTACCGAACACAGATACTCATGGCGCTTGGCGCGTAGCCCAAAACATTCACTCAAGTATACGTGGGCTGCAGATCGCTCACGCAGCTAGCAGCAACGAGCCCTACCTGAGCGTTACCCTCGGCATTGCGACTATCATTCCAGGCCCCGATAGCACACCCCAGGTGCTGCTTCAGGCATCGGATATCGCGCTCTACTACGCTAAGCAACAAGGCCGCAACCGCACCTATATCAACGGTCACCATAACACCATTAACCATAGCGACCTCATCCCCAAAGCAGCAGTCGATGCCAAACTTGAGCTAACACCGAATGGATAATCAATTTTAACCAGGCAACCCTTGCTAATGCCTAAGCGCAAAAGGCACCCACTCTCGTAGATTACTAAGTCTCACAGATTACTAGGACTACCACTACTGAGATTACTTCAGCCTGGATGATTACTGATCTTGATAGTTTGCTAGCCGCGCGAAACTGTCTGGCGTCAGACTTGCCCCACCTACTAGCGCACCATCGATCTCGCTTTGTGCCATAATCTCGTCTACATTCTCAGGCTTGACCGAACCACCATACTGAATAGATACTTCCTTATTGTCTAAGAGTGCACGAATTTTACCAATGACAGCATCCGCTTCATCGGCCGCACAGGTGTCTCCTGTACCAATTGCCCAGATTGGTTCATAGGCAATTACCAAATTAAACTGGTTAATATCGACTAACGCTTTTTTAATTTGGCCAGTAATCACAGATTCAGTCTGATCGGCATCGCGCTGCTGCTTAGTTTCACCTACACACAAAATTGGCGTTAGACCATGGAGCTGAGCCGCCTTTAGTCTGGCGTTCACCGTTTCATCCGTCTCTCCGAAGTATTGCCTACGCTCACTATGGCCCACCACTACGTAGCGCACGCCTAGTTCTTTTAGCATGACACCCGAGACTTCACCCGTGTAGGCACCTTCTCTTTCCCAATGCACGTTTTGAGCGCCGACCTGCACCCGACTGCTCTGTAGCTTATCGACTAATAGACCTAGCGTAGTAAATGGAGCGCAGAGCACAATTTCTCTTTCCTCAGGAACACTTTCTAGCTGAGGCATCAACTGCTGCACAAACGCAGACGCGTCTGCCTGAGTTTTGTGCATCTTCCAATTACCAGCAATTACAACTTTTCGCACGGATATTCTTCTATAGGCATAGCACCCTAGATCGTACAGGTAAATGATTGCCTCCGGCAATCAAGTATGAAGGATGAGCGCGGAATGATGAAGTAGTCAGAGCAAATTTCAATTCCGTTATTCATCATTCCTTGCTGATCACTTCTTACTCGTCATCAGGCAACGCCTGCTGCTGCCTTAGCCTTTTCTGCCTCATCAGGATGAATGCCTAGTCGAGTTAGATTCACGCGGCCACGGTTGTCAATCTCACGAACTTTGACTAAAACTTCGTCATCCACGTCGACCTCATCTTCTACCTTGTTCACCCGATAGTCGGCAAGCTGAGAGATATGAATCATGCCTTCTTTACCTGGCATGATCTCAACAAAGGCACCAATCGGAATCACGCGAGTCACTTTGCCCATGTAGACGTTACCCGCTTCTGGTACATGGGTGATACCTTCGATCATCTTCTGAGCCTGCTTGGCTTTATCTGAGTCGACCGCAGAGATAGTCACTGTACCATCGTCTTCGATGTCTACTTTAGCGCCCGTTGCTTCCGTGATTGCCTTAATTTGCTTACCGCCAGGGCCAATCACCATGCCAATCTGATCAGGTTTGACTTGCATGGTTAACAGACGAGGTGCATAGGGAGAAACTTCAGTGCGAGGCTTATCTAGTTCCCCTAACATTTTTTCGAGAATATGCAGCCGGGCAGGACGCGCTTGGTTGATCGCTTCACCGATCACTTCCATCGGCAGGCCAGTAATTTTCATATCTAGCTGTAAAGCAGTGATACCGCTTTCAGTCCCCGCTACCTTGAAGTCCATATCGCCTAGGAAGTCTTCAATCCCTTGAATATCAGAAAGGATACGGACTTCATCGCCTTCTCGAATCAGACCCATAGCCGCGCCGCTAACAGGCTGCATGATAGGTACACCTGCATCCATCAACGATAGGGTCGAACCACACACCGAGCCCATCGAGGTAGACCCGTTAGAAGAGAGACATTCAGAAACGACCCGGATAACGTAGGGGAAGTCTTCTTGTGAGGGAAGTACCGGTATGAGAGCGCGCTCGGCTAAAGCGCCATGCCCCACTTCACGACGACCTGGCGATCGCATTGGCCGAGTTTCCCCAACCGAATAAGGGGGAAAGTTGTAGTGGTGTAAGTATCTCTTTTCTTCGCCGGGATGAAGATCGTCCATCATCTGAGCATCGCCTGGTGTCCCTAAGGTCGTAACCGACAGCACCTGAGTGAGTCCTCTACGGAAAAGACCCGTGCCGTGTACACGAGTAGGCAGTACGCCTGTTCGACAGGTGATTTTACGAATTTCATCCAGCTTGCGACCATCTACTCGAACGCCTTCTTCTAAGATCTGCGATCGCATTAGCTTTTTAGTCAAACTTTTGAATGACTTACCTAGCGCCTTGCTGTTGCTATCAATTGCTATACGAACAGCATCGTCCTCATCTTTAGCTGCAATTTCTTCGGCGATGGTCGCTTTGATAGCATCTAGTTTGCTATCTCGTTCAGATTTGGACTGATCGAACTGCTTGAGGACTTCTTTAATATCGGCTGTCGCGCGATCACTGAGAAACGCTTCTAAACTAGGATCGGCTACAGGCGCGGGTTCAGTAGGCCTTTCCAGTCCCAGCTCTTCTACCAAATCCAGCTGCGCTTGAATTAGATCGCGAACCACTTCGTAGCCAAAGTCGATCGCCTCAATTACATCCTGTTCAGGTAGCTGGTTGGCGCCGGCCTCAACCATAATCACGCCATCAGGTGAGCCGGCAACGATTAGATCGAGTTCTCCATTTTCAATCTCTTGATAGGTAGGGTTGATAATGAAGTCGTCTCCAACTAACCCTACGCGCACGGTCGCCATCGGACCATTAAAGGGGATCTCAGCTAGCAAAACAGCAATTGACGCGCCAGTCGCTGCTAAGACATCAGGGGGGACATCCTCATCCATCGAAAGGGTGGTTGCGACAATTTGAATGTCATCACGAATCCACTGGGGGAATAAGGGTCGCATGGGCCTGTCAATCAGGCGACTGGTTAATGTTGCTCGCTCAGGAGGGCGGCCCTCTCTACGCAAAAATCCACCGGGAATGCGACCTGCGGCGTATAGTCGTTCCTCGTAATCTACTAGCAAAGGCAGGAAGTCAATCCCTTCTCTACCGCTAGAGCGTGTAGCTGTAACCAATACAGCCGTATCGCCAGAACTTATCAGCACCGAGCCTCCCGCTTGCGGAGCAAACAGTCCCGCTTTTAGCTGAATGTCTCGGCCGTCGATTGAAATCGACTTATCAATTTCCTGCATTGATGCGTCCTTATACTCTCTTTAAGTTTTCTCATTTTGTGCTTTGGCAATCGTATCACTGATGACGAAGCCTTGCGCTTGCGGTGACGAAAGCGGCTAAAACTCAATCTGCTTTGATATGACGAGGGTTTAACTGCTTCACAAAGACTTGACTACCGTTTTCGTAGAGTCACGTCACAATGTTTAATCAGAGTCCGACCTTTACTATCTTCTCAACATGGCGATTCTTGTAACTGGCGCTGCCGGGTTCATTGGGTTCTACCTATCACTAAGGCTTTTAGAGGCAGGCAAGTCAGTCTACGGCATAGATGTCATGAATGATTATTACGACGTCTCTTTGAAAGAGGGCAGACTAGCTCAGCTTAAGCCGTTTTCAAACTTCAGCTTTGGACAGATAGACATTAGCGATCGCACGGCTATGAGCGATCTTTTTGGACAGCATTCGTTTGAGTGTGTGGTGCATTTAGCGGCCCAAGCAGGCGTGCGTTACTCCTTACAAAATCCACTTGCATACGCGGATAGCAACCTGTTGGGCTTTGTCAATATCTTAGAAGGCTGTCGTCAGAGTAAGGTGGGTCATTTAGTCTTTGCTTCCTCTAGCTCCGTCTATGGCAAGAACAAGAAAGTCCCCTTTGCCACAGACGACCGAGTCGACCATCCCGTCTCACTCTATGCCGCAACCAAAAAGTCGAACGAGTTGATGGCCCATGCCTATAGCCACCTGTACGGTTTACCGATGACGGGGCTGAGGTTTTTCACGGTGTATGGCCCTTGGGGCAGACCAGATATGGCGTACTTTAAGTTTGTCGATGCGATCGCCAAAGGAAATTCAATCGATGTCTATAACCATGGCAAAATGAAGCGCGACTTTACCTACATAGACGATGTTGTTGAGGGCATTATCAGAGTTATGAATCGTCCTCCGACCCCACTGAGTAAAGCAGAAGCCGCTGCCGAGAATAAAGATACCAACGCTCCTTACAAGATCTACAACATCGGCAATCACAGCCCTGTCACGCTCATGGACTTCATCACCACCATTGAGGTGGCTATGGGCAAAAAAGCAGAGAAAATCATGCTGCCAATGCAGCCAGGCGATGTCCCTGTCACCTACGCCGATGTACAAGATCTAATGGACGATGTTGGATTCAAGCCTTCGACACCACTGTCTGTGGGCATTCAGAAATTTGTAGACTGGTATAGAGAGCAGTATGGCGTGTCATGAGCAAAGGATACGCTTGCTCAAGTGCAGCACTCTACACACAGCTCGACCGACAGTTCTCCACGTCCGGTTCTACATACTCGACTTGAGTTTATCAGTGAGATCTACGTGGTGAGATCTACAAGAGTAAGACCTTGCTAAACAAAACCTTTAGGCGAAATCTTTAGATATTTAGATGAATGGAGCTAAGGAGATTCGAACTCCTGACCCCCTCAATGCCATTGAGGTGCGCTACCAGCTGCGCTATAGCCCCTTATTCTACGGTCCGTCTTAAGCCACTGTTTGCGGTTGTGTCATTAAGCAAACCAGCTTAACCGAACATTTGCTTAGACTACTATAATTACGTAGAAACGAGAATTGCGTCAACCATCTATGACCGCTTACCCCCCCAGCGCATCTAGCGCCAAACCCGGCGAACCTGACAGTCCAGAAAGTCTAGATCAGCTGGAAATTCAAAGCACCGTTCAAAAGCTACGACGCAAAGAGGGTAGCTGGGTAGATTGGGGCAAAGCCTGTCAGAGGCTGCAAAGAGCAAAGATGAGCCCTCAAGACGTTTTTGAGGCGACTGGGTTCGAGCCCATCCAGCAAAACCAGCTAATCGTCGCCGCTCAGGTCTTTGACTCTATGCTGGCGGGTGGCGTGAGTGAGCAAACCGCAACCCACTATCAAACTAGAGGCAGTGATAGCCTCTACGAATTTAGAATTCTGCCTCAAGAGCGCCGCGCTACCGCTGCTGATTTTGCCTTTAGCCACGGTCTAGATAGCGAGCAGGTTAAAGAGATCGTTAAAGGGCTTAGAGACTTTTACTACAGCGAAACGCCACCCCCTGGCTTTGAGAAAACCATGGGCGACGCCGCTGCCTATTACTACTGGCGCTTAGCCCGTCAGCAAAGTGATTTGCAAGCGAGATCACGGCTGATTGCACAGAGTTTGCGATTTGCAACCTCTGATAGCGCTCGTAGCAAAATCGAAAAGCTACTAATCGACTTCACAGTGGTATCGTCAAAAGCTGCGCCTAGACTGCCCATCTTCCGGCTAGAGAACGAAGCCGACTCACCTGTTATCGTTCCAGTAGCAGGCCGAATGCCGCTGTCAACAGCAGACTACAAACAAGTACCGATGGTCGAACCAGAAGACGCCTTCGGACTAGTCAAATTTTCTGGAACCGGCGCTTGGGTGCCTGTTCCTGGATGGCAAGTCATTCTAAAGACCGAAGATCCGATTGCCCTACTCGCCAAGTATGGACAGCTGCCTAATCCACCTGATGGCTATGACGATGAAGAGGTGCTGATAATAGTCGATCGGGCTAAGCGCCAGTGGGATGAATTTAGCTATTTCATCATTGACGCAGATGGAAAAATAGAGATCAGCTGGTTTGAAACCCAGCCAGACGTCCAGATTTTGGGCGGGCTCGCTTTGATCATGCGTCCCAAGAAAATATTCGATGAGGACTATACTCAAGAGTATTGGCAGACAGACGAATAAGGATACGATATGGCCCTCGAACGCCGCTTATCTAGAGAAATATTTGCTGAAACCGAGATTGTCGAGCTTCGCCAAGTGTGTATGACCCCTAGCGGGCTATTTGAACCTGGGAAATATCTAGCTGGTCAGCTTCCTGATGCTGCTTTTGAAATGGGGCTAGTTGATAGCCTACCGCCGGTTCGTGGCAAAAGCGAACAAGTTGGCTCACCCCCAGCACAACTTGAAACTGAAGCTGAGGAATCGTAGATGTAACCATCAGCTTCAAAACTTCACGATTTGTTCTTCATACTTTCTTAGGAGTCTTTCTATCTACACCCGCCCCTTAGCTAAATTGATTGAAGAATTTCAACGCCTGCCTGGTATTGGACCTAAATCAGCGCAGCGACTAGCGATGCATATGCTGAAGCGGCCCGAAGCTGAGGTCAGAGCGTTAGCAAATGCTTTAATTGACGCAAAAAATCAGGTAGGCCAGTGCTCACAATGCTTTCACCTATCAGCTGAGCCGGTGTGCAATATTTGCCGTTCCCAGTCGCGCGATCGCAATACAATCTGTGTAGTAGCCGAATCTAAAGATGTGATTGCGCTAGAAAAGACACGTGAATACAAGGGAAGATATCACGTACTCGGCGGCTTAATTTCGCCAATGGATGGCATTGGCCCAGAACAACTGAATGTAGGGCAGCTAGTTCATAGAGTAAATAGGGAAGGCATCAGTGAGGCAATCTTAGCAATCAGTCCTAGTATCGAAGGCGATACAACTACGCTGTATGTTGGCCAGCTGCTGAAGCCATTCACCAAAGTCACTCGGATCGCGTTTGGGCTACCTATGGGCGGTGACTTAGAATATGCAGACGAGGTAACGCTAGCTAGAGCGTTAGAAGGCCGTCGAGAGCTAGACGCCTAAGCAGCGCTTGAGGAGCATCCTGGGCAAGTTAAAGATGACCTCACAACTGCCTAGAACTCAAAAAACTCTTCTGATCAAAGTTTTAGAATACTAAAATTAAAAGAGTTGTTTGAGTCAGATCAAAAACGGGCAATGGAAGTATCGGCAACCAATTAGTACGCTAACGTTTCTAACGTCTCACGCAAGTACAGTCGCACCATATTTTCTGTAGACGTAGCGGTCACTAGGGAGCTAGATTGCTCAGAGTACCAGCTTTGAAAACCAGAGCTGTTTGCGATCGCACTCTTCAAACTCTGCCAAAGCTCAGTATGTTGTGCGGGATGAGTTGAGCTGATAGATGACGAATTTGTCATAGGTGGTCTCCAGTTTGGGCTTTTAGGGGGCGTTGGGGCAACAAGTGTGGAATTGACTCACTCCTCTCATCTATTGATCCTAGCTTAAGGACCAAACACAAATTGTAAGAAAAACCACAATTTACAACAACGTAAATTGAAGGCAAATGGACTAGAGACCTTTAGTCTTGTTTAAAAGTCTAGAGCGCTATGTCAAAGCTTCAAGAGCAGCTCTCATATATAGATCTATATAGCAACTTCAGACTGTCAACTCCAGAGTCTCTACAGCACTCAATAAATCGTTACGACACCTACGAACCTCTTCTAACAGATTCAATCAACCACGCCATTGAACTAGCACCAAATACCTACGCTCGCCATGCTGCCCAAATCAATGACGCTAACTTGAAACTCTTTGATATGAAGAACGATGCGTTCAAACTTATTCGTGACAATCAGTCTGATCGGGCAATAGACTTCTTGTTTGGCAAGACCTACCAGCTATAAAAAGAAGTGTACGGGAATGGAATACAGCAGTGGTCAAAAGAGCTAACTGAACAGACTTGCAGAAGCTGATATCAATTTTGATAAAGAGGGCTTACCGAAGATTTTGAGATCCACACAGGTGGGCTCTGAACGTATTAAAGAGATTGTTCTTTCATTGAGGAACTTTTCTCGATCTGATGAACAAGGATCTAAGTCAGTGAATATTCACGAAGCGTTAGAGGATACTTTACTGATCTTGAAGCATCGATTAGCAAAAGGAACGGAACGCCCAGCGATTACTGTAGGAAAGAACTATGGAACGCTGCCTTCTGTAGAGTGCTACCCGGGCTTGCTAAAACAGGCGGTTTATGAATCTTTTGGCTAACGCTGTTGATGCAGGCAAGGAAGCAGCAGAAAGACATCAGAACAATTATCAGGGACATATTTCGCTGCGCACCTCTAGCTTTACTAGAGAAAGATGTGACTAGGTAGAGATTACTATCATCGACAACGGCCTCGGTATCCCAGTCGAGGTTCGAACTCGTATCTTTGACACTTTCTACATGACTAAACCAATAGGGAAAGGAACAGGAATGGGGCTTTCTATTAGCTATAGTATTATTTCCCAAAAGCACCATGACGACCTATCTTGTCGATCTATTGTCAGTCAAGGTAGTGAGTTTATTGTTCAGATTCCAGTTGTTGCAGGTGCATCGAAAAAATCTACTTCATCATCAGAGCATGAAGTTAGAGAAAAGGTAGAAAACAGATGATAGGAGAGATCATTCTACCTACCGCCATCGAAATATCAAAGCGATCTGAAAGATAGTCTAACTGAGCGAATAGTGGAGCTATACCCACACATAAGGTGCAATGATGAAAGCGTGAAAGCTATCACCGCATACTAAGGTCGTAGAATTGGTATGAGACTTATGATATTCGAATGCTCTCATCCAAAGGAGATAAGGGTTATCAGACTTGGACTTAAGAAGTAGTAGAAACCCCTATACGGAGCAGGCGCCGAAAGAGTCCTAAAAATATAGTTCGGCCCATTGTAGAGTAAGGCTTTAAGATCACTTGATTTGTCTTACTGTCGATCGAGTCTACTTCTTAACAAAAGAATAGTTGTATCATCGGCCTTTGGAAAGACTAAGAGTTCTGATATGTCCCCATCTCCGATAGCAGCGACCAAGATCATCATAGACACTGACCCTGGCGGCGATGATATTTTTGCCATTCTGTGGGCGCTGAGCTTGGTTAGACAACAGCATGCTGAGCTAGTTGCTATTACCACTGCAGTAGGCAACGTCGCTGCTCACCAAACCTTTAGAAATAGCAACCAAATCCTTGAACTGACTGGTTTTTCTAACATACCTGTGGGGCGTGGGGTTTTGATTCAAGAAGATTCAAAAGATGCTGCTCACATCCATGGAGCAGACGGTATGGGAAATTTATCTCGAATTCTACCGCCGTCAACCAGCGACTATGAGTCTGCTATCATGGCTGACGAATTACTAATAGAACAGTTAAATAGCAACCCCGGCACTATTACTATTGTTGCTATTGGGCCCTTAACCAATCTAGCTGCGGCTGAGATCAAACAGCCCGGCATTCTTAAACAAGCTAAGGAAGTTGTAGTGATGGGAGGGGCATTTCACTGTTCAGGAAATGTCACACCAATCGCAGAGTTCAACGTTTGGTTCAATCCTAAAGCCGCTCAGGTGGTATTTGATAGCCGCGATGATATTGTTGTATTGCCCTTAGATGTAACTCAAAATTTGGTATTCACTCAAGAGATGGCTAAGGCGGTAATTGAGCCAAATCCCCACAGCCAGCTAGCTCGGTTTATAGTGCAGCTCTGTCAATTCATGGTTGAAACCGCTCTGAAATATCGGGAAACTAGCGGAGAGTTAGGCTTTTTAATTCACGACGCGGCAACCTTGGGCTATCTTTTCTATCCTGATACGCTGGTAATGCAACGCGCGAAGATTCGAATCGAAACCCAGGGCGAATGGACGAAAGGGCAAGCTTTAATAGATACGCGTCAGTGCGCAAAGCCTAATTCAAATGCCTGGGTTGCCTTGCAAGTTGATGCTATAAAGTTCTTCACTAACTTTATCGAGGATTTGAAGTATCTGATAGCCGAGTGAGTGATCGAAGCGAGAGTGGTCACGTTAGAAAGCCTAGACTTCTAAGGTCTAGGCTTTGACGGCATCAGCACAACAATGCGTCATTCGATTCTATTGTTCAGGAATGAGTGGCGGGCGCATGTTAAATGTTGTTAATGGCCTTAGTTTGGCTATCTAGGTGCTCTAGACGGACTTTTTGAATATCGCCAACGGCTTTAGTTTGGTTGTCGAGAAATTCTAGTCGGGTAGTCTGAACGTCTTCAACCGCTTTGGTTTGGTCGTCTAGAAATTCAAGGCGTGATTTTTGAACGTTTTCAACCGCTTTAGTTTGGCTATCTAGGTGCTCTAGACGAACTTTCTGAATATCGCCAACGGCTTTAGTTTGATTGTCGAGAAATTCCAAACGTGTAGTCTGAACGTTATCAGTCGCCTTGGTCTGGCTGTCTAGGTGCTCTAGACGAGATTTTTGAACGTTTTCAACCGCTTTGGTTTGCGTGTCAAGCACCTCTAGGCGACGTTGCTGGACAGAAGTAGAAACAACTTCGGCTGCATTGGCAACAGGGGAGAGAACTAATGTAGCAGCAGTCAATGCAAGAGTGGAAATGAATAGGGTTTTCATGAGTTGGCTCCTTTAGAAATCAATATGTTTGCTTCATTGATTTAAGAATGCCAGCTACAAGTAATGGGCTGGTGAGGGTAGAGTAAGGGGTATCTAAGAACAAACGAAATGATTCAGAAGAAAGTATATAGGCAATCTTCAGCTTCCACTCATAAAGCAACTCCTGGTCACGCTAATAGCGACTGCTCTTGGACAGAATCTGTTAGGCCCGAAGAAGACGAAGTCGGTACATACTATAGATCTCCAAGAGTTGTTCTACCTATGAGGCAAAGGAGTTCTCGTGTTCGAGAGGGCGCTAACCCGAGCCCAAATTCAACTATGGTGATGAACCTTCTTCAGGGGGAAGGCTTTCAGGAATGACAACTTCTACTTCACTAGCCTCATCCGCTGGCGACTCTACATCTACTGATGGTTCTGATGGTTCTAGGACTTCTGCCGGTTCGCTATTAGAGGGCTGTATGTCTTCACCTGGTACTTCTACCGAAGAAGTTTGATCCGGTTCGGCTATCACTGTCGTTTCATGAGCTGCTTGAATCTCTTTATCGAATTCTGTAGCCATCTCCTCTAGGGCTATTTTCCCCGTTGCTGGCGGGTCAGGGACCGCTGGTAAGAGTTGATTAAGCCGGATACCTAGAATGAGAAAGTCAGTGGCGATCGCACTTTCGTCTACAGCAGGAACTCGCTTTAAGGCCGTTGGCCCAATTAGCAACGCTCTTCCTGCACTGATAGAAATTTGCATGAAGCTAGAAGCTATGAAAAACGCGATCGCGCCCCAAATCAATCCAGCGTTTGGCGTCATTAGCGGACTAATCTGCGGCAGCAATAGGTAGATCTGCTTCAATAGCCATAGTGAGAAAATAGCCACTATCACTGATAAGGCTTTGATCTGCCAAGATTTAAAAATCTGTAAACACCGTCGCTGATCTTCACTTAGTGCAGCGGGACTTAAAGCAGAAGGTGGCAAACTGAAAATGTAGAAGGGTTTGAACCACTGCATAGCTAAAGCGGGGACGATTCCAACTAGGGCGATCGCCCAGAACTGCCCATGAAAAGGCAAAGCAGGCCCTGCCGAAGCAAGCCCTGCTAAGCAGACATCCAGCAGCAGAGGAACAAACGCCAACCCGGCGAAATGTATCCAAAGGTAGCGGTTCTGCTGCAACTCAATCATCGCTATTTAGGTCTGTAGTGAGCCTCTACACTCGTGCCAGTGTCCGCCGCTGAGACACCATCTTGAAGGCATCGATAATGTCGCCTTCTTTCCAGTCATTGAAGCCACCGACCGCGATACCGCATTCAAAGCCAGCGTTAACTTCTTTAGCATCGTCTTTCATCCGTTTGAGCGAATCCAGGTTGCCTACGTAAACAACGTCACCACCCCGATTAACCCTAACTCGGCAATTACGCGTTACCTTACCAGAAAGCACATAGCAACCAGCAACCGTTCCTTTGCGCACAGGGAAGACAGCACGGACTTCCACTTGACCCAATGATTCTTCAACCATCTCAGGCTCTAGCAGACCCTCCATCGCGCCTTCGATATCCTCTAGGAGCTTATAGATGATGTCGTAGTCTTGGATGTCCACACCCATATTGTCAGCTTCTAGGCGCGCACTGTTCGAAACTGTGGTGTTGAAGCCGATAATCACCGCGCCACTGGCTGCCGCTAGATCTACGTCTGTCTCGCTGATTTCACCCGGCGCTGCCATCAGCACTCGAATTTGGACTTCATTTTGAGGCAGCTGCTGTAAAGATCCAAGAATAGCTTCTAAGGAGCCCTGTACGTCTGCTTTTAGAATCAAGTTCAACTCTTTGAGCTCACCTTCTTTAGCTTGCTCCGACAAAGAGTTGAGAGTGACGCGGCGTGAAGCCATCGTTTGAGCTAGACGAGACTGCCGCTGTTCAATGGCCTTTTCGTCTGCTGCTGCGCGAGCATTGCGCTCTTCTGAATACACCTCAAACTCTTCACCTGCTGGGGGCACGTCGTTTAGGCCGAGCACTTCCACCGCAAAAGAGGGTTTGACTTCTTCAGAGCGATGGCCTCGGTCGTCAATCATCGCTTTTACTCGACCAAACACAGGCCCCGCGGCAAAAGCATCACCGATCTTTAGCGTACCATTCTGAACTAGCAGCGTCGCCACAGGGCCGCGAGCTTTGTCCAGATGCGCTTCAATTACAGTGCCGCGAGCCAGACGCTCAGGGTTAGCCTGAAGATCTTCTACTTCCGCGACTAGCAGCAGCATCTCTAGAATAGTGTCTACGTTCTCGCCTGTAATCGCACTCACCGGCACCATAATGGTGTCGCCGCCGTACTCTTCAGGCACAAGCTCATATTCCATCAGCTCCTGCTTCACGCGATCTGGATTAGCCGCCTCTTTATCAATCTTGTTGATAGCGACCACAATGGGTACACCAGCTGCTTTAGCATGACTAATCGCCTCAATGGTCTGCGGTCTAACGCCATCGTCAGCGGCCACTACCAGGATGGCAATGTCTGTCACCCTAGTACCTCGCGCTCGCATAGCGGTAAAAGCTTCGTGGCCCGGTGTATCTAGAAAAACAATCTGACCAGATTTGCGATCGCTATTTGGGTTCGACTTTAGATCGACATGGTAAGCACCAATATGCTGTGTAATCCCCCCTGCTTCACCTTCTGTGACCTTTGCCTGACGAATATAGTCCAGCAGACTGGTCTTACCATGGTCGACATGGCCCATGATGGTAACGACAGGCGGACGGGCAACCAGGTTATCGAGATCTTGATCATCAATCATCTCGGTGACTTTACGAGCCTCTGGCGCTTCTTCGGCCGTCACTGCTTCTACACCAAATTCAGTAGCTACCATCTCAGCAGTTGGCATATCTAACGTCTGGTTGACGTTAGTGGCAATCCCTTTGAAGAACAGCAGCTTGATGATGTCGGTTTGAGGAACTGAGAGCTGCTCTGCTAGATCGTGAACGCTTATCCCACCAGTCAAAACGATCATTTCCGGCTTTTCAGGCACCACTTCTTGTCTACGCTCACGTCGTTCGCGGCGAGATGGCGTCCGCTGCTTCGATTTTTTGGTAGTTGGTGCAGGTTTTGCTTGGCGCTGCCCTCTAGGCTTAGGCGGACGCATCAGCGAAAGGCTCATTTGCTCTTGTGAGACATCGCTGCTGGCCGACTGTAGCTCTTCAAAGTCATCGTCATCATCGACAATGACACGCTGACGCTTCGTCTTAGTAACTTTCTTAGGCCGGATCTCCTGCTCGTCATCGTCTTCCACGGCGGTCCGATCACGCCTTTTCGGTGGACGCGGCGCAGTTGGACGACGCAGTTCCAGCGCAGGATCTACGAACGACTGATCGTCATCAGTATCTGTTTCATCGTCGGTATCAGTGCTCTCGACAGCCGTTTTCCGAGAGACCGGACGACGCAGCTCCAAGACAGGCTTTTTGGGTGCGGGTGGTGCAGATAGGCCATCATCCCCACTGCTATCTAATCTAGGGCGGCCCGGACGAGGCTCTCTAGGGCCATTATCGTCTGAGCGACTAGGACCACCGCGATCACGCTTCAGCACAGGCCGAGCAACCCGGCTACTTCTGTCGTCTTCCTCGCTTCTCCCAGCTGGCTTGTTAGCAGGGCGTGAAGGGGGGGCTACCAAACGAGGCTTAAGCTGATCTGGGCGAGTAGCACCAGATGTAGTTACGATTCGCTCTAGGGGTGGTGCCGCGGCTTTCGGCGCTTCAGGCGGCGAGGCCGGAACAGCCGGAGCATCAACACTACCGGCACTATTGGGCGGCTGACTGATCGACGGGCCGCTGTTGGCCTGATTAGACGGTCTACCAGCAGAGGCTGCTGTTCGGCTGCCAGGTCTTGGAGGAGGCGCTGATAGAGTAGGTGGCTTAGGCGTGGCGGACTTAGCATCAGCACTAGGTTTAGCACCTGGCGCTGATGAAGGTTGTGAGCGACTCGCTCCCGGCGGCGTAGCGGGCTTAGGATATCGCCGAATTTCCAGAATCTGCTGCTCGCGAGGCGGGCGAACGGGCTTAGCAACCGGCTTAACGCCAGAGCTACGAGTAGGCTTGTCAACTTTAGGAGGACGCGCCGCGCGGCGAGCGGGCTTGTAATCAGATGAAGTTGCTACTTTTCTAATTTGCTCAGCGTCTTCTTCTGAAATAGTGCTGCTATGACTTTTGACCGCGATGTTTAGCTTTTCGCAGATCGCCAAGATATCCTTATTTTCCAGTTCTAAATCCTTTGACAGCTCATAGATTCTCACTTTGCCTTTGTTCATCCTTATCCTCTTAAAACCTGACTTGACGAATGTGTTTTACATAAGACCTTTTGCCCTTATCGAATCAACACGCTTGGCCCTTAAGCATAAAGTAAAGCGGTTGCTGTTCTATAACTTTAATACAGCAATGCACATTGACTCATGCTCTCGTACTTAATCGATGAGCACTTATTCTAATCAATACGCTCTGTAATGTGGGCTATTTTCACTCAGATATCAGAACTCGGAAGTTATGTTTGCTGATTGACTTTGTAGTCTAGCTTCTAATATCTGATAGATTTCGGATGGCACTGCCGTTCTTAGTGCTTTGGCTAACCCATTTTTCTTTTTTGCCATGCTAAGACAATTAGCATTAGGACAAAGATAAGCAGAGCGTCCTATTCCATAGTCTAATTGTACTTTACGATGGGGGTAGGTACGGACTACTCGCCATAGCTGGTCGCGGTGAGCCGTTTGTCGACAGCTCACGCACAGTCGGTGGTTTTTCCCTGCCATTTATTCTTCTTCAGCATCAGCGCCCTCAGCAGTTGTCTCTAGCACGGTAGCGTCTGCGACGTCGAAAGGCTCTTCGGCGGTAGGCTCTTCAGCGCTCGCCATCTCTGTCTGTTCATCGTATAGACCATCACTTTCATACCCAGCCGCTTCATAATCAGCCGCAGTTGCCTCGGCCGCTTCTGCTAGGGCCGCTTCCTCTGCAGCCTGCGTCACTGCTCGAACTGCTCTTAGCTCTTCTACGCTGATTCCGGCTTCAGCGGCTTCGGCCACTAGCTGCTTCTCTTCTGCGACCGCTCTGGCTTTCGCTCTCCACTCTTCCGCCTCTGCGATTTCGGCCGCTTCTTCGGCCGCTAGTCTTTCGGCTTCTTCGGCCGCTAGTCTTCTCGCTTCAGTAATTTCTGACATCTTTTGGTTTTCGGCTTCGTAGTCATACTTAGCCGAATCCTTGATATCTATTTTCCAGCCGGTTAGCCGCGCTGCTAGGCGAACGTTCTGCCCTTCTTTACCAATCGCCAAACTCAACTGGTCTTCGGGGACTAGCACATGGGCTTGACGGCCCTCGGAATCCATCAAACGAACTTCATCCACACGCGCTGGACTTAGCGCATTGGAAATATAGGTAGAAGGATCGGGCGACCAGCGGATCACATCAATCTTCTCACCGCGCAGCTCGTTGACGACGACTTGAATTCGAGATCCCCTTGCACCAATACAGGCGCCTACCGGATCGACATCACTTTCTGCGGTGTCAACAGCGATCTTCGTGCGAGGACCCACTGAGCGAGAAGGTGGATTTGCCTCACGCGCGACAGCGACGATGCGAACAATTTCGTCTTCAATCTCAGGGACCTCGTTAGAAAATAGTTCAACGACCAAACTGGCATCCGATCTAGATACCAGCAGTTGCGGTCCTCGATGAGACCCTTCTGAGACCCTTTTGAGCGCAACCCGAAAAGTAGCGTTGGCACGGTAATTATCGTTAGGTAACTGGTCGCGCTTGAGCAATTCAGCTTCTGTATCAGGCTGGCCTATACCGCTACTAACGGCCATGATTACAGATTGCCGTTCAAACCTCAGCACTCTAGCATTCAAAATAGAGCCTTCTAGATCTTGAAATTCTTCTTGGATAAGACGGCGCTGCTGGTCTCGTAGCTTTTGAGCGAGTACCTGCTTAGTTTGAATCGCGGCCATGCGGCCAAAGTCATTTTGCTCAGGCGTTACGTCTAAAACAACCGTATCGCCAGCAAGCGCTTCAGGAGCGACCTGTTGGACCTCGGCTAAGCCGATTTGGTGATCGGAATTTTCGACAGCCTCAACGATGGTTTTGTTAGCCAGAACCCGAAAACCCTCGTCGTCGGTATCAAGTTCTACATAGAAGTTATCGAAATATTCTTCGTCGAACTGGCCATCTATTCTCTGGGTGCGGCGGTAGCGTTCGTAGCCTTTCAACAGAGCTTCTTGAAGGGCCATCTCGACGGCGCTTTTGGGTAGATTACGTTCCTGGCTGATCCCATCGATCATCGCTTGTAAACCGGGCAAGGCGACCATGGACATAGGCGTTTCTCCTTAATTGTCAGGGAATGAGTTTAGGCTTTTTCAGTATGGTTGTTCTTCAGTACACTTATTCTTCAGTACTCAGTTGAACAGATTGGACCAGCGCTTGAGGGATTTTGACAGGTCTGCCCTTTAGATTGAGAGTAAGCTTGTCATCGTCACGACCGATGAGACTACCTCGCCAGATTTGTTTGCTTTTGTAAGGTTCGCTAAGTCGGACTTCGACAGGGAATCCTTTAAAGACTTTGAAGTCGCGATCGCTCGATAGGACATCAGAGACACCTGGACTAGACACTTCGAGTACGTAGGCATCTGGAATCAAATTGGACTCATCTAGCGCCTCGGTTAGCGCGATACTCAGCCGTTCGCAGTCGTTTAAGCCAGTATCTTCTTGAGTCGGATTGCGGACATCTAAGCGCAAAACAGGCGGGCTTTGGTTGGTTTGAAAGACCGCGTCGACAATTTCTAAACCAACCCTGTCGGCAACAGGGGCAGCCAGCTCAAGTACCTGAGGAATTAAAGGATGCGTCATAAAACGGCCCAGAGAACAAAAATCCTAGGGAAGAACAATCAAAAAACAACCAATAAAAAAAGCGGGCTTCTCTCTAAAGAAGCTCCCACTTTTCGCAGCGGTCCGAACAGACCAGACGAATTAGGGCAGATCAAGCATTAACTAAGCGTCAACTCAATCTGCAGCAGTTAATTGTTTTGGCATGATACCTATCAAACCGCACGTAGAAACTGCGTAAGATACAGTCTAACCTATGGATAGCGTAAAGATACAGTTCTAGTACCTACGACCTATCAAGTTTATCCTCAGTAATGTTACAGAGCAGTAGTTACATGGAAGCGGGAGGAATAGGACGTCGTGATCGCCTTGAGACCTCATACACGCGATAGCGAGACTCCTCTAATTGCTCTACATCTTCAGCGGCAATTTTATCTACGTAGTTAATTTTTATTTCTTCTAATAAGTCTGAAACCAACATGCGAATCTCTTCTAGCGTTTCTTCGCGCTGTAGCTCACTACGCAAATTACTACCAAAGCTAGCGACTAATTTGTTAGTCAACTCTCCCCCTTTCTGATCGGCAAAGGCGCTTTGCAAAGCTGAGTTTAAGGTTCTAGAAAGCTCAGCGACTATCTGTCCAGAAATTTGGGTAGCAAACCCCTTGAATCCCGGCATTGCCTTTAGCCCTTGATAGGCCGGAGCCTGATGTAGGGCGCTGATCACGCTATGCTGCAAAAGCGCGTCTAGCTCTGGCTTTATCTTTGGCAAGACCTGATAAACCACTACGTCAGATAGGCGCTTGGCAATGGTTTGGACTTCATCGATGCCATTGATGTCAACATATTGACTGCGGTCAGTAGCTGCTAAAATCCAGCGACTGATGTCACCATCACGGATGAGTCTTTGCACTTGATCAATTACCCGTAGTAGAACGATTTCGGTTAGTTCTACTGCAAACTGACTCACGATTGCGCGGCTAATGCGATTGCGAACAGGTTCTAGATTTATCCAGCGCGCTCGGTGAAGTCGCACGGTGGTAGGGATAACACGCAGCCAACGCCAAAAGCCTAGAAACATCGGTAAGTCATAGATCCGCCATAGCATGGCATCTAGCCAGCTAGTCCCTAAACGACGACGACTCAGGACATAGGTTCGAGCTAAAAATTCAGCGGCGAACAGAGCCATAAACCAGATGTCTATTCGCCAGAATAAGTCGGTAGGATTCCCACGTTCGTTGATACCGCGATAGTAGTTAGTCTCCATCAGCGGCCTGATCTCTTCATCGAAAAAGACAATGTTTTCAGCTAAGCCTGAGTCCTCATAGGAGCCACTAGTTGAGGTTAAATCAGCACGCCAAAATTCAGCGAAAGCAGCTTTAGATGATTCTTCATCCATGCGATCGCGCATTGCATTTTTGATCTGTTCTAAAGTGCCAGACTTGTTTGCAACTGCAAAGGGATCCTCATCGATAATCGCGACGCTTTGCTCTCGCAGCTGTGCTAATAGCCTATCTACCCTTAGCTGGTCGGCGGGCGTATCGACACTGGCGATCTGCGCTGATAGCTGATCAACCACTGTTAGATAGCCTGTCGTTGTTCGCTCTGGCTCGATACCTTTTAGCGTTTCTCCGTACCAGATCGTAATTTGAGGCATCGTCTTTAGGTACAAATCGCGAAAGCGGATATAGCTCAGATCGAATAGAACTAACCCAAGATTGACTAGGGCGATCACCGCCATTACTCGTTCAAACCAAGTAACAGTTGAGCTGACTTTTGCGCGGCGAGGTTTGAACGGATATAGCGTCATGTGATCGCTCCAAAGATAGAAATAAGGCCGGAGAATAGGGTCTATGCGGCGGTCTTCTATTGACCACGATAGACTAAACACAAAGACATTTACTTTTCTTTACAGTCCTCATGGTTGCTACCGCTCCTGACCCTATTACTCCCTCTATTCCTTTTGTTGTTCCACCCGCACGTAACGGTGCCTACTGGACCTGGTCTGGCTATAGAATTCATTACGTACATGCTGGAGAAACGCTTAGAAGCGAATACCCGGAACGTCCCCCACTACTATTCATCCATGGCTTCGGTGCGTCTACTGACCATTGGAGGAAAAATATCTCTGGGCTGCAAGATCGCTTTGAGGTGTATGCGCTCGACCTGATTGGCTTTGGCCGCTCATCTAAGCCCAGCAGCGGCTACAGTCCACAGCTATGGCGAGACCAGATCTCAACTTTTATCAAAGACATCATCGGCAGACCTGTCGTCGTTGCAGGTAACTCCATTGGGGGCTACAGCAGCCTATACACGGGCGCAACCTGCCCAGCAGAAGTGGTCGGCGTCTGTATGCTCAACGGCGTGGGCTCTTTTAGCGAACAGCAGCTTGATCAAGCGCCTAATCCCTTTCGAGAAGCCATAGGACAGCTCATCAAGACCGTCGTTCTTTCACCGTTTCCTAGCTGGGTCGTTTTTCAGTTTGTCCGCAAAAAGTCATATATCCGTAGAACGCTAGAGCAGGTATATGTCAACAAAGAAGAAGTAACTGAGCAATTAGTCGAAGATGTCTATCGACCGGCCACTGATCCCGAAGCGCCTGCAGCATTCGCTGCTTTATTCAAAGCAGAGCGCGGCGAGTATGTAGACGTTTTGCTCTCCCAGATGAGCTGCCCGCTGTTGCTGATCTGGGGAGATGCTGATCCCTGGATGAACACCTACAGCCGAGGCGAATTGTTTCAAAAGCACTACGCAAATCTAGAAGAGCACCATATCAATGCGGGTCATTGCCCTCATGATGATGCACCTGTAGAAGTCAACGCACTGCTAAGCGAATGGGTAATGCAAAAAGTTATTGGCAGCTCAGCTAATCAGGTGGCTGGAAACTGGGTACCGTTGAGGTAGAACGCTGCGTTTGATGTATAGCGGATGGCGCGGCTGACCAGAGCGGTTGAGCTGTAGGTAGGTAAGTTTCTCTCGGTAGGGCGCTAATAGCGACAAAATAGCGCGATCGCGTCCTGACAAACAGCCCCAGTTACCCCAAGCTAACACCACCCGCTCGGCCGCTTCGACGGCCTGTCGCAAATAGCGATCGTTTTGATCACCGATAGGATCGTCCACTTGCTTCAACTTCGTCGGATGCGGCGTGCGATAGCCAAACAAGTTCACAACGTCAAGCGCTGCATACTCCCAGCGCTGAGCGAATTGCATGCAGGCTCTAAGCGTTGGGTCATCACGGCTAGCATCCGCCTGGCTAGGATTTAGCATGACAAACGCAACAGAGCTGCCCCCAGATTGCCATCGTCTCCCTAAGCAATATCGATATTGACCCGTCTGATCAAAGATGGCTGTCCTTTCGACAAGATCACCATTAGCGAATTCTCTCATCTTTCAATCCTGATCACCTCGACCATTCAATAGGGCAGTCTCTTGAACGTATTTCGCAAGCTAGAACCTGAGCTTCAACGCAATCTAATTATCTTCTTTTGTGCATCGCTGTGCTTTTGGGGCGGACTAGCAGGCATGATTCCTAACCTGGCGCTATACATTGGCAGTTTTGGCGCTAGCAACCAAGAAATTGGTTGGGTGATGGCCTCTTTTGCGGTCGGACTGCTGTTCTTTCGGCCACGCATGGCTAGATTGACCGACCAAGTAGGCCGCAAGCCCGCGCTATTGACCGGCGTTTTAGTGATTGCGATCGCTCCAGTCCTATACCTAGCAGTGGGGCAACTGCCACAGGGAGTTTGGACACTACCCGTTCTAGGCTGGCAGATAAAGAGCATCACCGTTCTACTAGGATTAGTTCGGATGTTTCATGGCCTTAGCATCGCCGCATTCTCGACAGCCTACACAGCAGCAGTCGCTGATCTAGCCCCCCCTCAGCATCGAGGCGAGCTAATTAGCACAATGAGCCTTGCTAATCCGGTGGGTTTAGCGCTAGGTCCGGCGTTAGGGGGCTATCTATCCGGGAGCTTCACGTTGGCCTTCTTGACGATGACCGGCATGGGAAGCATCGGAGTGCTCTGTGTGTTATCGGCTAAAGAGCCCTCCCGGGAGGTGCTAGATAGCGCTATCCCGGCCAAAAGTACCACCAACCGCGATGAAGCCTCTAGAGCGTCCCCTTTCTGGAGTTTGCTGCTCACCCCACCCATTCGAGTCCCAGCGCTGATCTTACTGATGGTAGGGATTTCTTTTGGATCAATCGTGACCTTCATGCCCCTGTATGTGCAGTCGCAAGGATGGCGGTTCAATATTGGCTTGATCTACACAGCCAGTGCGATCGCCTCTTTTTCGATTCGTGCGTTCACTGGTAGTGCGAGCGATCGGCTTGGCAGAGGGCGATTTATCAGTCTAGGCATCCTCTGCTACAGCCTTTCAACGTTCACTTTATGGTTATCGAGTGGAACGCAAACCCTACTCCTTGCAGGCTTGCTTCAAGGTGCTGGCAGCGGCACCACAATCCCGATCATTGCGGCGCTAATGGCTGATCGCTCACTACCCAACCAGCGTGGTCTTACCTTTGGTCTATGCATGACCGGCTTTGATCTAGGCATTGCTTTGGCAGGTCCGCTGATGGGACGGGTCGCCGACTACACAGGTAGCTACGCCGTTGTCTTTGCGATCGCTAGCTCAATGACCCTGCTGGGTCTCATTATCTTCATCACAACCTCTAGTAAGGATGTTTCTCATTCCATTCGTTTTGCACTCAACGGCGGACGTGATGTTTACGCTATCAAGTGATAGATACTGACATGTCAGCGCCTTCAAGTCCCTTTGCAAAAAAGAGTGCTAGATCAGCAGTAGAAGGCTTCAATCCCTAAAGAACAAAAAAACGGCGATAGATTTTTAATAATCTATCGCCGTTTTCCTATGAGCGAGCCTGGAGAGATTTGAACTCCCGACACCGTAGTTCGTAGCCACGTGCTCTAGTCCACTGAGCTACAGGCCCACATCGGGTTTTAATAGTAGCACAAGACTAGTGCATCCTAGCGGCTCAAAATTCATATTGTTTTCGCCATGCAAAATCCAGACATTCACCCAGATACCAAGCCAACGAACAGCCCAACGCTTACCCACCTAGACCGTCAGGGGCAAGCCCAGATGGTAGATGTCTCTACCAAACAAACAAGTGACCGGCAGGCGACGGCAACCGGCTCGGTTTCTATGCAGGCCAAGACATTAGCAGCTATCCAATCAGGCAATGCGCCCAAGGGAGACGTTATCGGCACCGCCAGGCTCGCAGGCATTATGGCAGCGAAGCAAACCGCTCTACTGATCCCGCTGTGTCATCCACTGCCTCTTAAGAAAATAGAAGTGACTATCGAGCCAGACGACGAGCTACCTGGCTATCAGATCTATGCCACTGTCAAAACAAAGTCCGAAACGGGTGTTGAGATGGAAGCACTAACTGCCGTTTCTGTCGCAGCGCTTACCCTGTATGACATGGCCAAAGCGCTAGAGAAATCCATGTGCATTCGTGATATTCACCTAGTCGAAAAAATTGGCGGCAAATCTGGGCATTGGCAAGCCGCTTCCCCCACACCCGCTTGATCCCTACTCCTTATACTATAGAAGTAACCTATCTAGACCACACTGCTTATGCCTCCCCGCTGGCCCCGCAAACCTGACCGCGCCGACCCTGAATACAGAAAACTAGAAGACCGAATCAACTTTGCGGTGCATTTTGCCATCTTTGGGGCAGTCAACTCATGCATGGGATTTTTCAACACCTTAAACCCCGGATCGCTACCGCTAGCTAAAACAATCTCCTTAGTTTGGACCTGTGGACTAGCCGCGCACGCAATCTACTTCTTTGTCATTGCAGACTACTCAGCTCAACCTGCTGACCAATCTAAAAGCTGATAAAACGGGCTGATAAACCTAAGTAACCTAACTCCATCGAACAACGATCCCTTATCCACAGAACGCTTATGGCTACCCCTAACGCCTCTGAAAATATCGAAGCACTAGCCGCAGAAATTGGCGAAAATATCTATATGGACATCGCTAAATGGCACCTGTATCTAGGCGTGGCTAAGCTGCATACGCCATTGGCAGAAAAACTGATGCCGATGGTAGCTAGTGACGATATCTCTGAAGATAACGTCACCAAAATTCTTGCAGATATTCCAATTAAGCTAGGTGGCGGACGAAAAACCGTTGCTCTAGCCGACCTACTGCCGATGCAGTGCTTAGTCAATCTGCTTGATTTATTAGAAGACTATCAGCGCAATCTCTAAGTAGTCTTCTTTCATTTTCTCAGAAACCGGCGATAGTTACTGGAGTAACGACTAGAACATCTGGCCGATGGATCAGTTTGAACGACCGCACTCGAACGAATGTAGATGTCGAAGGTCTTTCTGGTAGGGACTCATTTGAATAACAAATTCGTACTTTTGTCTTTCTAATAAACGAAATAAAAGTTAGTATAAGTACACATGAAGTTCAACGCTTTCAGAAATTAGGAGAACAATGGGAATTCTAGAATTTGTGTTTGGTAAGAGCGCACCTAAAGACGATACTGCGCCTAAGCAGGCTTATTACCTTAATGATGATGACGCTAAGACCTTTGGCAACATTGACTATATGCGCTCTTCAAAAACAGTAAGGCGGACCTTCGCCAAGAAGAAGGGTCAGGCTGAGCACATGGAGAGCGTTAGGCAAATCTCTTCGACAGCAGCGAAAGTGATTGATGCCAACACCAATTTTTCGACGTCTTCGCAACCTGCTGCCACCTTCAGCTCTTTCAGTACTCCTAGTGTGGCACCAAAGACTGAAAGCACTGCACCTGCTGCTGAAAGCACTGCACCCGCTGTTGAAAGTACTCCTGCGCCTGCTCGTCGCAAGCCTGCAAGCAGCGATATGGATATGTTCCGTAACATGGCGAAAGACATTCGCAAGTAGTAACGCTTCGTTTGTGAATCTAGCCGGATGCTCTGCTTTGTCTGTTAGGAGTCGTATGGCTATTTAGTTATATAGACTTATATAGACAGAGTAAGCGTGCGTTTCTACTTTTGTCTAGGTTAGCAATTGGCACGACAGATGCAACAGCTTTTATGAGATGGATGAGCTTATGAGATGGATGAGCTAAGGAAAGATTGCTGCTGCTGAGAAACAACTTGTATAAAGCGGTGGTCTATCGAGTTAGGTAGGCCACTGTTTTTGTTTTAAACCGTTTTTCTGTAAATGCCTTTAGTGAGTTACTTCAGGCGCTTGGAGCAACAGTTGTTGATTTACAATTGGCACCTGACGGATCAAGGTTGCGCTGCGCAGTACCATTAGCATCGTTAGAGCTAGCCAAAGCAACTGTGAGCTATTCAACCAACTAGCGAGTAGCGCCAGGGGAAAGAAGCCGATTAGTACTGCTATTAGGGTGCTATTGCGTAAAGTTCGCCCGAAGGTGAGTCCTAGAAAGTAGCCGTCTAGCGTAAAGGCAACACCGCCGAAGCCCAAGACGGGGATCAGCCACAACACAGAAGTGGGGATTTGGGTAAGCAGATGCTCGTGTTTGGTTAATAAGCTAAAGAATGGAACAGGCCAGATGGTTAGGGCTAAGGCGATCGCAACGCCTAGAGATACACTTCCGCCTGCACCTATCCACAGCAGCCGTATTAAATTATCAACTGATCTTTGTCCATAAAATCTACCTGCGTAGCTTTCTACCGCGAGTGCAATTCCGTCCATAAAGTGAGCAGACATCAAGACGACTTGCATTAGCAAAGCGTTGACGCCAAGGACTGTCTCACCTAATCCCGAGCTTAGGTTAGTGAAGCTTGACATTGCTAATACCAGTGCAAAAGTGCGAATCAAGATATCTCTGTTCAAGCCAAACAGCAGGCGCAAATCCTTTGGTTGCCACAGTTTCTTTTTGATCTGCGCTAGCAAATGCCAGGGCACTTTACTAGCAATCACGATGCCACACCCTACCCCTAGCATTACGTACTGACTCAGCGCAGTGGCCAACCCTGCGCCATAGCTCTGCCAGCCTAACTGGCGAATAAACCAGTAGTCTAAGACGATGTTGCTACCGTTGCCGATTACCGATAGCCAAACAACTTGAGCACCTTGGCCACGGCCTAGCAGCCAACCCAATAGAACAAAGTTGACTAGAACAGCGGGCGCACCAACAATACGACCATTAAAGAAGGCGATCGCGGCGTCTCTCACGCCTGGGCTCATCTGCAAAAAGTAGAATCCAATCTCTGCGATGGGCTGTCGCAACAGTAAAACAGCAACGCCCGCACCCAGAGCCAGCAGAGAATTTCGGCATAGAATCAGCCAAATGTCCAATTTGTCATTACGACCAGCTGCCTGAGCGACCGGCCCCGTCGTTCCCATCCGGAAAAAGTTGAAGCCCCAGTAGATCACGTTGAAGACGATCGACGCTAGCGCCACACCATTTAAATAGCGAACGTCAGATAGATGCCCTAAAAAGGCGGTATCAATCAGACCTGCTAGCGGCACCATCAAACTAGAGGTTGTATTGGCGATCGCTAGCTTACAAAATGGCCGAATCCAGCTCGGAGCGTGGTTAAACAACAAGATAGGTAGTTCCCTTTAGTTCGTTCCCCTACGCGAATGGGCAACTCAGGCTAGTGATGGCTGATGACAAGATATCTAAAATCATCGAACAGTAACTAATTGTATGAGCAGACTGTAGATTTCCATCGAATCGCAGTAGCGGAAGTCTAGGTCGCTCAAAAGAGAGCTGTACACTAAAAGCAGCCCTCTTTCCTATGCCTATAATGATTTGGCGCTTGGTTGCTTTGGTATTTTCGCTGTGCTGCTTTCTGCTACCTACAACATCTGCAAGGGCATCTTCGCCTACAGTCTCGCTGCCTATGATCTCACTGCTTATGATCTCGCCGCCCGTGATCTCTCTGCCTGTAGCTTCATTGCACACTTACAACGAGAAACCCGAACAGACAACCTTTCGCTCGAAGCAGAGTTTGCGCGATCGCACTGACCGGTCTTGGCAAATCATCCTCTTCAAACGATACGAGTCAGAGCAGCTACAAGGACTCTACCTCAGACTTGTAGGCTTTCCAGGACTGGTCACCGTCGATAGCAAAAAACCCCTCATGATTGCTACCGGGTCTAGTTTGCAGTGGCAAGCGACCGCTGAGTTAGATCGTCAAACCGCAGAATTACCCGACTACGCAGGACAGTACAATGTTGCCACAGTTCTATCAGATCTTTCAGGCGACATTCCTTTGCAAATGAACATTACTTTGGGTGACGGTAGCACCGCCGAGATAGTGGTTCCTCCGTTTGCCGTCCACGAGTGGCGAGAGCTAGCAGCACTCGCTCCTGACGTTTCTGCTATCTGAGGTTTATTTCTTCTAGGGCTGTTCACCCGCGTGATATGAGCTACGCACGAGTGGGCCAGAGCGAACATGAGAGAAGCCTAAATCGCGAGCGATCGCACCTAACTGCTCAAACTCTGCTGGCGTCCAGTACTTTTGAACCGGAAGATGAGCCAGAGATGGACGCATATATTGACCGATAGTGAGACGATCGCATTGCGCGCTCCTTAGATCTTCCATCGCCTCTACGAGCTCTGATAGCGTTTCACCGTGGCCTACCATCAGTCCTGATTTAGTTGGAATAGTAGAATCAGCGGCCTTCACATAGCGTAAGACATCTAGCGATCGCTCGTACTTCGCACCTCTTCGCACCGGTCCTTGCAAGCGCTTTACGGTCTCTATATTGTGATTAAAACAGGCTGGACGAGCAGCTACAACCTTTTCTACCCTCAGCCGCTGTTGAACTTGGGCATCAGGCCCTCCCCAAAAGTCCGGAGTCAACACCTCAATTTCTGTTTGCGAATTCAGCTGACGAATAGCAGCCATTGTCTTGACAAACCAACTAGCACCGCCATCGGCTAGATCATCACGGGCCACTGCCGTTAAGACCGCATACTTTAAACCGAGTAACTTTACAGACTCTGCTACCTTCATTGGTTCGTCTGGGTCTAATGGCATTGGCACATGCCCCTTATCCACCTGGCAAAACGCACAGCTCCGGGTGCAAGTTGGCCCCATTAGCAAAAAAGTCGCCGTTTGATTGGCATAGCATTCACCTCGATTTGGACAACGTCCTTCCTCGCAAATTGTGTGAATTTGCCGCTGCTTTACTACCTTTTGCACAGCGGATATATCGCTTGCCTTTCCGATCGGTCGACGCAGCCAAGTCGGCATCGCTAGAATCTCAGACCGCATCTGTCTACTCATAGATTGCCTTTCACTCGATTGAATCTCTAGCAACGGATCAGGAGAGGTGCGATCGCGAGACATAGACATGAAGTAAAACAGCTTGCCACTAACAACTCATACACATTCTAGCGACTTCGCCCGCTAACCCGTTCTTATGTTTGCTGCGCTCTAACCCTTTTCTAGCTTTGTTCTATCAACCTGGTAATCTGGGCAACTTTAAACTAGGACTAAAGCGGTCTTAAAGCGAAGATTTTAACTTGTTACAAAAACGACTTGTTACGAAAACGAGATCTCGCCTCGCACACGCATTAGTTTGCTAGTTGTCAACTTGACAGTCATCAGATAAAACGGAGAGCTCGTCGTGGCCAATCACAAAATTTTAGTAATCGACGATAGCAGAGTCATCCGCGCTCGGGTACGTGATATGTTACCGAACGGAAATTTTGAAGTCATCGAAGCGACCGACGGAATCGAAGGCATTGATGCCATCCGCAATCAAAAGCCAAACCTAATCATGCTGGACTTTTTGTTGCCTAGGAAGAGCGGCTACGAAGTTTATCAGGAAATCCAGGCAGTCCCTGAATTTCAAAGCATCCCGTTGGTGATGATGTCAGGCCGCCGCGAAGAGCTAACGGAAAAGATTAGCGAACCCTTCGAATTCTTTGAATTTATTGAAAAACCCTTTGAGCAAAAAGAGCTAATCGGTGCAATCAAAGGAGCGATGGCTAAAGCTCGCAGGGCACGACCTCAAACACTCACGCCCACAGCAGCTAGCGATGAAGACACTTCTACTGAATTTGCAGTCCTACAAACGCAAGTTGAAGCGATCGCTCAAGAAGTCGCTGCTCTCAAGGCTCAAAACAACGAGATTCTTGCGTTTATTAAAGAAAAGCTAGCATAAGCGCTCTTACTTAGGGCTAGCTATTGACCAGTCTCTAAATTCCGATAGAGCGCGAGCTTACCAAGACTGGATTTAGTCGGTTTATCAAGCGCTTGGCCAGTAGCTCAATCTAGTACTCTACTGTCACCGGAGCGTGATCACTGGGCCTTTCTAACCCACGAGGAACGGTATCGATCGTGCAACTCGTTGCTATTTCGTAGAGCGAGGGTGAAAGGTAGTGATGGTCAATGCGCCAACCCGTATTGCGAGCGAAAGAGTTGGTGCGATAGTCCCACCAGCTAAAATGACCGCCTTCGTCTGTGAATTTTCGAAAGGCGTCGGATAGACCAACAGAGAGCACATCGCGAAGGGTTTGTCTTTCGACAGGGGAAGACATAATGTGTTTATCTCTGTTTTTGTCTGTATAAATATCTTTATTTTCGAGGGCGATATTAAAATCGCCGCAGACGTTAAGTTTGGGATGCGCTTCTAGCTGGTGAACTAGATATTGTTTTAGCAAGGCGAGCCAGCTAAGCTTGTATTCATATTTCTCGCTGTTGATAGACGAGCCATTAGGAACGTAGAGATTAACAATTCGCACATTGCCAAGAACGCCGCTGATAACTCTTTTCTGGGCATCTAAATCGCCAACAGTAGCTTCATCCAGAATGGCTCCAAAGCCCATCTGCACCGATTCTAGAGGTGCTCTACTCACTAGGGCGACGCCGTTATAAGATTTCTGGCCATAGAAGTAAGCGTGGTAGCCGATATCTATGAACGCTTGCGCCGGAAAATCTTTGTCGACAACTTTGGTTTCTTGAAGACAAAGAACATCAACAGGATTCGCTTGTAGCCATTGAGTAACCTGCTCTAGACGAGTGCGAATGGAGTTGACATTCCAGGAGGTGACTTTCATAGCGGTAGTGTGTAGACCAAAGACGCAAGACTTTTGTATTCTAAGCGGTGAGGTCCGCTAGAACGCGTTGACGACGAAGTCTTTCAGTCTGTTGCTATCACTCAGTTGGTAAGAATGGCCTTAGAACTAAGAGTAGACCAGCTCTGGCGGATGAGCGGAATAGCACTTGAGGTAATGAGCAGAGCGATCGCACCACTGACCACACCGTCGGCCCAGTACCACTGATAGTTGGCAATCAGCACCGCTCCTACCAACACCCCTAGGCAGCTACCGGCATCTGCAACCATGTGCAAGAAAGCGCCGCGCATATTCAAGTTATCGTCAGCATGGCTATGTAATAGATAGGCGTTGAGTCCGTTGATGCCCAAACCAACCGCGGCAGTGGCAGCCACAGGCTGACTTAATATTTCTGTAGGTAGCATTTGCAGCGCCTCGATAGCTTCTCGGGCTAGCCAGCCACTGACCACCAGCAACAGAATGCCATTTACTAGCGCGGCGATCGCCTGTAGCCTTTCAGGACTCGTATTTGAACGTGTATCTGTCTGTGACTTGCTCGCAGCCCATAACGAAAGCAAAATCGCGCCGACATCACACGCCATATGTCCAGCATCTGCCATCAAAGATAGGCTATTCGTATGCAAGCTTACCCAAAGCTCAGCAATAGAGAAGCTAGCAATAAACACGAGGGCAATTCTAAGCGAGCGCACCTGCTGGGGCGTCGACGGTACGCCGTGATGATGGCACCCCGCCGAATGGCAATCTTCAGAATGATGATGCTCAGACATAGCTGATCTCACGTAAAGTCAGTAACCGGATAGCAAACGTAAGCAAGATAAAATGAAGCATACCCTCAAAGGCGTTCAAAAATAGTCGCAGATAGACGGTTTTTGTGACGGCCCGCCTGATGACTCAAGATCGGCAACCAAAAAGGGCACAAAACTTGAGAGCGAAGGACTTTAGCCAAGATCCGAAGCTTCAGTCCAACTCCTGTCATACGCAATTCAAAACATCATGGCCAAATCCAAGCAGCCTAACAAACCACTAGAAGGTGAAGACTTAGTCAAAGAAACCTGTCGTCGAATCCGAGCAGCAAAGGGGCTATGGGATGCACATCGCAACGCGGCCTGTCGGCATGAGCGCGAAAAGGCATTAGCACTCTATCAACAGCTGACCAAAACGCAAAAGGATAAAGTTCCTCAGCAGCTCAGAATCTGGTTGCGCTATCGAAGCGAGAAATACTTTGGAGCCCATCAAACTGCGCCCGGTCAAAACAAACGCTCTGGCAAAAGGAAAGGACAAACTCCTTGATAAAGCTCGTGGGTTGAGAGCGCTTTGTCCTCTTCTACCGGTCTAGATTAACGTTTCATCAACCTGGTAGCTTTAGTCGCAGGTTAGTCGCAAGATCGTTCGGCCTTCTAACAAACGTAATTGACTCGCTGATGATTCACTGAGATATTAAAGTAATTTCATAGATGTGAAAAAATTTTGAAACTTCAGGCTTTATGATGCGTGTCAACCGTTCCACCTTTGCAAAGCTCTGCTTGTTGACGGCCCTTGCTGTTCCGATTCAGCGGTCGGCCTTTGCAACCGGTGCTCAGGATGTCCCGAGGATAGACACTACCGAGCGCTTAATCGCTCAAGATTCTGAGGCGCTAGAGCCGACAACAACAGCCACTAGCCCAGAAGGAAATTTGACGGCGACGACGGATGCGGATGGCCTTGTCATCATCGAGAACGCTGCAGGTGAGGTAGTTGCGGGCCCTTTAGATGAAACAGGTGGACCGGTAACGGCACTAGCATTCAGCGACAATGGTGAAATCCTAGCTACAGGCACCCAGACAGGACAAGTACGGTTTTGGAATACCGATGGTGAACCGCGAGGAGATGTTTTTCAGCCGGTGGTTGGCGACGATAGTGCGATCACTGAGCTGAGATTTGAAGATAATGAGACGCTCTATGTAGGGGCTAGTCAGGGTCGGCAGGGCCTATGGGGACTTGATGGACTGCCGCCAGATAGCGCAGTCATCGGCCAGACAGAAACGCCAGCTACAGAAACGCCAGCTGTAGATACCGCAGCCGATACGGCCGAAGTCGAGGTTGAGGGAACGCCCTGGTGGGTATGGTTAATCCCATTAATAGGAATATTGGGCTTGGCTTGGCTGTTTTTGGGTAGGCGTCGTTCGCAATCAGACCCTACCGAGGCACGTCGGCAAACTTCACCAACTGCGACCGTTGAACCCCCTATAACTGACTTAGAGCGTGATAGAGAAGTATCGAACAGAGCGCAGACAATTGTCTTGAGTGATCGGGTGGTAGATGAGTCTAGAAATGATCTACCTACCGCCAGTACTCCTGAGGCTGAAACCTTATCACTACAAGAATCAAATGATTTGGAATCATCGCCCGATCTAGAAGGCACTAATCTAGATCTACCGGCAGCTTCTATGGCTTTAGAAGGAGTCGCCATAGAGGGAGCAGACTTAGATGGCACAGGCCTAGACGGTGATGCGATATTAGGGGATGAAACACTAAATAATCAGATCGAAGCTGAGCTTGAAGCTGATCCTTGGGACGACGACCTAGGACTCACTTTAGAAGACGCTGAACCAGCAGCAGCAGCACCCGTAGAACTGGCTGAGTCGATACTTGTAAGCAGCCTCGAGCAAGAACCTACTGAGAGTCCTGCGATTGAAACGCCTGCTGTCGAAGCGTCTATTGCCGACACCGCCTCTGTCGAAACACAGCCTCTTGAAGCGCCTCCTGTTCCAGCTTCCCCCACAGCTGCAAAGGCCGAAACGCCACTTGCCGAAGCACCTGCTACTGCGGCCGTGTCGATCTCCACCACGCCGGGTGATCTCGATGCCAGCGGTATCAATGCCATAGAACCCACTCGTGATACGGTCATTGCTGAGATCGAGACTGCCCTAGACATCGAACCCAATAGGGAGACGATTATTGGCGATAGCGCCGTGATCTACGATGGCGTTTCAGCAGCAGCTACGGAGGAATCTACCGCAGAAGTCCTACCTGATACACCTGATACAGCGGAAGAAGAAGAGGCTGAAGTATTGACCAGCAATGGAGAATCATCCCCCTTGACTATTGAAGATCTTGCTAGCGTAGACAACGGTCTCGCAGATTTACCTGAAGGATACGGTGAAAGCCGGATCGTTTTACTGCCTCGCGATCCTGAATGGGCCTATGCCTATTGGGATGTCTCTAATGAGCACAAAGAAGAGCTTCGTCAGCAGGGTGGCCAAAGGCTGATGCTTAGACTGTATGATGTCACCGATTTAGACATAACCTCGCAAGCGCCTCATAGCATGCAGCAAGTGGACTGCCATGAGATGGCAAGATCGTGGTATCTGGAGATGCCGGTGAGCGATCGCGACTATCTATGCGAGATTGGCTATCTCACAGCGGATGACCGTTGGCTGCTATTAGCTCGCTCGACTCCAATTCGAGTTCCTCCAATCTATCCATCAGAATGGGTGAAAGATCAGTTTGTTAGTATCGATTGGCAAGAGCAGCTAGTAGGCCGCAGCTTCGGCGATTTGGGTCAGCCTTATAGCCTAGACTCAACAGAGCCTGCCGAAGTAGGTGAAGCCACAGACCTACCAAGAATCTATGACAACTTATTCGCACTAACCCAAAGTCAAGCGGCGCTACGAGTTGCTGGTTCACTGTACGGTTCAATGCAGCAAAGTGCGCCTGGTGCACTATCACCCTCTGGAGGCCCAATTGGGTTAGAGCGCTTGATGGGTCCACTGGGGCTCCCTGCATCAGGATTGAACATGTCGGGCCTAACGATGTCTGGGATTGGCTCTGGTGGGTCAGTGCTGCCGGAGCGATCGCGCAAATTCTGGCTAGTCGCCGACGCAGAGCTGATTGTCTATGGCGCTACTGAACCGGATGCAACCCTCACGATTGGAGACAAAGTTGTTCCGCTCAACCCCGACGGCACTTTCCGGTTCCATATTGCCTTCCCTGATGGCCAGATTGACTATCCCATTCGCGCGGTAGCAGCTGATGGCGAACAAACTCGCGCCGTTCATCTGCACTTCAAGCGAGAAACCCCAGAGCGCAACACTAACACTAAAGATGAGGCTAAAGACGAGTGGTTCTAGGGAAGTTAGCTAAAGAAGTTGGCTAAAATTACTGCTTGCAAAACTATCTCTCAGCTGTCTGTACGGTAGGTATTTATACTTCTTACACTTTCGAAAAAGCGATACAGTCTCTGCTAAAGAGGAGATCCTTTATGACCTATCGGCCTTACAAAATTCGCCGTCGCTATGCTTTACAGCTGTTAGCAGGTGCTTCTGGAGCCGTCTTACTCAAGGCATGCAACCCACAGAACGACGCTCAAAGCGACACTGCTGAGGATACCTCTGCTGAGGGCACGCAGCCGGCTAGTCTATCACTCACTATGGGCAGTATTCCTTGGGCTGGTCAGGTTCCTATGTACATTGCCCAAGATAAAGGGTACTACGAGGAAGAAGGCCTAGACTTTGAGCTGCGTCTGTTCGGCTCAGGCAGTGAGTACATTGCCGCTTTCTTGAGCGATCAGTTAGATGCGGTAGCACCGGTTACTTCAGAAGCGGTCTTAATCAAATCACAAGGCAAAGATTTCAAGATTGTTATGGTGCAGGATAATTCCGTTGGCATCGATGGCATCTTAGCTAGAGATAGCATTACTAGCATCGAAGACTTTAGAGGAAAAAGGGTTGCTGTAGAAACTAGCGCGGTTGGGTACTTCTTTTTGCTGCAGGTGCTCAAAGAAGCTGGGCTGAGCAAAGACGATATCACTGCGATTAATACCGAGCCTTCAGCCGCCGCCGCGGCCTTTCAGTCGGGGAATGTCGATATTGCGGTGACCTACGCACCTTTTTTACAGGAGGCAGCAGACGCTACTGAAGATGGCCGTATCATCTATGATTCTTCTCAAATGCCGACTGCTATCTCTGATCTCTATGTGTTTGATACAGCCTTTGCAGAAGAGAACCCTCAGACGGTACAGGCCTTTGTCAATGCGACGCTGCGTGGCGTTGAATACTTAAAGGAAAACCCAGACGAGGGGATTGAGATCGGCGCTGCTGTTTTAGAAATGGAAGCGGCGGATCTTGAAAGTGATTTGAGCGGTCTAGAGCTGCCTGATAAGGAAGCAAATCTCGAAATGCTAGCTCAGCCAGATAGCGATCTGTATCTAGGCAAGCCGTTGGCAGAGCTATCCGCCTTTTTGCTTGAAGAAGGTCAGATAGAGTCAGATCCTGGCGATTTGTCTACGCTGATTGAGCCACAGTTTGTTGAGGCAGCAGACGTGTAATGGCGGCTAGCCAACTATCTACCCACCAGCCGGAAGAGAGCCCCCCAGAAAAGCTTAGCCAAGAACGCAGAGAACCTAGATTAGATCGCCGCTATCTACGGCCCTCAGTATTCTGGAGTATTCGTCAGGGTTTTCCTGGATGGCTGCAAGCTTTGCTGGTGATAGTGTCTCTTACAGTTCCAGTCTTAATCTGGGCGGGCCTAAGCTATGGCGAGTTTGTCAATGCTAAGTTCTTGCCAACACCTACTGCTGTGGTTGTGCGCGGCTTTTCGATGCTGCTTGATGGCGATTTGATAGTTGATATCTTCGCTAGCTCGGCGCGGGTGATAGCTGGCTTTACCTTTGCAGCACTGGTGGGCATTCCGGTGGGCTTAGCGATGGGCACCTTTTATAGCATGGATAGCTTGCTAGGTGGATTTATTCGCACAGCCCGCTACCTACCAATTGCGGCGTTCGTCCCGCTGATCATTATCTGGGCAGGGATTGATGAAGCTTCTAAGATCATTATCATCTTTTTGGGAATTGTGTTCTACAACGCCACGATGATTGCAGATGCAGTCAAGTTCATTCCCAATGAGACGCTCAATGTCGCTTATACGCTCGGGGCGACTCGTTGGGATGTCGTGCACCGGGTCATTTTACCGGCAACGCTACCCAGCATTTTGGACACGCTGAGAGTGAATGTTGCAGGCGCGTGGAACTTTTTGGTGCTCTCTGAGCTGATTGCAGCCGAAAATGGGTTGGGATTTACGATTGTGCGATCGCAACGATACTTGCAAACCGATCGCGCCATGTTTTGTATCCTCATCATTTGCCTGATTGGACTAGCTACAGACTTCGCCTTCAAGCTACTGTTTCGGCTGTGGCTTCCCTGGGCCGATTCTAAGATGAGCTAGCCTATGCATCCAACAACATTGCCATCGTCAGAGCCAGTACAGCCACCAGTTCATAAGCTTGAGATTCGCAATATTACCAAAGTCTTTGGCCAGGGCAAGCGAAAGATAACGGCTGTAGATGATGTGAGCCTATCGCTGGCACCCAACGAATTTAGCTGTATTGTGGGCCCTTCAGGCTGCGGCAAGTCCACACTGCTAAGTATTGCGGCTGGGCTGAGTAAGGCAACTAGTGGCACAATCATGGTCGATGGTGCACCTGTCCCTGGCCCCGGGGCCGATCGAGGAATGGTATTTCAGAACTACACGCTTTTTCCGTGGCTGTCAGTTGCCGAGAATGTAGCCTTTGGGCTGAGGCTCAAGGGCATGGCCAGAGCTGAGCTGAATCGCAGAGTTGCTCACTATCTAGACATTGTTGGATTAAGTAGTAGTGCTAAAGCCTATCCAAAGGCACTATCGGGTGGCATGAAGCAGCGTGTGGCGATCGCCCGGGCCCTTGCCAACGAGCCAGAAGTGTTGCTCATGGATGAACCATTTGGCGCACTCGACTCGCAAACCAAAGAGCAGCTTCAGGCCTTTTTTCATGACCTATGGGTAAACAGTCAAATCACGGTGCTGATGATTACTCACGATGTAGAAGAGGCCATATTTCTCTCACAGCAAGTGCACATCATGGATAGAACTGGCAGACTGAGCGAAACTATCCCAATTAATCTGCCCACACATCGCGAGCTAGACATGAAGCTAACTTCTGAGTTTTTGGACTATAAGCGTCACATCGTCCATGCGCTGCGATAAACAAAGGCGATCGCTTTGGGGCCTGGTTGAATACGCTTAGCGGCGTTTTGCTTACCTGATGAGCAGACCTGATAGGCAGACCTGGCCCTAATGAGCCATCTCTTTCTGCTCAATTGGAATTTCTATAACGAACTCTGTTCCTTGCGCCTGCGACGAATGGCAGTACAGTTTGCCATTATGCTTTTCAGTGACAATCTGGTAGCTAATTGATAAACCTAATCCGGTACCTTTGCCCACTGGCTTAGTCGTGAAAAATGGATCAAACACGCTATCAAGCATCTCTTGAGGCATGCCGCTACCATTGTCGGCTATACGAATCGCTACGCTATCAGGCTGATGCACGGATGTTGTAATTTCGATCCGACTAGGATCTTCCTCAAGAGAGTCTTCTGAGCGATCTTGGTTGCGTTCTTCTAAAGCGTCGATAGCATTCGCTAATAGATTCATGAAGACTTGGTTGAGCTGACCTGGGAAGCACTCTACTTTAGGTAGCGAGTCGTAGTTCTTGATGATGTGGATACCTGGCTGGCTAGGTGAGGGCTTTAGGCGGTTCTGCAGGATCATCAGCGTGCTGTCAATTCCTTCATGAATATCGACAGTTTTGGGTGCAGATTCGTCCAACCGCGAAAAGTTACGCAATGAGCTGACAATCTCACGGATACGCTGAGTACCGACCTGCATAGACTGAAAGAGCTTCGGCAAATCATTTCTAATGAAGTCCGCGTCTATGCTGCTTAGGCAGGCTGTGACGCTGCTCTCAGGCGTTGGATAAGCGCTTTGGTAGCAGTCTATTATCTGAAGGAGGTCAGTAACATAGTCTTCTGCGTGCGTTAGATTGCCATAGATAAAGCTGATAGGGTTGTTAATTTCATGAGCAACGCCTGCTACTAACTGACCCAAACTAGCCATCTTCTCTGACTGAATGACTTTCAGTTGAGCGCTCTGTAGTTCTTTTACGCTTTCTGCTAGCTGTTCGGCTTGCTTTTGAGTCTGTGCGTGTAGGCTAGCTTGAAGCAGCGCTACGCTAAGCTGGACGGCGACTTGTTTGACAAATTCAACAGCGCTATCTGCCCAGTGACGAGTATGTTCGCACTGATGAATACAGAGCAACCCCCATAGCTCTGTTCCTTTCATTAGAGGCACAACGATTTGGGCCTTGATTTGCAGCCGTTCTAGAAAATTGACATGACAAGCTTGAAAGTTGGCCGTCAAGACATCAGCAATGATTTGCATTCTACCTTTGGAATATTGGGTAGCATAGCTGTCACCAAAGCAATGATCTTCTAGCATCAAGTTCATGGCTGAACCAAACTTGTACAAGACATCTTCTGCAACAAACTGGCCCCTGCAATAGTTAGAGTCATCTTCAAACTTGAAGATACCTACGCGGTCTGCCCTAAGCGATCGCCGAACTTCTTGAGCGGTAGTATTGAAGATAGTCTCTAGATCTAAAGACTCTCGAATCTTGGCTACGACATCGAACAAGATTTCGCGTTGTTCAGCCGCTTGTTGCAAATCTTCTGCGCGGATCTGACTATCCTTCAAGGTTTTAGCGCTTTGGATAGCCACGCCAAGTTGATTGGCAACTTGAGAAAGAAAATCAACTTCGACTTTCTGCCACTCATAAGGTGCTAGGTGCTGATAGGCCGCAAGTAAGCCCCAAAGCGTTTGTCCCACAAAGATAGGCACTAGCGCGTAGGCTCTTACTTTGTACTGCTCTAGTAGATCGATATGGCAGCGAGCATAGTCTGCTTTGTAGATATCGTTGATGGCGAGCGTCTCGTTGTTGCGATAGCGGCCTCCTTGCGTTTCTTGTAGGTGAGTATCTTCCCAAACAGGTGTCTGTCCGAAGGGAATGCTGACTTCTGCATCAGGATCTTGCCGGTAGAAACTACTGACAAATTGTCCACTCCAGTCTTCATTGAAGCGATAGACGGCGACGCGATCCACTTCTAGTAAGTTGACAGCCTCTTTGCAGGTTGTTATGAGAATAAGATCAATATCTAGTGCTGATCGCACTTTGCTGACGACTTCGGTGAGCGCTTTTTGACGAGATACTGACTTTTCAAGGGCGATCGCCTGTGTCTTTGAATAGCCAAGCAGTTCAGCTTGCTGAATAGCCACCCCAATTTGAGCAGCTAGCTGAGTCAAAAAGTCAATTTCGTAGCCCTGCCAATCGTGTGTAGTCGTATGCTGGTAGGCTCCGAACAAACCCCAGAGACGATCTCCTACAAAAATGGGCGCGAGTGCATAGGCGCGGATCTTGAACTGCTCTAATACATCTAGATGGCAGCGAGCATGATCGGCCTGATAGATATCTGCGACTGTAAAACTTTCATTATTGCGATAGCGGCCCCCTTTGGTTTCCTTCAAGTGGGTATCTTCCCAGACCTGATTCTTCCCAAAAGGATTGACACCGTCTAGCTGAGAATAAGGGCTGTGCTCACAAACAAAATTACCGCTCCAGTCCTTGTCAAACTGATATACAGCGGCTCTTTCTACAAACAAAAGATTGCAGAGTTCTTCACAGGCTGTTTCTAGGATGGCCGAAACGCTGAGCGAAGAGCGAATCTTACCGACAACCTCACTCAAAGAGCGCTGCCTCGCCGCTGAGGACTGTAGCTCTAGAGAGTGCTGGAACGCAATTCCTAAGTAGTCTGCGGCTTGGGCAAGAAAATCGATTTCGTAGTTGCTCCAGTCGCGAGGAGCTGAGTGCTGATAAGCCGCGAGTAGCCCCCACAGTTTATTGCCTGCAAAGATCGGTGCGATCGCATAGGCGCGAATCTGGTACTGTTCGAGCATCTCTATGTGGCATCGTGCATGGCCTGCTTCATAGATATCAGGCACCGCAAACGGATCGTGCGTTTTGTATCGGCCTCCTTGAGTTTCTTGTAGGTGCGTATCTTTCCATACCTGATGCTGACCAAATGCTTCGATTTGATTCCAAGGCGAGCCGGCATAGCCATATTCATCGATGAACTGTCCACTCCAGTCTGCATCAAATTGATAAAACGCTATTCGTTCTACGTTGAGTAGCCGTACAATCTCTTGGCTTGTAGTCATGCAAATAGCATCAAGCGAAACAGAGTTGCGAACTTTATGAAGAATGCGTCCAAGGACCTTCTGATATTCTAGATTGCGAGCTAGCGCCTGTTGGCAATCATCGGTTGAGACAGTTGAAGCAGTAGAGGATGCATACATAGAGAGAGCAACAGTAAGTTTCGATCTTTCTTCTGTAATCAACATGCCCCATCTATCGATACAAACATCGAGCGAGTAAGCCTATCCCTTTGTTTCATAATTGATATTCACTTTTGGGTAGGCGCAACCGGAGCATAGCTGGTTTACAAAGCCATTCCAGCTCTAAAGGTATTGATGCATATAGCTTTTCGTCTACTATCCCAAATCACTAGTGCGCAGTTCGATCCAAAACCGACTTCCTTTGCCTAGCTCGGACTCAACGCCACAGTAGCCACCTAGTTGAGTGATGCCACGCTGCACGATGGCTAGTCCAAAGCCTGTGCCTGGATATGACTCACTACCGTGCAAACGCTCGAACGGCTTAAAGATTCGGGCTTGATCGTCTTCACTAATACCAATGCCGCTATCTTGAAAAAACCAGCGAACGGTTTGTTGTTTTCTCTCAGCGCCAATATAAACTCTCGGAAAGCTACCGGGTTCGACGTATTTCAGCGCATTGGTCAACAAATTACTAGCGACCCTTTCTAGAATTAAAGAGAATCCAACAACACTAGGTAAATCTGGCTGAACTTCAATATCAGCCCCACTGCTCTCAATCGTAGAGCGCAGAGTTTGTAGCGTATTGGCAACAACCGCTTGTAGTGAAACCGGGCCGACTGAGAATTCGGTGCGACTCATCCGGCTGTAGTCCAATAGCGTCTTCAGTAGTAAGTCCATCTCTATAGCGGTTGAACGGATCCGATGTAGATACGTTTGACCTAACTCATCAAGGCGATCGCCATAGTCCTCTATCAGAACTTCTGATAGGCTTTGCAGTCCCCGCAAAGGCGCGGTGAGATCATGGGAAGCGGATGAGGAGAAGAACTCTAGTTCTTGATTTGCCATCTCTAACGCCTGGGCCCTTCTTTGAAGCTGCTGCTGCTGCTCTTCGGCCTGCCTCTGAAGCTGTCTAATCTGTAGCTGATGGCGCACCCGAGCCAGCACCTCAGGAACCTGAAAAGGCTTTGATACATAGTCAGCGCCGCCGACATCAAATGCTTTTACCTTATCAACTGGATCATCTAAGGCACTTAGAAAAATGACGGGGATATCTCGTGTTCGTTTATTAGTTTTGAGCTGGCGACAAACTTCGTATCCATCCATGTCTGGCATACGAATATCTAGCAAGATTAGGTCGGGCGGATCGAACTGTGCTACCTGAATGGCTAGCTGTCCACTGAGTACGCGGCGTAACTCATAGCTTTGGCGACTTAAGGTATCAAGTAGCAGCTGTAAATTCTCGGGCTGATCGTCAACAATTAAGATATCGCCAGTCGTTCGCAAATCATGGGCCGAAGTCATGTATTGGGATCAAGCACTACTGATAATTATACGAGGTAGCGCCAGGTGATTACTCGCCCCTTCAAGTTAAGATTAGCCAGATAACGGTTCGATCAGTTGCTGAAGTAAGTCAAACCGAAGCTGTCCTAGACAGGTTCGTAGCGAATCAGCAACATTCTTCGCTGACAACTGCTCAATGAGCTGTTCGATCTTGTGCTCTCTAGCGCCTAGAACCGCATGGTGGAAATCAACCTGCCAGGCTTCGGGTTGGGCTAGAAGCTGCGATCGCAATGCTGCTATCTGCTCTGGTTCTATCGGCAATACCATCTTAGGCGATGTATCGGTATCGATGTCGCTACTATTGTCGTCTGCGTATTCGTAGAGAGCCCCTGTATGTTCAGCTATTTTCTCGAGAATGACGTTGATTTGAAAGGGTTTAGAGACATAGTCATCAAACCCGAAACTGACTAAGTCGCTGCGAAAGTGATCAATTACAGAAGCGCTCAGCGCGATGATAGCTGGCGGAAAAGTCAATTCGATCGCTGCTTGCTCAGCGCGGATTTGCTGAGTTGCTGCGTATCCATCCATCCTTGGCATGTATAAATCCATCAAAATGCAGTCGGGATGCCATTGCCGCCAGAGGTCTACAGCCTCTTTTCCATCGTTAGCAGTGCAGACCTCAAAGCATATAGTTGTCAGTAGAGATATCAGCAGCTGGCGATTCTCAGCTACATCCTCAACAACTAGAATCCGATAGTCTCTTTGACCTGCGGCAAGCGCGACAACTCGCCGTAGTGGCTGTTTTGGTGCGGTAAGGTCATTTGCTGTCCTCAGGCCTAGCTGGACGTGACAAACAAACGTTGAACCCTCGCCCAACTGTGAGTGCACCTCAATATCTCCTCCCATTAGCCGGGCGTTCTGACGACTAATCGAAAGCCCTAGTCCCGTCCCTTCGTATGCCCGACGGCCTGCTTTAGTCTGCTTGAAGGGCTCGAAGATAGCGTCAAAGTTCTCAGATTTGATGCCGCAGCCAGTATCGCTTACTTCAAATTGAATGCAAGCAGTATTAGATACTTTTTCAGTGATGCTTACGCCTTCTATCTCATTAGTTAGGACTTCTTCAGTGAGGACTTCTTCCTGCTCTTCTGTTAACTTTGCAATAGGCGCCTTACCCATTCCTGACAAGCAGGAAACCCTTATCCTAACTTCTCCATTGTTAGTGAATTTGATGGCATTTCCCACGAGATTGATAATTACTTGCCTAAGCTTGATCTCGTCGCCCCATACGTATTGAGGAACCCGAGGAGTTTGATTGACCTTCAACAACAGATTCTTGTTGCTGGCGCGCAGCGTCAACATCTCTCGTATTGACTCAATAAATTGATGCAGATCAAAACAGCTCTCGTTTAGTCTGAGCTGCCCAGCTTCAATTCGAGAAGTTTCTAAAACGTCGTTGATCAGCGATAGCAAATGCTCTCCGCTACGATTGATAATATTCAACCGATCTCGCTGCTCAAAAGAGAGTGTCTCATGATAGTGGAGCAGTTGAGTAAAGCCTAAAATCGCGTTGAGTGGCGTTCGCAGCTCATGGCTCATTTTTGCCAAGAACTGGCTCTTTGCCCGGTTGGCAGTATTCGCTTCACTGGCAACTCGTTTTAGCGAAGCTTGAGAAAATTCTAACGCTGCTAATAGCAACGTCGAATGCAATTCGTGCGCTGCGACGACTTCGTTACTTTGCCAAGGGAGGGATTGATTGTGTATTGATTCTTTCCAACGCTCAAATGACTGACGCGGAGACAGATACAAGCTGCCGTCTTCACCGACAGTTGTTGACTTTGAGGGGTTGCCAGCCCACTCGACCAATTGAACTAGTTCGGGCCTAAACCACAGCACGTGGTAAGAGGACTGGGATAGGAAGATGGATATGCTCAGTAGTCCACAGGCACGGTTCTGTTCAGACTCAGGTAGCGTAAATTCTTGTACAAGCGAGTGGGTACAGTAAACGTCCTGTCGCTTCTGCACTAGCCACGTTGCTAGCGCATGGACGCTCTCGGCAGCAGGTGTATCGCCTATCAACGTCAGATGCTCGTCGAAGACGATAGCCGCACCGGTAGCATGAACTAGCGCTAACAGTGCCTGCTGATGCTGCTTTAGTACAGAATCAATGGCATAAGTAGGATGCGATCGCATCAACGTCTGCCGAATTTGCTGCTGAATGCTACGAACCTCTGCTAGGTAGCGCTTTTCTGTCCGTATCTGTTGACGAAACAGCTCTAGAGAAGCTATCTGTCCGAGAAACTCACAGGCATTTCGGATATCCAAGCTCACCGATCTAGGCTGAGAGTGATGGCAAGCGATCAGGCCCCACAGACGATTCTCTACAATTAGCGAAATTGACATCGACGCCCGCACGCCCATGTTCTGTAGGTACTCTAGGTGCATTGGCGATACGCTTCTTAGCTCCGCTGCGCCTAGATCGAGCGGACTGTGCGTCAGCGGATGCAAATCTGGAACGATCCCAACTGGCTCGTACCCAACATCTGGAATGGTCCGCGACCAGTTTTTGAGATAAAGATCGCGAGCTTGGGCTGGAATATCAGTCGCGGGATATCTTAAACCAAAGAAGCTTGATGCTTCTAGCGACGGTGCCATTACCTCCGCTATCACCGTCCCGCTGTAATCGGTGGCAAACTGATACACCATAACCCGATCAAATCCGGTTAGTTCTGCTACCGCCTGTACAATCTGATTGGTGAGCGCTGTCAAACCGTCTGCTAGTTGAAACTGGCTAACTTTCTGATGCAGCTTAGTGAATATGTTTTCAGGCTGCTTAGCAGAAGCTGCTGTGGCATCGGGAACAAGCTCTAGAATGATGCTATCTGCACTGACGTGCAAAAGTCCGCGCCATGAAGATACCGGTGCTTCTACCACATCAGTTTGCCTAGCAGTACCAGACAAAATCACTGAGTCTAAAGAGATAGGTGCGCTTCGTCCAGAAGGCTGATTAGACGTCTGTAGCGCTTGGATTGTCTGTCGAATAGACTGGCACTGCTGTTCTTCTGCTATCCGACTTAGCGGCTGACCTAGCAATTCGGCCGGTTCTAGACCTAGAAAAGACCTGACGTTTTTACTTACCTGCAAGATCTCTAGGGTCTTGTCGGCAAGTACTAGTAGCAGTCCATAAGGCTGAATCTGGCCTGGTATACGGATGGGCTCGCGATCGCAAATTGTCAGCGTGACTTCTGGCGGTACCACCGAGCTAGTCGTATCACCAGAAGATAACAGAGCAGGCGGGCGAGCAGACATAGAATTATCCTGGGCTATTGAACTTTTCGCTCATATCAGTTTGTTTATGCTCCTTGAAGATTGTTTATGCTCCTTGGAGATTAGGCGAAACAGTCACTGTTATCGACACCGTTCGATAACAGAACGTACTAAAGCTGACCGATTGAAAGTAACGCGCTTCTGTAAGGTAGCGTTAATAGACATAAGATGATCTTTTTAGACTATTCGTAGTTCTGTATCTAGTCAGCTAAGGCTGCAATTGGCCAATGAACGAGGCTCGCCTCCAAACTATTCTGTTAATAGATGACAATCCCAACGATCGGCTAGTTGTAAAACGCGAGCTTAATCGTGAGTTTGAAGACATCACTATACAAGAAGTCATCGACCAAAAGCAGTTTGATTCAGCATTAGAGAAAGCAGACTTTGACTTTGTTATCACTGATTTTCAACTAGGCTGGTCAAACGGACTGAAGACGCTAAGTGCCATCAAAGAACGCCTGCCTGATTGTCCTATCATCATGTTCACAAACACAGGCACACAGGAGATCGCTGTAGAAGCGATGAAGTCTGGACTTGATGACTATGTAATCAAATCTCCACAGCATTTTGTTCGCCTTCGTCAAGCAGTGCGCTCTACTTGGCAAAAGTTCCAAACTCAGCGCAAAGCTAGTGAGCTAGAGCAACGGCTTCAGTCTTTGCTCAATCAGTTAGACATTGGTATCTTTAGAGCCAATCAATCAGGCCAGCTACTTGAAGCAAATACGGCTGTGCTCAACATGCTAGGGGTAGAGTCGCTAGAAGCAGCGCAGGTGGCACTGAGCCAAAGGCTTGCGGCTCCTCAGCGGCCCCTTGGTGTTTCTTATACTCGCGAAATCGAGCTTAGTCAGTCTTATGAAAATGAGCGATCACTATGGCTAAAGATAATTGCCACACCTAGTCTGATTAATAGCAAAGTGATCATCAACGGTTTGATCGAGGATATCTCAGCTAGAAAGCAGGCAGAGCAAGCACTTAACCAGCTAAATCAGACCTTGGAGCTACAGGTAGGACAGCGCACCGAGCAGTTAGCAGAAATTAACAGGGAGCTAGAGCTATTTGCCTATTCTATTTCTCACGACCTACGGACTCCGATTAGACAGATTGATGGGTTTGTAGGCTTACTCGAAGAAGCGCTCAGGCAGTATGACCAGCATCAACAGTCTGCTAATCAATCTGACATCGGCCAAAAAGCGGACAAGCAGGTAGGGCACTATCTCGAGGTTATCTTAGACTTAGCTAGCCAAGCAAACAAAATGATTGATGCTTTGTTAGCGTTTTCTCGGACCGGACGCGCTGAGATAGTCTATGAACCCGTAGACATGGGTAAAGTTGTGCAACAACTGGTATCTCAAGCAGTAGATAACATGCCAGAGCGTAGTATCTATTGGCACGTTTCACCGCTACCAACGGTAGTTTGCGATCGCTCGATGATAGTTACTGTTTGGCAAAATCTGATCGACAATGCGCTCAAGTTTACAAAGGATCAGGCAGAAGCCCACATTCATATTGGCACCTGGGCAGGCGATCTAGAAAACACTACTAATCTAGAAGCCGCTACGCGATCACAACAAAAGACAATCTTTCTTATTGAAGATAACGGTATTGGCTTTAAGCCTGAAAAGGCCGATCAAATATTTGGCATGTTTCAGCAAGCGCATAATAGTGAGGTCGCGAAGGGTACGGGGATTGGATTAGCGAGCGTCAGGCGCATCATCGCTCGTCACCAAGGTGAAACCTGGGCTGAGGGAAAGATGCATCAAGGTGCTACTTTCTACTTTTCGCTGCCAGCTGTTCCTGACCCATAGATAAAGTATAGTAAGCTATACTACTAACATAAGAACCATACGCCCAAAGGTAGAAGACAGCTTTGGTTTAAGCGAAAGTTTATCGCGCTTTACAAATTGCTAGGAAATAAGAACGACGATAGTTACCCTATCAAGCATAATAAATAGTTGTTTCATAGCAGTCTGCATCTAGCTTGCACTATCACTAAGAGTCCAAGTCTTCACAAGCGAATCTACGTAGATAGCATTCTGTCAATTACCAGCCAACTAAATATCTAACGCCAGTTAGCTAGCTGATATCTGTATTTATGTGCCGAACCACGAGCTTCGCCTTCTTAACAAGTAGCTAGAGCAAATTTAGAATCCAGGCGCCGCTCGGTTCTAGATTTTTGCTCAGACTTGCGCACTTAGACCTGCGCACTTTGCTCAAGCTTCTGCACACAGGAATATCGCTGCTAGCTACAGACGCACTTGATGACTGCTCGGCAACAGAAGTTGATAGTGACTAATCGCAGTGTTAGATAAGCGCTTACGTGAGAGACATGAATCGAGTATCAAATGACTCAAATCAGCTGCGGTGTCTGCTACTCGAAGATAGCACTACTGATGCCGAGCTTATCGTTGCGATTCTTACCAATGCGCAGGTCAGTTGTGATTTTACGCGAGTCGAAACCGAATCTGAATTTCGTTCAATAATAGGATCTGAGCGGATCGATCTGATATTAGCAGACTATTCACTTCCTACCTTCGATGGTCTTAGCGCTATTAGAATTATTCAGGATATATGTCCTGATGTTCCATGCATTCTAGTATCAGGCATTCTAGGTGAAGAAAGAGCCGTAGAAGCGCTTAAGGCAGGAGCAACAGACTATATCGTTAAACAACGCTTAGAGCTATTGGCACCGGCTGTTGAAAGAGCGATCAGAGAAAAGCAAGAGAAACAGGCCCTTCGGCTAGCAACGCTTGAACGAGAAGAAAGCGAGAAGAGTTTTTATACATTGACCGAAACGATGACAGATCCGTTAGCTGTTGTTGTTGCTCAAAGAGATGAAGGCGTAGTAAAGGACTTTGTGATCCGCTATCTTAATAAAGCAGCTTGCAGCTATCTATCACTCCATGTGGAAGAGGCAATCAGCAAATCTATATACGCTGCGGTTCCAGCCTTTAAACGAGCAGGCGTAGGAGATAGCGGTAATAGCTTATTCAGTAAGCTCTTTGGCGTTTTAGTTTCGGGCCGACCTTTGGCACAAGAGATTGTTTTGCAAGGGCACGAGTCAATAACTCAACAGGTTGTTATAGATTTACGAGCTGCCAAGCTTAAGGATAGTCTTGTTCTGACGTGGCGGGATATGACCGAACGCTATCAGCTTGACGAACAGCGCCAACAACTCCTAGCTGACGCTGACGCCGCCCGCAACGAAGCGGAACAAGCTAATCGATTTAAAGATGATTTTTTGGCGACCGTTTCTCATGAACTGAGATCTCCGCTCTCAGTCATTAGAGGTTGGGTGGCCCTTGTAGAGAGTCAACCTGAAGAGATGGGCATTGTCCAAAGCGCTTTCAAGGTGATTGAGAAAAACACCGTGGTGCTAGAGAACCTCATTGAAGATCTTCTAGATGTTTCGCGTATTATGGAGGGAAAGCTTTCTTTCACTCCAGAGCTGCTCTCTTATGATCAGCTAGAGCAGATAGTCGCCCAAGCGGTCGATGCTATCAACATAGTAGCTAGCTCAAAACAACTTCATATCTCATTCCAGGCTCAGCCTCTTCCTACACAAGCGGTGGGCTCAATCTTGAGCGAGGAAAAATCCATTGAAAGTAACACAGACAAACTACCTCCTCAAGTATATGCGTTGTCAACACACATAATGGCCGATGTTGTCAGGCTGCAGCAGGTTATTCGGAACTTACTGTCTAATGCTGTGAAGTTTACTCCTGCTAACGGGCAAGTAGAAGTCTGCTTGAAGGTTGAGGAAAGTGCAATTTCGATTTCGATCAAAGATACTGGCCGTGGACTTAAAGAAACAGAAATTCCTCATCTCTTCAAGCGTTTTTGGCAGGTGCCGGACACCTCAGCAGAGAACAAATATCGACGAGAAAAAGGACTAGGGATAGGACTTTCAATCTCACACTACATCATGGAACTTCATCAAGGTAGTATCCAAGTAGCAAGCGGTGGATCTGGTAAGGGAAGCACCTTCACTATTCAGCTGCCGACGCTCTCTTGCGAGTTGGTGCCAGTTCTAGCTTCAAAAGATGCTGTTGGTTCTCAGATTGATTCTAGAAACATTGGCAGTCGAAGAGCTTCAGGGGAAATAGAAGATTCTCTTCTTCGAGGAATCAAGGTGCTGGTGATAGAAGATTATCCAGATGCATTAGAGATGTACAAGCTAATGCTAGAAGCTTATGGTGCAGAAGTAAGAGGGGTGGCCTCTGCTGAACGTGGGCTAGCGACTTTCGAAACTTTTAAACCAGATATTCTTGTTGTTGATATTATCTTACCTGACTCAGATGGGTACGCACTTATTAGGAACATTCGCGCTCGAAGAGCTCACCAGGGAAGTGATGTACCAGCGATCGCCCTGACAGCTCTTGCAGAACATCAATACCGCACCAAAGCGCTTTTAGCCGGATTTCAGGTACATGTTCCTAAGCCCATTGGACTACAGGAGATTGTAGACGTTGTTGCCCAGCTGACAAAGCGAAGGTAGGTAATGATTTGATCGTATCCTGCCCACCCATAACAGAGCAACAATGCCAGGTTTTGCTTATGAGCACTTATAGCAAGGTGCGGATGCATTCGCGCATTGCGAGTCACTTAGCCTGTTGAAGCACAAGGGTTATAGCCAATGACCATGCCGTAAGCTAAGTGACCAAAGCTATAGTTTGAGAAGTTCCCATGTCAGGAATGCTCGTGTTCAATGATCGAATGCCTATTCGACAAGCAGTTGACGAGCTGTTACTTCCAGTAGACTGTAGTAAGTCAGCAGAATGGAAAGAGATCGTGCTGTACCTACCGCCACAGTTAGATATCTGATTGCGCTCAAAGATTGTGCTCAAAGTATGAATCTGAATTTAACCACACCCTTTATTTTACTGCGCTGCTTCCGTCTGAACTGGCTGCTGGGTCGCCATTCCTAGGCTCGTACCCTCGACCCTTCTTACCCTATCCATCACGGCAATTACGCGGCCATAGTCGATTGTTTCATCCGCCTGCACGGTGACTAGTGCGCCTTCATGGTCGCCAACCTTTTCCCGTACAGTTTCAGCCAACTGGTCTAAAGTCACTGGTTCTTTATCTATAGAAATATCGCCATTTTGCTCAATAGTCACAGTCACCAGTACTTTCGTCTGAGACTGGGCAGTTTCGGCTTCTGGTAGGTCTACAGAAAAGCCTTCTGAGCGGGTTAGAAACAGCGTCGAAATAATAAAGAAGGCTAAGATCGCAAAGATGACATCAATCATCGGCAAAATGTTGATTGTTAAAGGCTCATCCGCTTCATTATCAATTACTCGCATAGGTCGCCTCTTTGCCATTGACTGCCTGGTAGTGCCACTCGTATAGAATCTCTAACTAACCGCCATATTCTTGCAGCAGCGCAACTTGGCGCTTGTAAAAGCCGCGAAACAGATTAGCAAACAGCAGGGAAGTTCTGCCTGCGTAGCGCTTTCTAAAGCTAGCCGAAACTGATTAGGAGAAGCGCCTTTCAGCTCTAGCGCTTCTAGAAAAATACGAGAGACTGGCAGGTCGATATGCTGCTTCAGTTTGGCAAAAACAGCATATGGGTTGGCCCGGTAGATCTGCAAAATGTCTTTGGCAAAATCACGTTCTTGCTTCTTGATACGAAACCAGAACAGACCGCGCTCGATAGTAACCGCGATCGCACACAAAGAAAACAGCAGCAGCGGCCACATGACCACGCCACCAGCCGAGAAAATTTCGGTTAAAGACATACGAGCTGATCAGAAGATGTAGACTGCCACCCTACATCTAACCTTAAGTAGGAATAGATATCAATAGAAGTCCTAACCGTGAGCAAGCGACACTACTAGCTCAACTATAGGGCCTACGATGCTATCTAGTGCGAAATGAAACCAACTAACAGCAACGGCACCAGGAGCGCTACCACCAGAAGCGCGAACAGTGTCTCTGGTGGCGTCTTGATTAGATTTGGATCTTCTTTCTTTTTGTTTGGATTACCCATACAGCTTCTAGACCTTACTCTTTCAAATATAATTGCTCCTATCCCTACAAGAAACAGCTTCTAAAAAAGCTCCTATAGATAGGAAGTCACTGCTTCACTAAAGGTAGAGTAGGGCTTTACACCGATTAGAGTATCCATCAGTTCGCCATTCTTAAAGAACATCACAGCAGGAATGCTCTTGATACCAAACCGATTAGCAACCGCTTTATTGCTATCTAGATCGAGTTTGGACACGGTTGCTTTTCCGTCAAATTCTTCTGAAAGCTGATCCATTAGCGGGGCAACTAGTTTGCAAGGTCCGCACCAGCTAGCTGTGCAATCGACAACCACGACAGAATCCTCTTTGATCAATGTATCAAACGCGGCTTCGTCGGCTATGTATTCTGCGCTCATGATGCGATCGCTCCAAATTTCTTCTCAACACAAGGATCATACACCTGCGGCTAACCCGTTTACCCTCAAACCGCCGTTTGGAAGATAAGTCCCCTCGTTTTTTGCAGTCATTTGCAGTCAATAGAGCTTACCATCTTGCTATTGAGCTTCTTATCACTACGCTAAGGGAAAGCACCACCGAATGAACGTTATTATGTTTGGCCCATAACATCCAGTACTGAATCTTCTGTTAATTTTAGTCCGAAAGGCTCTAGAAGAGCCCTCTCGCCTTACCAAGGAGCCATCGGACTAGATCATCGCGAAGACTGATATGATTAACAGCCAGATTGAGATGTTTGTCGAAAGTATGCATGAGCTGATCTCTTCGGAGGCCCTTCTGGTACAGCTCGATGGCGATTCCCGACATGCCGAAGGACCTGTCTATATTCCTTCGGATGGAAGTGTCGTATGGAGCGATGTGAAAGGCGATCGCATGCTCCGCTGGCATGATGGCAGCGTTAGTGTCTTTAGAGAACCGTCTCACTTTCAAAATGGGAATGCGCTTGACTTAGAAGGTCGTATTGTCGCCTGTTCACATGGCGATCGCGCTATCGTGCGTCAAGCGAAAGAGGGGCAGTGGCGTGTATTAGTTGATCGCTACCAGGGAAAGCGGCTAAACAGCCCAAACGATTTAGTCGTCAAAAGTGATGGGACACTCTGGTTCACCGATCCACCTTTTGGCCTAACTCAGCCGGAAGAAGGCTGTGGCGGTCAGCAAGAACAATCGGGCAGCTTTGTCTTTCGCTTCGATCCAGGCACAGGTGAAATCAATGCCGTTATCACCGACATGGAGCGGCCTAACGGTCTAGCATTTAGCCCCGATGAGACGCTTCTTTACGTCTCTGATACCTCTGCTGTCGAAAGGCCACAGATGTGTCATGACATTCGGGTATATGACATTATCAACGGACGTAAAGCCGCTAACATGCGGATGTTTGCGGTAGTTAAACCGGGTCAACCAGACGGCTTTTGTGTAGATGCAAAGGGGAATATCTTCACTAGCTCTCAAGACAGCGTTCAGATATATTCGCCTGCTGGTGAACTGCTAGGTAAGATACCAATTCCAGAAGTATGTACGAACGTAACATTTGGAGGAGTGAACCGCGATCACCTATTTATTACCACTAGCCATTCTCTCTATCGGATCAAGACTAAAACTAGAGGAGCCTGCTAGCCGTCGGTCGTCAGGAGCACTGTGCACTATACGCCTAAGTCGCCAAAATATTCCCGAAAACCGACGACTTTACCTGCTTCGATTTCGAAGGCGATCGCATTGTGTCCGCGATAGGGTTCACCCACATAGAGTCCCTCTGCCTCGAACTCAAACATCACAGAAGCGCCATCAGTCAAGGTATATTGCGGCGGATGAAGGGTTAGCCTATCTCCTCCAACGGTGTGGTCTTGGCATTTAGCAATCATTTTTTGTCGACCCGTCACACCAGTAAACTTGCCCCTATGAGCACCAGTAGGAAACCAGAAAGTCATCTCCTCAGCTAGTAAAGCGATGTAAGGATCAAAGTTGCCGGTAGCCCAGCCTTGGGCGAACAAATCAAAGGCCTTTCGAGCCGTAGCTGTATCTGCCATCGGTCATATCTAGTCAATTACGCTCCTACTTTACTAGAAAATTCTGGGAGGATAGGCAATGCTAACTAGTCAGCTAGTGTGTGTAGGCTTAGCCTTCTTTACTGAGTATGCATCCGAGGCTAGTTATAAATGGTCAGCACTATCCCGCTGCGATACATCAGCGGGATAGTGCTGACCATTTACAGAACAAGCGTTATTGCTTCTAGTGATGGCTTGAGCTAAGTGCCGATTGTTATATCATTTGGGTGGCGATCGGTACTTAGCTCAAACTGTGGCTCTATTTACAGGAATTATTATGGAGAGAATCTCTGAGACTGCGCTTGATACCCACGAGCAGCAGGTAACGGCGGTCATTTCACATGCTGTCAAGCCGAACAAACAACAGGAGTATGAGCAGTGGCTGCGTGATGTTTCAGCAGTGGCGCAACAGTTTCAAGGATATTGCGGGGTTAGTTTCATTCGCCCTCAAGATTCTACATCTTCTGAGTATGCCATTATCCTCAAGTTTGACGCCTACAAACATCTCAAGCAGTGGATAGATTCACCCATTCGCAAACGCTGGATAGAAAAGGCTCAGCCGCTAGTTCAACGCGATCAAGATATTCAAATTCTGACGGGTTTCGAGACCTGGTTTACCCTACCAGGGAGACTAGCTACGCAGCCGCCTAAGCGCTATAAGATGGCGATTTTAACTTCCTTATCTGTGTTCGTAGTAGCTCAGCTATTAGGCTATGCGGTTGGGCCGCTGTTGCAGTTCATGCCTGCTTTATTGCGTGCTTTGACTTTGGTGACGCTGACCGTTTTCCTATTGACCTATGTGGTCATGCCACGGATAGCTCGCTTGTTTCGCGGATGGCTTTATCCTAAAGCCACACACTAGGTGTTTAGCCCTTGCTATAAGTCCTCTCTGCAACCCCCTGAGGTTGCGAGTTCTCCGAGTGGAAAATGAAGCCATGCACTATTGAACTTAGAAGGATTAGGCGAGCACAGTAGCTAATAGCAACGCACTAGAACGCACTAGATAGTGTAGTAGTAGAGATTTTAGGGACTATCACCTGCGGTAGGTAGTAGCATGTCGACTTCCTACCGCAGGCAACGCCGGTCTACTTACCAGCTAGTTTCTTCACTTTTTGCATGATGCTCTCAGGATCGAGTCCTTGGTGATAGAACTGCTCCCAAAGGCCACCGCCGCCTTCCTCGTGTGTACCCGCGTGGGCAAACTTAGGCGTGTAGCCGCGCTCCAGCAGCCAAGTACCATAGCGAGCACCTAGACCAGTCTTCTCGTTGAATGATTCAACCACCATGACCAAAGGCGACTTGCCGACTTTTTCTAGCATCTGCTCATCGACAACGTTGAGCGTAGACTTATTAATTAGGCCGATATTCAAACCCTCTTCTTTCAACCGCTCGACCGCATCCAACGCGCGATAGAGACCATCACCAAAGCTAACGATGTAGCCATCGGTGCCTTCGCGAATCACGTCATCTTTACCAGGAACAAAGGTGTAATCGCCATCGTACAAAGTCTGACCGCTATCATCTTGTAGCATGGGGACTTTTGCTCGAGTAGAGAAGATGAAACGCAAACCGGGATCGTGGAAAACCTTTTCTACACAAGCCTTCATCTGGTGGGCGTCGGCTGGGAAGTACAAGCGAGTTTCATAGCCGTCGTCTAGGCCATTATCAGCAAACATATTGTTGATACCAAAGTGGCAGGTATTGTCTGCCATATCATCGATACCAGAGTGAGAGAAGTGGCAAAGCAGGTTAGCTTTGTTCAGCCTCGCCATCGTAATTTCAGAGATACACATTTCTAGAAACGCGCTGAAAGTGGCAAAGACACCTTGCTTACCTTCTGCCATACCAAAGCCTGCCGCCGCTGAGAGGTTGCCCCGCTCCATGATGCCGCCGCTGACGAAGATTTCGGGATACGCCTTGTGAATGTGATTTAGACCACAAGAGCCTTCTAGGTCACAGTCAACAACTAGCACCTTCTCTTTGCGCTCAGCATCGCTCATTTTGCTTAGCACTTCTACCGTCGCCTGGCCAAAGACATTGCGGTTAGAGCCGACCTCATCGCTAGAGCCTTTGAACTCATAGCTGTGCTTAGGCTTTTCAATGTTCTTAAGATAGTCGGCGGCTTCTTGGCGACCATGCTTCTCTAGGTACTTTATGGCCAAATCAGTTGGAATCACGTCATGGCCGTGAGTGCTCCCTTCTAAGCCTTCAATGCCAACTGTCATGGGGCGCTTACAAATCACGGCAATGGGGCCGTCAGTGGCGATCGCCTCACAGATATTTGCATACAGCGCATCAATATCTTCACCGTCATTCACGAGTGTCTTAATGCCATGACCTTCTAGCGTTCTTTGGACGCTGTAGCCACCTAAATACTCAGAAGGGTGACCAGCGATCGTCACGTCGTTGTCATCAATGATCAGCTTGACGTTGATGCCTTTGGCCACGGCTAAGCGAGCTGCTTCTGCATCGTCACCCTCTTGCTGCGCGCCGTCAGAGCCCAATAGGAAAGTCGTTTTACCCGGATTCGCCAACGCTACACCATTTACAAACGGCCACATATGACCAAGACGACCAGAGCTAAACTTTACGCCGGGTGTCAGACCTAGCTCGGGGTGGCCAGGTAGCTTTGAATCCGCAGCGCGGTACTGCATTAGCTGCTCGGCAGGTAAATCACCATTGAGCGTAGACATTAGATACTGTGTCCCGACCCGGTGGCCGGCTTCATCGAAGAAAGTCGGCACAAACTTGTCAGGATTGCCTCTAAAGAGAGCGTCTAGGACCATCACTTCAGGCACGGTGTCATAAGGACCGCCAGTATGACCACCCACACCCCGCGCTCCGCCGGTTGCGGTAAAGAAAACGATGGCCTCACGACAAAGTTGAATATTGGCCTGTAGAGCATCGCGCTGTTCGTCGGTCAGCTTGTTATTAGAAGGGTCAAGCGAGATTCGCTTGTAGGCACTTAAATCTATTGGAAAAGCAGATTTGGGCTTAGCTTGGGTTGCTGTCATTAGAGCTATGTCCTAAACACATCTATCTCTTTCAAGCCTATGAAGCGTTCGATGCAGTGAGCAGCGTTTTCAAAGAAGGCTTAGAAAAAGTTAATATTTCCATTCTCCCTGATCATGCCGCTGTGGTTAAGGGCAAACTGAAAATTTGTGATGCAGGCTACTAGATCTACGCGCCCTATCCCTTCCATGTGCTTAACCTACAACACTGGCCTCCTAAACGTTTTTCGCAACTCCTCGGTGCGTGATCGCCACTCACAGCCCTCTACGTGGTCATTTACCATTCCCACGGCTTGCATGAACGCATACGCCGTGGTCGGACCCACGAAAGACCAGCCACGCTTTTTTAGATCTTTACTCATCTCCACTGAGGCAGGCGTCTGACTAAGCGTCATCAGCGTTTCATAGTCGCAGCGAGAGGGCCGATCCGATGGCTTAGGCTCGTACTGCCAGAGATAAGCTGACATCGAGCCGACCTCTTCAACTAGCTCACAGGCGCGTTTGGCATTATTAATCACTGACTCTATTTTTTTGCGATGTCGCACAATCCCCTTGTCTTGAACCAGACGGTCTACATCTGCATCTTTGTATAGAGCAACCTGTCTGTAGTCAAAGTCAAGAAAAGCAGCTCGAAAGTTTTCTCTTTTGCGCAGGATCGTCAGCCAGCTTAAACCTGATTGAAACCCTTCTAGACAGATCTTTTCGAATAGGCGCTGATCATCGGCAACAGGTACGCCCCATTCACTATCGTGATAGTCAATATAGTCTGTCTTATCTTTTGGCCACCAGCATCTACAGCGCCCATCTTCACCTACCATGAGTCCATCCATTGTCAGCTCTCTAAAAAGGTTTGATCAACAACAGCCCTTTTAGAAGTACCGCTCCTCAAGGTAATTAGCAAGTTGTTGTAGCGAAGTAGGCCATCGTGTTGCTCAAGAACGAAGAACAGCCATTACCCCTAACTGGCACACAGAAAAACAGCGATTTTACGCCTATAGAGGGAGATATTTCCTAGTCCACCTCTACAAAGTGTCCATAGCGAAAACGCATTTAATCTCTCCAAGCGATACAACTTAAACATGCGAAACGGAACAACGTTTCTAAACCAAACGCTTCTTGCCTTCGCACTCTCAATTCAACAGCTTCAATACTGTTACTTTTAACCTTGTGAGGACCGTTCCATGAAACTCTTTTCTCGTTTGTCGGCTACTGTTGCGATCGCTGCTACTGCCCTTCTAGCCGTCCCTTTCACAGCTCAGGCACAAACTTTTCCTAACGACAGCTACATCGGCATCGGCGGTAGTGAGGATGGCCTGGTTATCAATGGCAAGCTTTCTATTGTCGACAATCTTTCTGTTCGTCCTTCTATTGCTACAGATTTTAACTTCGACGATGATGAGGATGTCTCTTATTTAGTTCCTATCACTTACGACTTCTCTGTCGGAGCTGGTAGAGCAACCTTCGAGCCCTTTGTCGGTGCAGGTATCGGCGGAGAGCTAGGCGGCGATGGTGACGATGACGCGATTGATTTTGCATTGGTTGCAGGAACTGACTATCGCTTCGCTCGTAACTACGTTGCGAACGGCTCTATCAACTACAAGCCGTTCGCAGGTGATGAAGAAGTTGGCTTTACTGCAGGCATTGGCTACTTGTTCTAAATCATCGATTCCTAACTAGGCTTTGTGCCAATAGGACCAATTTCGTTTCTTTCTTCTGACCAAAGTCTCTGACTTGAGTGTACTGGCTTGAATGTAAAGACTCCTGACACTATCGCCTTTGAAAGCTGCAACGCTTTCGAAGGCGACTTTCTCATAATATAGCCTACCTATCTCCAATTGTTTTCTCAAACCAAGCTACATCCCAGTATTTTCCAAACTTTCGACCAACCTCTTTAAACAGCCCTACTTGCTCAAATCCAAATTTTTGGTGAATGCCAATAGAAACATCATTTGGCAGTGTGATACCCGCATAGGCACGATGCACATCTTCTTTAGCTAACGCACCAAAAAGAGCAGTGTAGAGCTGAGTACCAATGCCTTTAGCGCGAAATGACATATCTAAATAAATACTGGTTTCCACAGAAGTGTCGTATGCAGCTTTTGTGCGAAACTGGCTGCTGCTAGCGTAGCCAACTACTTTGCGATCGCATTCAGCAACCAACAGTCGATGTCTGCCAGAGGCGTGATAGTGAGACATCCAATGTTCTCTACGATACTCAATAGTGTGCGGCGTAATGTCAAACGTGATTGTTGTTTCTTCGATATAGCGATTGTATATATGGACTAAAGCCTCGATATCGCTAGGGTGAAAGTTTCTAATGCGAGTAGACATGATAGATATATTGGAGATAAGCCGCGATGGTGTGTAGCCAAGTCGCACTATGCTACCGCGCTTGTAAAGTAGTTAGGGTCGAATTAGACACATCAGCCGTACAGTATAGGGCGTACAGTATAGAGTGACGCTCATCATCCATTGGCATCCTAGTGGTTTATTCTGACTATTTAGAACGCATTTTGAAGGCCCGCGTTTATGACGTGGCGCAAGAAACGCCTTTAGATATCGCGCCGAGGCTATCGGAGCGGCTAGGTAATCAGGTGCTGCTAAAACGGGAAGATGTACAGTCTGTTTTCTCCTTCAAACTACGCGGTGCCTATAACAAAATGGCGCAGCTACCTTCAGAACTGTTGCAGCGTGGGGTGATTGCAGCTTCTGCGGGCAACCACGCACAGGGGGTGGCGCTAGGCGCTAGAGAATTGGGTACGTCAGCGGTAATTGTTATGCCGATCACGACGCCGCAAGTCAAGATTGATGCGGTGAAGGCCAGAGGCGGACTCGTTGTCTTACACGGTGACACCTACGACGATGCCTATGCACACGCACGCCAGCTAGAAGTGGAAAAAGGACTTACCTTTGTGCATCCGTTTGACGATCCAGACGTCATTGCCGGGCAGGGAACGATCGGCATGGAGATCTTGCGACAGCATCAGAAGCCGATTCATGCCATTTTTGTTGCGATTGGGGGGGGTGGTTTAATTTCGGGCATTGCCGCTTATATCAAACGCTTACGTCCTGAAGTTAAGATCATTGGTGTGGAGCCGGTGGATGCTGATGCCATGCGTCAATCATTAGCAAAAGGGAATCGTGTCAAGTTGGATCAAGTAGGCCTGTTTGCAGATGGCGTAGCGGTGCGCCAGGTCGGGGAGGAAACGTTTCGTCTGTGCCAACAGTATGTCGATGATGTGTTGCTGGTAACTACAGATGATACCTGCGCCGCGATCAAGGACGTATTTGAAGATACTCGCTCAATTTTGGAACCCGCTGGGGCGCTCGCGATCGCAGGTATCAAAGCCTATGTAGAGCGAGAAGAAATTCAGGGAGAAACGTTGGTGGCGATCGCTTGTGGGGCCAATATGAACTTTGATCGTCTGCGCTTTGTAGCCGAGCGAGCCGAGCTAGGAGAAGGAAGAGAAGCCGTCTTTGCCGTTACGATTCCAGAGCGGGCAGGCAGTCTCAGCAAATTTTGCGATATCCTCGGTAGCCACAGCCTTAGCGAATTCAACTATCGGATTGCAGATGCCGATCAAGCTCATATTTTTGTGGGCATTCAGATAGAAAATAGAGCCGATGCGCAGGCGATCGCCCACAAGTTTAGAGACAATGGATTTAAGACGCTAGATCTAACTGATGATGAGCTAGCCAAGATGCATTTGCGGCACATGGTAGGCGGCAAGTCACCGCTAGCTCAAAACGAACTGCTCTATCGGTTTGAATTTCCTGAGCGACCGGGCGCATTAGCTAACTTTGTCACGAAAATGAGCCCAGATTGGAACATCAGCCTATTCCACTACCGCAATCACGGCGCAGACTACGGCAGAATCGTCGTCGGGATGCAAGTCCCTCCACAAGAGATGGCTCAGTGGGAATCATTTCTCAAAACCCTGGGCTATCGGTACTGGAACGAAAGTGACAATCCAGCCTATCGACTCTTCTTATAGCGTTTCATACAGATCTTCAAGAGAGATAAAGGCTCATAAGAGATCTACGTGGGTCGCATAAGCTTTTCCAGCCATCACCTTAACAGTGGCAATCACAGAAGAACCTCGCTCTATCTTGTCAAAAATATCGGCGTTTATATACCTTTGATGGAAGAGAATATCTTTTGAGCCGTCGTCTGGCGCGATGTAACCGTGGTAGTTTCCTGGTTTAATCGTAAACAGCAGCTTGACTGTACCAGACTTAGATTCAAGCTCTTCTGAATTAGTCTGATTTGGTTCCTGACGTGCCGCAGGGATAGCAGTTAGCCAAGGATTAACTGGCTCAGACTTATCTATATTAGGTTCTTCTAGAACCGGCTCTTCCAAGTCTGACTTGTTTGGATCTATCTCTTCTAGAACCGACTCTTCTATGACTGGCGCAGTAAGAACGCTATCAGGTGCTGAGATAAAGGAATCTTTCAAAGTAGGCGCTCGTTCTCGACTAACCACTTCTGAAAGTTGTTCTACATCGGAGTATTCTCCAACGGTCTGCGCTTGCGCGTGCTGGGATTGACTAAACTGTTCTTCACTAGCTTGTTCTTTGTTGATTTGTTCTTCGCCAGCTTGTTCCTCGCTTTCTGGAACTAGGTCAATCTGTTCTTCATCAAAGTGCGCGCGGGAGGTTGTAGATAGACTTTCTTTAACTTCTGATAGTGGAGCTAGCTCATCAACCTCTTCATAGGAAACAGAGAGAACAGATGTCTCTGCTTCAAGACTCTCTTCTACATCACCTCCTTCTAGCTCTACCTCAGCGCTTTCTTTTATCTCATCTCTTTCCTTTGCATCACCGACTTCATCTACTTCACTTTCATAGATGTCAAAGCTAAAGATGGCGGCTGGAGAATCCAAACCTACAGAGTCTTCTTCTGGCTCGATAGCAGGTAGCAGATCGTGGATGGAGGGAGGCTGATCATCGTCAGAAGTTTCTACGGACAATGGAGACCAAGCAGCATCACCGACAGGGGTATGAGTATCTAGATCGGACGGTAGTAGTTCTGATACTGCGGCCTGTGTTGTAGGGTTGACGAACTCTTCGCCCGAGATAGCAGCGGCAGTCGCATCTAGTTTTCTATGGATATCAGCATCTTCTACTAGATCCTGACTTGACCCAGCAGGTGGATCGGTCGCTGACTTGTTTATATCCTTCAAGGTCTCGGCTTGCTGTTCAAGCGCTTCTAACTCCTGTGCAGGAATCGTTGATAGAGAAACTCTTTGTGCTACGGGTGCTACGGAGTTAATGTTGATGTTGTTGAGGCTGATATCTGAGGGGATAGCATTCTCTTGTCCAGGTTCAGATGAATCGGTGACGGGGGTAATCTGCTGCGTAGTGTTTGGTGATCGCATTCTTCGCCGACCGGACAAGACCTCTGCAATCTTCTGAAACTGCCTAAGCAGCCAAACCATCAACCGTTTTATCACCGCGACTGGCTCCATATCCGCGCTTGGATGTACTGAACAAAATTGCCTAGGCTCTTTATCTTATCAGGCACAAGTAAGGCGAAACCTCTCTCTGTCATGCCGCCAAAGAGAAGCTAATTAGTGTCTAGGGGGTTTCACGACCTGCCAAATAATAAAAACAGTAAATGCTAAATAGCCAATTGCAACTATCCAGTTCTGCCAGCTGTCTGTAGCTACCATAAAGCACGTGCTGAGTAAGTGTTGACATCAAAACTTAGCAGCCACCTTATCAACAGACAAACCTCACTTGGGATATTAAATTCGATGGCACAGCTATGATTGGCAAGATCAAGGACGGCAGCTCTCTACCAAACTCGCCATTCTTCCCAGTCTAGGTTGAAGATGGACGTATCGGGAAAGGCCGTGGGGTTACCATCGGCGTTAAGCCTTTTCTGCAGCTTCTCTAGTTCGGGTTCGTAAGCAGGTAGCTGATCGGTTAGCTCATAGGGCATCAGGTTGTTGTCTAGTGCAAAGTCGATGGTTGCACCTGCTGCAACCCCGACGGACCACTCAAAGGAGTGAACTCGATAGGCCGCAGCGGCAATGTTGCTAGTTGCAATCGTTTTGCCAGCGATTAGCAGATTATCTATTTTTTGCGGAATCATCGCTCGCAACGGGATTTGAGCGGGATAGGCTTGGCCGTGGGCCCGGCGGACATTGGCGCGCTCCGTATTGCCAGGCGTCTCGAAAGGATATTCGGCCATGCAGGGATGAAAATCGATCGCATATTGGGCAATGCCGACAGCGTCAGGATAGATAGTAGAGCGCGATCGCCTCTCAATGTCCTCTGCAGGGACTTCATTGGCGATCACACTGGCTGCCTCTAAGCCTGCTAACGTTTGCCAAAGCGAGAGATAGCGTCTGTCGCCTAACGTTTCTCTGTAGTAATCATCTCGATAGTCAACCTTGGAGATGTCTACTTCACTGACGCTAAAGCCATCGGGATAGGTCGTTGATGGCCGACCAATAATTCGACGAGCCTCTCGCATGTAGGGATATTTAGAAAGGCCGTGAGCGGTGCCCATCGGGCTATCAAAGCCAGAGAGAAACCGATGATTGGGCGCAGGGGTTTTGACGTCGGGGCCTAGCTGCGAGTCGGTGTCGCCTTCTACTAGCCAATAGTAATAGCTAAAGGCGTTCTCTTCGGCTTTACGCAGCGCATCTACTCTCAGTCCACCTAACCAGCCCCCGGCTTCTAGCTGCCCAGTGGCGGCGAGCTGATCGGCACTGAAAATCAAGTTGTCTTTGGCGGTCCCAGGACGATAGTCATTTCCCCAGGTCCAGTTCTGCATAGAGATATCGCCAGGTACGACAGCAGAGACGCCAAACTGGGACGTTTCTGGTCTTGGATCGGGCGCGGCAATGCGGCGATAGGTAAAGACATAGTCAAAATAGTCGTTATCTGGACGCGATCGCTCATAGCTAAAATAGGGCTCATATTGCTCGTAGTAGGTTGGTTCTGACTGCGGTTGCGGCGCAGCCATACGTTCCATCGCAAAGGTGTAGGTAAATCCCTGCGTGCAGTAGGGATCAGCGGTTTCGGTAGGAGAAGAGGGGTTAAGATGGGAGCGAGGATCTAAGCCGAGTCGATACGGGACACCAGAAAGCGCAATAATCTCTCCAGTTTCAGTGGCTTCGACTACGTACCAGTCGGCTTTGGGTAAGTCGCTGGTTTGATCGCCTGTATCGGCGCCATCGCCTACAGCTGGCACGAACTGAACAATATGCTTCGTCAGTCGCTCAGAATCTTCGTACTGATAGCTGTCTAAAAAGGTTTCTGATAGTAAGGAGGCGTTGAGCAGCGGGGTGCCAGGTTGGGGAGCATGCTGAATGGCGATCGCGCTATCGATCATCCGACCATCGGCGCTAATCTCTAGCTCCTTCACGACCGTTGCTGGAAACCACTTGAGCTGTCCTCCGCCCTGATTGGCGGCTTCTTCTAGCATGTTGCTCAAAATCGTATGGGCATCCGCGGGCAAAAAGCAAGATAAACTCACCCAGCAATCACCTGGATTTAGCTCGCCGTGAATGGCTTCGATGGTGCGGCGCAGCTGATTATAGCCCTCTGGGTAATAGAGAAGCGATCGCTGCTTGCTGGCCTCGTCTAGCGCCGATGTTCCTTGAGAAGAGATCTGTCCACCCACCCAGTCGGTAATTTCTGTCATACAGACAGTGCGGCCAGAGCGCAGACTTTCATAAGCGGCTGCGGTGCCAGAGAGTCCACCCCCAACGATCAGCACCTCACAATCTACAACTTCGTCGATCGTTGGAGTTGACTGGGCTGGCTGGGCGATCGCCTGCTGCATACCTCCCAACGGTAGCGATGTTCCCATTAGCACAGCACCGAGCATGCTGCCTAGTCTTTTGACATCCCATCTGCTAACACCCGGCCTTTTATCCCTCGGTCTGATAGCAAAACCACGACGAACCAAACGAATAGCCATATCAAAGGAATTGAGTGTAAATGAAACTGAGCAAGACGACTTTAAGGCTAAGCATTCATGCCCCACTTTGACAACCCGTATAAACGCAAATTGAGACTTACACAGTCGGCATCGAATGCACTACAACTATAGGGAATTACGGGCAAAGCGCGAAAGGTTGCACCGTCAAGCAAACGGCTGCTAGTCGCGGTTAGGCGAAGGTAACCATTCTAGCTACAGAAAAGAGTGAACAGGCGAAGCCCCCATCCAGTGGCGGTGTACGATAATATTTCAGCTCGCCCGGAGCTTATGCTATGCCCCAACGCCTTCTCTATATCAGTAACGGTCACGGTGAAGACAATCATTCTTCTCACATCATCAGAACACTGCGCGCCATCCGCCCGGAACTAGAGATTGCAGCGCTGCCGATTGTAGGTGAGGGCAATGCCTACCGCAAAATAGACGTGCCTATTATTGGCCCTACTTACACTCTCCCTTCTGGGGGATTCACATACATGAACCGTCTACGGCTGATAGACGATGTCCGCGCTGGTCTGCTAACGATGACTTGGAAGCAGTACCAGGCCATGCGAGACTATATCGGCAACGTCGATTTTGTAGCAGCTACTGGCGACACTATTGGCCAAGCCTTCGCTTATCTCAGCGGCAAACCGTTTGTTTCTTTTATCTCGCCGTTGTCAGCTATGTACGAGGGCAAACTAAACATGGATTTGATTCTGTGGCAAATTCTAAATACCCAAAGGTGTAGAGCAGTTGCTACTCGAGATGCCTACACCGCGGAAGATTTAAGGAAGCAGGGTCTAGCAAAAGTGACCTTTGGCGGAATTCCTTCACTCGATCGACTTCGGCCCGCTGGCAAGGAAATTCAGCTAACCGAAGCAAAAATGGTCGCGCTGTTGCCAGGATCTAGAACCGCCGAGGCCATACGCAATTTTAAGCTGGAAATGCAGCTCGCTCTAGAAGCCGCTCAGCTCAATCCGTCCTTACAGTTTAGAGCAGCGCTAGTCCCTAGCGTAATGGCCGAAGCCGGGCAGATGGCAGCAGATATGGGGTGGCATTGGACGAGACACACTTCAGGCGATCGCAACTGGATGGTCCTAAGCGCAGGGAAGGATGCCAACTATGCGAAACCTGTAGAAATTCTTTGCTATAGCGATGCGTTTAGTGACATTGTCTGTCAGTGTGATTTGGTTGTTGGCATGGCCGGGTTAGCGGTAGATCAGGCGATGGCAATCGGCAAGCCCATCGTGCAGATTGCCGGGGAGGGACCGCAATTTACCTATGCTTTTGCTGAAGCGCAAGACCGCCTGCTGGGGTTATCTGTGCAAACGATTGGTAAACGCGCTGCGACCGCAGAAATTCTAAAGGAGGCCGCAGGTTGCGTAGTTAAGACAGTTGAAGACGAAGACTATGCAAAGGCTTGCGTCCAAAATGGACAGGCCCGGTTTGGGCCTTTTGGGGCGTCAGCTCGAATTGCGAATCTGATTTTGACCCATCTAGATCAAGCTACAGCCTCAAGCTCATCAGAAAGCGCTACCACAGCAAGTGCCTAACTAGTCCTAATACATAGGCTGAATACAACAGTTTTTGAGCGATCGCCCGTGAATACCTCTGCGCCTAACCTTGTCACCCAAAATACTTCAAAAGAAAACGAGCTTCACACCCGGCAAGTCTCTAGCTATCGCTATTTGTGGCCCTTTATCAAAGCGGAAAAAGCTTTGTTCATCATCACGCTAATCTGCGTAGTGGGCTATGTGATTACCGTGCCAATTCTGCCACATTTAGCTAAACAAGCCGCTGGGGCAATTGGTAGTGGCGATGTCAGGACAACTGCCTACTGGCTCGGTCTAGCTATGCTGGATTTTGTGATCCAAAGCGCTTTTTTGTACGCACAGAGGATATCGGCCACAAAAGGCTCACTCAATGTCGTGATGGCAGTTAGAGAGAAAGCTTACGCTAACCTGCATCGACTGGGCATTGACTACTTTGCCAAGTCGCAGACGGGCGATTTGACCTACCGTTTGACCGAAGATGTGGATCGGGTCGGTGAAGTCATTTTCAAGATGTCTCAGCAGTTTGTTTCTTGCATCCTACAAATCGTGGTGCTTACAGCCTATATCTTCTATCTCAACTGGCAGCTTTCTCTGACGGGTATTGTGATTGCGCCGATTGTTGCCTGGCTGATTGGGCAGTTTGGTCAAAGGCAGCTACAGCTTTCTCGAAAAAATCAGACGGCGATTTCTAGTCTGTCTTCTTTGTTGACTGAAGTGTTTAGCAGTATTCGAATTGTGCAGGCGTTTGCGGCCCAAGACTACGAGAAGAAGCGGTTTCACCAAGAAGCTCTCCTCAACCGTCAGTCCCGGTTTAGAACAGAGTATCTGACATCGGTTCAATATCCGGCGGTGGGTTTGTTGCAGGCGCTAAGCATTATGCTGTTGTTCTTAGTGGGTGCGTGGCAAATTTCTATTGGACAGATGGAAGGAACAGATTTTGTCGCTTTTTTAGCTGCGATCGCCATTCTAATTAACCCGATCGATCTCACTACCCAGCATTACAACCTATACAAACAGACCGAGGCATCAGCAGAGCGGATTTTCGAGCTGATGAACTTACAACCCACATTAGTAGAAAAAGAAGATGCGATCGCCCTACCCGCTATTACCGGCAAAGTAGAATACCACAGCGTTAGCTTCGGCTATGGTAGCGGCGACTCACTAGAGCCTGTGCTGACACAGTTAGATCTGCTTGTTAGCCCAGGTGAAGTCATTGCCCTAGTCGGCCCCTCTGGAGCAGGCAAGACTACCATAGTCAACTTACTGGCTCGCTTCTACGACCCCCAAGCAGGAGAGATATTAATAGACGGTATCGATATCAAAACGGTGACAATTGCTAGTTTACGCCATCAGATTGGTACCGTTCCTCAAGAAACGGCTTTGTTCTCTGGAACCATTGCCCAAAATATTGCCTATGGTCAGAGCGAGCTTGACTACGATGCGATTGAGGCTGCAGCTAAAGTAGCCAACGCTGATGATTTTATCCGCCAGTTTTCTCAGGGCTATCACACCTGGGTAGAAGAACGGGGGAACAACTTTTCGGGTGGACAGCGACAAAGGATTGCGATCGCTCGGGCGATCCTACTTAATCCACGCATATTGATCTTAGATGAGGCAACCAGCGCGCTCGATCCCGAATCTGAAGCTTTGGTACAAGAAGCCTTAGAGCGGGCCATGCAAAGCCGGACGGTTTTTATCATTGCCCATCGGCTTAGCACAGTCAGACAGGCCGATCGAATTCTCTTTTTAGAGCGCGGTAAGATTTTAGAATCGGGAACACATTCAGAGCTTTTAGCGCAAGGTGGGCGGTACGCACAATTTCATACGCAGCAATTTGAAGGGTAGACAACGTGAGTTCAGCCTATAAACGGGCTTGAGCAAACGAATTGAAATCTCCTCATCACTGGCCAACTAGGTCAGCCAATTAGGTCACTATGGCCAACAGAGCAAGAAAAGCAATCACCAAGTCGATAAAAAATAGCGCTATCCAGGCCATCATCACAGCCGAAGTCGCCGACTGTCCCACACCCTTGCCATGAAGTGCTGAAGTTAATCCTCTACTACAGCTGGCGATCGCAATTACCAGACCAAACAGTATTGCCTTACCCATGATTAGCAGGACATCAGACACACTCAAAGCACCGCGTACCCCGTCTAAGAAGGTCCCCATCGGCAGATGATAATAATAGGTTGTTAAGAAGCCGCCACTCATCACACCGCAAACTAGAGCTAAGACGGTTAGCATTGGCAGCATGACAGCGCAAGCAATCACCCTTGGCATGACCAAGTAGTCAATAGGGTCTGTTCGCAGCATCTTTAAAGCATCAATCTGCTGGGTCAGTTTCATAGCAGCGATCTCGGCGGCGAATGCACTCCCTACCTGACAAGCCAGTACACCCGCTGTCAAGATAGGCGCTAGCTCAGAGCAGTAGCCAGCTGCAAATGCGCTTCCTAAAGAACTCACAGCACCAAAACGAGACATCTCCCGAGCTGTCTGAATTCCAAAGATGAGCCCAGCACAGACATTGGTTGCAATGACCGACGCCACACAGCGCGGACCAGCACTCATTAGGTGGTCCATGATCTGGCGTTGGCCAAACCGCCCTCTTAGCAACCGGTGTATCACCTGTCCGGCAAGTAGGAGCGCCATTGTTGAGTGATAGAGCGGATGATCTGGCTCTCTATGTACTGTTGAGCTATGTACTGTTGAGCTTTCTGGCTGCTGAGTCACATATCTAGGATCAGAACGCCCGAATTGCTGTGTTACGTGATGAGAAAACCGCCAATCAGCTTTTGCCATCGGCTCATAACTCCTACTTCATGCAAACTACTGATTCTTCGACAGAACCAACCGAATAGAAACCGTTAGTCACATCCTTCCCTAATCAGTTCCTCTTGATAAGATTACCAAGCAATCTTTCGATAGCAGCATTAACTCGCATTGAAGGCTTGATCGAGCCTACCACCAATCTAGCAACCACTTCCTAAGCTATCACCCAGTTGGTTATCTGGCCGATATCGTTTCATCAATACGGTATGAAGTGAATCCTCCTGATATCAGGGCTTTGACAGGCGTATATCAATAATCGCAGCCATTCGATTCGTGAGGCAGATGATGCTGGCGTTATTTTCATAAGTTGATTTTTATCTGATTTATAGTACACTTGTATTAATCAAGGCTGGCAACTTTCTGAGCCCATTAGCGTATAGAGACATGAGAAACTACGACATGGAACTTCAAGCAATTCGTGAAAAGCTGCATTCTCTACGAGCTGAATCAGCAAGTGATATCGGAATGTCACCTTGGGCGGGGTCTAAGTTGGACCAGATATCCACAAAAAAGTCTAGGAGTCAACGACCACTTTCTATTAGCCAATCAGATGAGGCAAAGACTAGATCCTCAGCGACTGCAATTAAGACGCTAAAGCACCGTTTAGAGCATCAAACATACGAGAGTTTGCACGGCAGCTTTGATGGAAGCAGAATGTGTACTAGCTCTTCTAGTTCCAACTCTCGTTTAGACTCCTTAGATAGTTCTTCTCGAAATAGTTCATCACGAAATAGAGCTTACGATGTCATTGATAGAGAGCTACCTCAACTAGCAGAGCTAATCAGCAGCATTAATGAGCGTTCGCAGCAGCAAGCGAGCGAACTATTGAGCCTAAAACGCTCCGCTCAACAAATAGCTTTCTCTCATCGCCGCAGGGGTACGCGAGTGCATCCGCAGCTCGATATTATTGGTCAATTCATAGAACACTCTTCTACTGCTTCTATTCCCCAGCTCGAGGTTGATAGGAATGGAAAGCTTCATCTTAGCTACTCAACTGTCAATCTCAATCAGGCAGAAACAGACGCTATAGACAACGCAGCGATCGCGCGACAACAGCTTTCATCAACAGTTCCTTTCTCAGAGCCAACAGCCTCTAATCATACGTTGCGTGACTGTCTTGAACCTAGTCAATCAGCAGGCTCTGCCATACATTCAAACAGAAGTAAACGAATATACGCAAACGACAGCAGCCCTAAATGCGAACAAAAAAAAGCCCCTAATCTAGCCCTCAACCAAACAAAACGAACCATAAAACCTTATAAGCGCCTGCTTGTTAATCTAGGACAGGCTATAAGAAAACAAAGTAAAAAGAAGGAAGCTTCTCCTATCACCAAAACTCAACCTGTAGTGGAGAGAAGTTCTGCTGATGTTGATCTTCGCAGCAGCTTTTCTTGGCTAGATGCAACGATTTGGAGTGCTAGCGCTGCGATCCTACGAGTTTTCCTCAACGCGCTTATTCTTAACTATCCGAGTTTCCAGGTGCCGCTGTTGCTGGTGATCGTTTGCACTATCGCTTATTTAATCTACCGTGCTGTTCTTTCACAGTCCAAAACTATGCATGCAACCTTTCGCGCTGGTGCAGTGCTTCTAGGTTTGTTCCTAGGCAGCGTCCTATAAACTCGCTTCTTTTCAAGAGAAATCTTTCGCTCTTTAGGAATCACAGCAGGAGTCACAACCGTGGTACAGTCCCCGCCAACCAAAAAAACATCCGCAGCTGGCTTCAAACCGATTATCGCTGGTGGATTAATCATTTCCTTATTTAGTTTGCTCACAGATTTCAACGATATTAAGACTCTTATCCGTAGTCCAATGGACTTCATTCCAACAATAGGTTCAAAATCAGCTACTGAGAAACTTTCGACCGTTTGTACAGGGGAAGTTATAGACTCTGCGCAGCTCTCTAGGCAGCAACTTGCCGAGCTTCTAACTATTCCAGAACGAGAAAGTATGCAACGTATCCATGAGGTAGTTGAGCAGCCATACTGTCAGCTAACTCCCATAAATGTTCGTGCTGGTGTTGAGGCAAAAAGAGAAGCTTACCCACTTGCATTTGCACCAGATAAAGCGCTTATCATCTTGTACGAAGATGGTGAATATGCAGGTTATGATTTCAAGCTTTGAGTAATTTTCTTGTTCTTTTATCTCTTGCTTACTGACTAACCATGAAAGTTATTTGGCTTTTTTATGTTCTGTTCTTTAGTAGCCTCATAGCATTAGGCTGCGATGCCTCCACTACTCCAGAATCTCGTAGTATCACTTTACAGCAACAGTGGACCTTGAATCCAGGCGACGAAATTGCTGGAAATCTAGTCACCGGTAGTCTAGGTGACATATCCCTGTACTTGGAAGGTCGAAAGGTTAAAGCACCTTTTGACGGTGACTTAGAACTCAGCGAATCAGACGATTGTACGCTGTATTCAACGCCAGAAATCCCAGCGTACCTATTTCGGTTCTGTGGATTAAGTGATGTGAGCTATGGTTCAGTGAAAGCTGGAAAGGTAATTGGAAAAGGCCAGTACCTTAGCTTCGCTACTCTTCGACGACAGCCCGATGGCACATGGATCATTGTTGAGCCAGCTAGAACTGTTCTAGAACAAGCTTTCGAACCATAGAACATAGCCTGACATCCTCAAAAGAACAGAGCTAGCACTCGTTGTCTATTGTTCACTGTTTGTTGTAAATGTTTTTTCTTTTCACAACTGTGTGGATTCAAAGATGCTGAAATTTCCCAATCTATTCGTTCTTACCCTATTGCCCTCCCTATTGGGCTGGACTAGCCTATATAGATCTGCTCAAGCTGCACAGACTAAGCTAGGTATGGCTTTCGAACTATCACAACTCGATTCTCACGCTATCAACTCTCAAGCTATTAAAGCCCTCCCAAACAAAGTAAGACCAGCCGCAAAAAATCCTCACCACCGGGTCAACACTACCAGCGCTTCGATAGAAAGCTACGAACCTGTCCCTGTTCCAAACGTACCCATTCCGATTGAATCTGACACACTAGGGTACGCTCAAGAACTCCTTCCACCTTTTCCTCCCAAACTGACTAATGATAATACTGACCGTTTAAAGCCTGAACACATCGAAACCAAGCCTATTAAGCCCGAACCAGAGCAGCTACCTCATGCCAAAGCAAACGACATCGGACTTCGTTTTTCCAATAGCAGGATTGCGATCAAAGAAAACAATAAATCTGGGACTAACTCTTCAACTTCAGCACTTTCTCCACTAGAAAACGCTGACACAGCCACTATAGCTTCCCGGACTGTTACGTCAGACTCTGTTAATTCTAGGAGCTTCAGTTCAAATCCAGTTTCTTTAAAAGAGGTAAAACTCTCATTTGAACCAACCAATTTAGATAGTGTATCAAGGACATCAGCCATAAAGACAGCACTCACTAAGTCCTCAGCCTCTGGGAGTATACCTTTCGATCCGCCACCTGATATCAAGGCGACTTCCTTAGACGGGACTACTCTCGACGACTGGATATTTCTCGACGGCAGTAACTCCCTCGTAGCTCGCACCGTCGGTAGCGCGGAAGGAACCCGACATTGGAGTGGCGATCGCACTAACGCTTACTACGGTCATATTGACCCTGGCAATGGTGTGTGGAACCTAGGTACGTTCTCATATCAACATGGTGCCAACAGCCCAGAAGAGGCTGATAGAAAACAGCTTCAGCGCCTCAAACGACAGAGCTATCAGATAGAGGAACAGGCAACACGATTGGGCATACAACTATCTCTAGAAGAAAAGCTAAATGCCTTGGATTTGGCAAATCAAGCGCCCTTAGCTGCCTTAGATAAAGGCGGCTATATAGAGCGGCTTGCCCAAGCTCGTCGACTCAAAATGAAAGGAGAAGAGGCCATCCTTTGGGCGCGAACCTATGCCTATCACGACCCTCATACTCGCAATTGGAACGCGCCTGGATTAGGGAATAATGTCCGTAGCATCAGCCGAGACCAAGAGAGGCGTATCTCCGCTGTCTCCAAGGCTCTGAAGGCTTTCTCTCCAAACGAGAAAGCACATAAGTTGGTAGTACCACTCCCCAAAGAACCTGCTTCGAAAGGACAGTCTGCTAGGAATAATGTTCCATCCGTCGTATTTAGCCCTACCCCAGAACTTATGCCTATCACACAGGGAAAGAGAGCTGCAGTCAGTAACGTTAACTCTTCAAACACTAAAGTAGCGACGAGTCTAAAACTACCGGATATTTCACTGGCTAACTCATCGACTGACGAATCAGAGCTCTTTAGCTTAGATGCGAACCAGAAAGACGTGGCTCCTGAGGATTTAGACATTATCGAACCCCAATCAGTCGCATCAACTAGTAACCTAGATGACCTAAAGACACTAGCGAGCAGCAAGACTGCTCAACATCGCCTTGAAAAACTGCAAAGAGGTACGCTCCCACGCGAAGGAGCAGACGAACAAAACAAAGCCACCAAAGGACTTCCAATATACAGAATAGAGAATAGGATTTTGCCCTAGTAGAAGATACTTAGTGCAGTGCAAACATCTACTCTGTCATTTTTAGCCAATCTTTAGTCAGTGTGGTTAAGTACAGTCATACTGAGCAAATCCAGCTCTAGTCTATAAGTCTGTCAATTCTTGAAGGTATTATTCCTCCCTCGCCACAGCTTTGGTTTAGGTTTGCTCTAACACTGATCACAGCTCGATAGACAGTTGTTGGTTCTTCAGGCTAAAGTGGAAGTGACTACGTTTTAGTGGGGAGACACCTAAACACTACCATGCACACTTTTAGTGATCTTCCAGCATCCATAGAATCCTTAGACGAAGCGATTAAAAGATGTCAGGAGTTAGGCATGCGACTGAGTCGACAAAGACGTTACATCCTGGAGTTGCTGTGGGAGGATAAGAACCACCTTTCTGCCAGAGAGATCTATGACCGCCTTAACCAACAGGGTAGAGAAATTGGTCATACATCAGTGTATCAAAATCTAGAGGCCCTATCAGAGAAGGGGATCATTGAGTGCGTAGAACGCTCTGAGGGCAGATTATACGGTCACAGCAACTCATCTCATAGCCATGTAAACTGCATCGATACGCAAAGGATCATTGATATCAATGTTGAGTTACCTGAAGAAATACTAGCGTACGTAGAAGCTGAGACCGGCGTAAAAGTATCAGACTACAGAATAGAGTTTTTTGGTACTAACGCTTGAATGAAGGTCTTTGCCAAGAGGTCTTCGTTAGTAGAATCAATCCGTCTCAACGACCTATCTCAACTACGGATCTGCACAGGCATAACTAGGTAGGTGATTTTCGTTCCTCCTAACGGTTTTAAAACGGACGGACTAGTTGCTGTATTGCACTGAACCTGAATCTCAGAGGTAGGCAAAGCCTTTAATCCTTCTAGTAGGTAGCGAACGTTGAAGGCGATGTCTAGGTCGTCACCCGTCACTTGAGCCGGGAGGTTCTCTAACCCACTACCTACTTCCTGAGCCTCGACAGAAAGAGCTAGCGACTGCTGCGTATTGCTAATCGTTAGCTTGACAATATTATTCCGTTGATCGGCTATCACCCCAATTCGCTCTAGAGATGAGACAAACTGCTTTCTATCTAGCGTTAGCTGTCGCTCGAACTGCTTTGGAATAAGCTGATTGTAGTTAGGATACTGACCGTCTAGCAGACGTGTCGTAATTCGCTGACGACCTAAGTCAAACACAACTTGAGTCTCATCTAGCTTGAGAGCAACGGGTTCACTACTAGGATAGGCTTGAAGGATACGCTCTAGCTCTCTGAGCGCTTTCCCAGGAATGGTCACATTCATTTCTAGATCAGGCGTAGACGTGCCCGTTTCATCAATCGTGTTGACCACAGCTAAACGATGACCATCCGTCGCAGCAAACTCTAGACTTTCGTCCATGGCGGTTAGATGGACACCAGTTAGGACTTGCTTAGTCTCATCGCTGCTGGTAGCAAAAAGGGCACCGCGCAGACCTTCAACTAAGGCATCGGCCGATATTTTGACAGTGTCTGTCGACTCGATCTCAGGAAGATTAGGATAGTCCTCTGCACTAAGGCCACGAACCTGATATCGACCGGCTGAACACGATAGTGTAACCACAGGTTCATCGTTGTCTTCACTAATGTCAATATCTTCGTTGGGTAGACGAGAAACAATGTCACCTAGAAGCTTAGCTGGAAGTGTTGTCGTCCCACTTTCATCAACCTGAGCAGCGAAGGTAGTCTGTATCCCTAAGGTTTCATCAAATCCCACTAGGGTGACTGTTTGAGCGGCTGCATCGGCAGTCACCAAGACATTACCGAGGACAGGTTTACTAGGGCGAGTGGGGACCGCTCGGCTAACCAGAGAAAATTGGGAATTGAATTCGGTTTGCGCGCAGCTGAACTTCATCGCTTGGTGTTTATGGAAAGAAAGGGCAATTACTAATAGGGGAATCAGGGTTTGAAGATGACCAATACTATCACCCTATTTGCCCAGTGTAATAGTTCAGGGCACTAGAGAGGCAAGCGGTTGTTTTGAGCATTACAGTTGCTCTTTTCCTTCTTAGATCTCTTTAGATCATAATTTTAAATAGTCGTAGTAGAGGCTGTGGAAAGCTGGAATAACTTCGACACTACCAAGCTATGCAAACGTTTGACACTAATATCCCTTGTGGAAAACCTGTGGAAAACAGAAGATGTTTTCCACAGGCCTTGCAGTGAATGGACTCTTTTCCACAGACGCGCTAAAGTTCTATACATTCTTTCCACAGGTTTTCCACAGGAATATAAGAGTTTTCCACAGGCACGTCCTGAGTACAAGTAATCTTTCTTAACACTTGCACTTCAAGGCAACCTGCCTAATTTTTAAGTTTCTAGCATCGGAAAAAGCGTTCAGATCACCTAAGCAGAGACTCTGAACGCTTTAAGACTTAGATAGTTGCGCTGTACTTTATCAGGCGGTGTCTAGTCAGCTAGGTGGTTAGCTATTGGAAGCCAAAGTGATGCGATCGCTGACTTCTCGAACAGTTTGGGCCAGATTCAAATCCTGTTTGATTAACTGTGCGATCTTGTCACAGCTATACATCACCGTCGTATGGTCCTTTCCGCCAAACTGATCGCCAATCTTTGGCAAGCTCAGGTCAGTATGCTTACGCATTAGATACATACCCACTTGTCTGGCTTGACTGATCTCACGCTTACGAGAGTTACTTTTAAGATCGTCTAATGAAATTTTGAAAGCGTCTGAAACGGCCTTTATTACTGATTTAGGCGAGGAGTCTACACGCTCAACTGGCGGATTGAGTACCGGCACCAAGTTTTCTACCGTCATCGGCAGACCAGAGATTGAGGTATAGGCGATCGCCCTAGTCAGTGCGCCCTCTAGCTCTCTAATATTTGTTACGTACGACGAAGCAATATATTCAGTGACGTCGCGAGCAATCGATACCTGCTCATACTCAGCCTTCTTTTGCAGAATTGCCATGCGCGTCTCAAAGTCGGGAGATTGAATATCTGCTATCAACCCCATAGAGAATCTAGAGCATAGTCGGTCTTGTAACCTTGGAATCTGATTGGGGGGACGATCAGAAGCTAATACAATCTGCTTACCTGCTTCATGCAGCGTATTAAAGGTATGGAAAAATTCCTCCTGAGTGTACTCTTTACCTTCAATAAACTGAATGTCATCAACTAAAATGACATCAACCTCTCGATACTGTTCACGAAAGCGCTGCATCGTATCGCGGCGGATAGACGCAATGAGATCATTGGTAAAAGTTTCTGTAGAGACATAGGCAACCTTTGCTTGCTGATTGCTCTCTATGCGGTAGTGCCCAATCGCCTGCATCAAATGGGTCTTGCCTAGACCAACCCCCCCGCACAAAAATAAAGGATTAAACTCTCGACCAGGTGATTCGGCTACAGCTAGAGCCGCCGCATGAGCCATGCGGTTATTAGCACCCACTACAAAACGTGAGAAAATAGCTTTTGGGTTGAGAGCAGAAGAACTCTGATTAGTCTTTGACGAAGCCTTTCCTCTCGTATCAGCACTAGCTGCAGGTAAAGAATCGTTTGCTGCCTCCGAGGGGCTTAACGGCTTTTCTGTGTCATCTCTATCTTTGACAGTGACAGTAACATTGATCGTATGGCCCAGCACTTCTGCTGCCGCAGTAGAAATTTGGGTTAGGTAGTGCTTTTGCAGCCAGTTGCGAGCAAATGGATTGTCCGTCAGAAGTACCAGCTGATCATTCGAAAGAGTTTGAACTTTGGTCGGCTTTATCCAGGTCTCGAAGGTCGGTGGGCTAAGCTGCAAAGCTAGCTTCTCTAGAACTTGATTCCAAATGTCTTCTTTGATGACGGCCACAGGTCCACCTCTAGCATTTTGGGATGGGAGTCGGGTAAGTCTGCTGTGAATAATGGTGTACCGACACAAACTGCGTCAGTCCCTGATCAAAGATTAGGTGAGCTTACCTTAGTTTGAATAAAGCTGTTTTATGGGATAGGTTGATCGAGCTGATGCCTCAGCTACGTCTTTGCACAAGCAGTAGACTAGAGATGCCTTACGCTTCTTGCGCTTAGAGTGTTCATATCTACAGACGCTTGAGGGTGACGTTTTTGAGGAGCTTATAGCGTACTAGATATAGCATCCTAAAGTAGTCCAATATCCATAGATAGTATGGGAATCAACTTATTATCAGATACGAGAATGCCTGATTGGCTAAAGGTTCTAAGGACTTTTTAAACTTTTGAGAAAGCGTCTGAATATTTATAAAAATCATAGGAAAGCTTTTACTAGGACAAGTGCGATCGCGCTATTTCTACCTTCCGTTCGTTTGTATTCAAACTGGTGATGGTTAAACTGGCACTGTATAAGACTACAGATACTAAGCAATTCTGTTAGAACGAAAACTGGGTAGTCATAATTATTTAGAACTGGATCTAAACTGGACATGAAGCAGCCTGAAAGAGAACAAAGTGAAAGCGTAATCGCATCAACCGATTCTGGTGATATTCAAGCTAGTCGAGCTATTTCGGCTAGTCGGGCTCACTTGCGTTTTTGGTTCAAAAAGGCGCTGGCATATGGCCTTGTTACTGCTGCTAGTGCCGGTACTGTGCTGCTGCTCAATCGAGAGATAACGCCTACTGCTGCTACCACTCAACTGGCTCGCTATGAAGAGGCACAGTTTTCTGACTCTGCTAACCCGAGCGCAACCTTGGCCCAGTCCGAGACATTGGCCCAGTCCGAGACATTGATCGGACAAAGTGGAACAGGTACGCAGAGGCTGATTGGTAGTGCCAACTTCATTGCTGATGCGGTAGATCGAACAGGTCCTGCAGTTGTACGGATCAACTCAGCTCGAACGGTTACGAATCGCCTACCTGCTGGTTTTGATGACCCCTTTTTTCGTGAGTTCTTTGGTGATGTCGGTCCACGCTCACGGGTAGAAAGAGGGACGGGATCAGGCTTTATCTTAGATGGGAACGGTACGATTGTGACCAACGCTCACGTTGTCGAAGGCGCCGACGAAGTGATGGTAGCCTTGAAGGATGGTCGGGAGCTACGCGGTGAAGTGATCGGCGAAGATTCGCTGACGGATCTAGCCGTTATCAAAGTCGATGCTAGAGACTTACCCACTGTGACGCTAGGCGATTCAGACGCCCTTCGTCCAGGTGAGTGGGCGATCGCCATCGGCAATCCTCTTGGTCTAGACAACACAGTTACAGCCGGAATCATCAGTGCGACCGGGCGGACCAGTGCTCAAATTCGCGTACCCGATAAGCGGGTGCAGTTCATTCAAACCGATGCGGCTATTAATCCAGGTAACTCGGGTGGCCCGTTGCTAAACGAGCGCGGCGAAGTCATTGGCGTTAACACCGCTATCATTGGCAATGCACAAGGTTTAGGCTTTGCTATTCCAATCAACCAAGCCAGACAAATTGCGACCCAGCTTGTGACCGACGGCCGCGTAGATCATCCTTACCTAGGCATTCAGATGCTCACATTAACGCCAGAGCTTAAAGCAGAGCTTGATACTAACCAGGAGTTCAATGCGCCGCTGCAGACTGATTCTGGCGTTGTGATTGCGGCTACTGTACAAGGATCTCCGGCTGCTCGGTCGGGCTTGCGTAAGGGAGATGTGATTCAGAAAATGAATGGCCAAACCATTACTGAAGCGAATGAGGTGCAGCAGATTGTATCAGAAACGGCTCTAGGAGAAGCGATCAAACTCACGCTTAATCGCAATGGCCAAACCCTTACCTTAGATGTACGACCCGGTCCTTATCCGGTTCAAACGGGTCGCTCGTAGGATTTCTACCAGGTCGATTAAGTACTCAAATCAATGGTAGCGTCTACTTTGGCTATAGCTAAGTTCTTCTATGCATGAGGCTTTTTGATGACTAAGATCTTGAAGATTGCAGAGCTAGGAGATCCAGTATTGCGATCGCCTGCTGACAAAGTCTGCGACGTCCATACGCCCGCTGTTCAAACGCTGATCGATCAGTTGATATCGCTCACCCTTGAAAGAAATGGTGTCGGTATTGCCGCGCCTCAAGTTTCACATAGCTTGCAGCTATTCATCGTCGCTTCACGCCCAAACCTCCGATATCTTCATGCTCCGAAGATGGATCCTACTGCGATGATCAACCCTCAGATTCTTCACTACTCTGATGCAGTCACCGCAGGGTGGGAAGGCTGTCTGAGCGTTCCAGGTATGCGAGGACTAGTGAAGCGCTCGAAAGAAATCGAGGTGTCGTACACCGATCGCTACGGTCAGCAGCAACAGCAAATTTTCACCGATTTTGTTGCTCGTATCATCCAGCATGAGTACGATCACATCAATGGGAAGGTCTTTTTAGACAGAATTGACAGCGTGCTGGACGTAATGAGCGAGGCCGAATATCACGCTCGTATTGTCTGTGGCTAATAGACGCAAACGATATGAATGTGAGTAGTTTGAGTCGTTATTGTTCTACAGCAGCGAGCGCCCAACTATAGACTTCTGCGAGGTCGTCCACCTGATAGTGAGCGTTGAGCCCACTCGGATTAGGCAACGCCCAGATCTGTGTATCTTTCCAATCAGGCTGTGGTCCAACCTTGGCTTTAGGCATGCTAAAGGCAAGGCGATAGGCTGTAATACCTAAGAATGCAATACACTTTGGCCGGTAGGTTTGAATCTTATCTGCCAGTAGCTGACGACCTGCTCTGATTTCAGCCTTGCTAAGTTCGTCAGCGCGAGCTGTGGCACGAGGGGCCATGTTGGTAATACCGTAGCCCAGCTCTAATAGTGAAGCATCTTCGCTGGGGTCATAAAGCCTATCGGTAAATCCAGCTTTGTGAAGGGCCTTCCAAAAGCGGTTGCCGGGTCTGCCGAAATGATGGCCGATGGCGACTGAGTAGAGGCTGGGATTGATGCCGCAGAAGAGCACATCGAGATTGGGCGCGATGATGTCTGGCATGGTTTGGCCATGGCAGGCGGCGACTTCGGCTTTTGTCGGGCGGGGCATGGGAGAGCGGTAATGAACGGGGTGAAAAGGTGTTTGAAGGCTGAATGCGCGATAATAGGGGTTTACATGGCGACTGTGATCTGTAGGGTAAGACGCGATGGCTACGTTACAACTGCGACAAATCAGGGTACCTGAGGGGCAGACAGTTGAAATTCAGGATGTCAGTTGGTCTGAATTTAAGACGATTTTGCAGGAACTCGGTGAGAATCGGAATACTCGTATTGCCTACAGCGAGGGGACGTTAACTATTGTGGCACCAATGCCTGCGCATGAGTTTGCCAAAGTTTGCATTGGTGATTTCGTCAAAGTCGTACTAGAAGAGCTGGACAGAGACTATGTTTCTCTGGGATCTACCACGTTCAAAAATGACCGTATGAGTAAGGCCGTTGAGCCTGATGACTGCTTTTATATTCGGAACTACGGAAGGGTGTTGGGCAAGGCAAGACTAGATCTAGGTGTCGACCCACCTCCAGAGCTAGCAATTGAAATTGACGTAACTTCTAAAACGCAGTTGCAGGCTTATGCGGGACTAGGCGTAGAAGAGCTGTGGCGGTATGACGATAAGCAACTAAGAATAGATGTTTTGGTCGATGGAAAGTATGTAGAGGTGGAACAAAGTCCTTCTTTTCCAGCTTGGCTTACTAGGGAAGTGATTGAGCAATTTGTACGGCGTGCTCAGGTTGTGAGTCAAGGAAAAGCAAAGAAGGAGTTTCGGCAGTGGGTGATGGATAGGATCAATGAATAATCGCTTTGTTGATAATGCTGTTGGGACTTAGAATTCGTTCGAGACTAAACTACCGGATCGTTCATCTATGATTAATAGGTCCAATTGTGATTAGTTTAGGGACCACTGGCAGCGCGAGCTTCCGACAATAGAGCTATGAAATCAACGCTGAATGAACTGAAAGATCGTGTGCAGGCTGCACTGGTGGCTGCGTTTGGCGACGAATATCAAGAAACGGACCCGATTCTAGTGGGGACCAACAATCCGAAGTTTGGTGATTATCAGGCGAACGTGGCGATGTCTTTGGCCAAGCCACTGAGGATGAATCCAAGAGCGATCGCCACCAAGATCACAGCAAATCTAGACGTCACCAACATCTGCGAACCGCCTTCCATCGCCGGTCCAGGTTTCATCAACTTCAAGCTCAAAACAGAGTATCTAGAGCAGCAGCTAAAGGAAATGCATAGCAGCGATCGCCTTGGCGTCCCCAAAGCCAACCCGCCGCAAAAAGTAATCGTAGACTACCCAAGTCCAAACATTGCCAAGGAAATGCACGTAGGGCACCTGCGTCCAGCGGTGATCGGTGAGTGTTTCGCAAGGGTCTTAGAATTTCTCGGGCATGACGTGCTCAAAGTCAGCCATGTCGGTGACTGGGGAACGCCGTTTGGCATGCTGATCGCCTATTTGCAAGAAGCGTACCCCGACCCTCAAGCTGCAGCAGCAGCTTCTACAACTGGAGAACTCGCTACGTTTTATCGTCAGGCGAAGAAGCGCTTTGATACAGACGAGGCATTTAAGGAGAATGCTCGGCAGGCGGTGGTGAAGTTGCAAGCAGGCGATCAAGCGGTGCTAGAGGCCTGGCAGCGGGTTTGTCAGCTATCGAAGCGGTCGTATCGCAAGATCTACGATCTGTTGAATATCTCAGAGGACATCATTGATCGCGGTGAGTCTTTCTATAACCCTTATCTTGCAGATGTTGTGACCGATTTAGACAAGGCAGGGTTGCTGGTTGAAGATGATGGGGCAAAGTGTGTCTTTTTAGAGGGGTTTACAAACAAGGACGGCGAGCCGCTGCCGCTGATTGTGCAGAAGTCGAACGGGGGCTACAACTATGCAACCACAGATTTGGCGGCGCTGCGCTATCGAATTACTGAAGACAAGGTAGATCGAATTGTTTATTCAACCGATGCGGGACAGGCAAATCACTTTTCTCAGTTCTTTCAGGTAGCGCGGCGGGCGGGCTGGGTGCCAGAGTCGGTAGAGCTAAGCTATGCGCCTTTTGGACTGGTGCAAGGAGAAGATGGCAAGCGGCTAAAATCTAGATCTGGAGAGGTGGTACCTTTACAGGAGCTGCTAGATGAGGCGATCGCCCGTACCCGCACTGATGTAGAAGGCAGGTTACAACAAGAAGAAAGAACAGAATCAGACGACTTCATTCAAAACGTTGCCGAGAAAGTGGGCATCGGCGCGGTGAAATATGCTGATCTAAGTCAAAACAGAATTAGCAACTACACCTTTAGCTATGACCGGATGCTAGCTTTGCAAGGCAATACAGCGCCCTACATGATGTATGCGTACGTGCGGGTGCAGGGAATTAGCCGGAAAGGAGAAATCGATCTTTCAACCCTAGATGCGCAGGTGAAGCTGACCGAAGAGAGTGAGCTAACCCTAGCAAAGCATCTGTTGCAGCTTGATGAGGTGTTAGCAGAAGTTGAAAAAGAGCTATTGCCAAACCGCCTGTGTCAGTATCTGTTTGAACTGAGCCAGAAGTTCAATCAGTTTTATGATCAGTGCTCGGTATTGCAAGCAGAAGAACCGCAGCGGACCTCCCGATTAGTGCTGTGCGACTTGACCGCCCGGACTCTAAAGCTAGGACTATCGCTGCTTGGTATTGACGTATTAGAGCGGATGTAGAGGTAGCGAGTATGCCCCAAAAGGTTGAAACTAAACTGATATGAACACTGTATCTCTCGAACTACCATTTCTCGAACTACCCCCGTGGAAGTGGAAAGTAGGTTTGAGGTCTGACCAGTGTCGCCTCAAACGATATGTCCGAGGATATACAGCTTAATAAAAATAAATACTGCTATAATGCTCTACATGTCTGGAAGGTTTCAGGCTTCTACTATTTAACTATCTAGCGCAGCGCGTCGGCGCAGCCTCTTTCACAGAGAATTGCCCTCTCATCTATAGGCCTTTTATCTATGGTCTTTGAGAGGGTTTGCTTATGTCTAGTTGATCTTCGATCCAAAAGGACGTGTCAATATGTTGGCTGTTGTAAGCAAGCGGTTGGTTGGTTGGGGTCATCAGAAGCTGTCGGTACTAAAGGACCGTCATAGCGGTAATTGGCACTGGATGGAGTCTAAACCAGTACCAATTGCGAGTTTGAATCGCAGCCTTTGGCGTAGCGCGGAGTCTTCTTCTAATTACTATCTGTTGTTGTTTTTATCGGGGGCGATCGCAACTTTTGGTTTGCTTTCTGGCAGTAGCGCTACTGTCATCGGCGCAATGATTGTTGCACCCCTGATGGGACCGATTGAGGGAATAGCCTTTGCGTTGATTATGGCTAACCGTAGACTGCTAAGGCGAGCGAGTTTGGCGCTAGCTTTGGGTGCGTTGCTAACGGTGGCAACCGCTATGCTAATCGCAAAGATGACGGGGATTGAGACGTTAACAAGTGAAATCTTGGCCAGGACGCAGCCGACATTGTTGGATCTAGGAGTAGCGCTAGCAGCAGGCGCAGCAGGGGCGTTAGCAAAGTCTCGTCGAGGGATTGCAGATGCTTTACCTGGAGTGGCGATCGCAGTCGCTCTAGTTCCACCGCTCAGTGTAGTGGGTATCGGCATTGCCTTTGGCTCAGGTGCTGTGTTTACTGGCGCGCTGCTATTATTTTTGACCAACTTAGTCGGTATTATCTTTAGCGGCGGGCTGGTATTTCTCGGCCTACGCTACGGCTCAGTGCAGCGAGCAAAAAGAGGAATGACCGTTGCGGTCACAGCGCTACTATGTTTAGGCATCCCATTAAGTCTCTCGTTTCGAGACTTAGCAGTCAAGAAGCAAGCGCGTATCAGCGTGAACAGCTTCATCCGTGAGAGTAGTACTTTCTCTGATATGGACATCCAGTCTTTGAACATCCAGAAGCAGGGCGATGAGCTAGCTGTCTATCTCGATGTGGCAACACTACCGGGCTCTATATCTTCTAGGCAGGTAGATTTGGTTCGCGACGCCCTTGCTAGAGAAATAAAGCGCCCTGTTACGTTGAACGTAAGCGTGATTCCGATTGAACAGTTTGTTAGCGATGCCCCCTCATCGGAATCGCGGTCTTCCTTGAGATATAAGATAGCTAAAAAACCAAGATAGTAGGTGAGTCCAAATCCATTTGGGATAGAAATGGATCTTCAGCGATTCCCATCCTGATTCACCTTTATTCTGTCTATGCAGTCGCTATGCCTTGCCGCTTCATAGAACAAATTCGAAAAGCACAAATACTAGGCTAAAGCCAGACAGATATATGAGCCCGACGGTCGCTAGACGCGATAGCCAGGGTTTGGGCTGGGCTTCTATAGGCAGCGTGTCAATACTGCGGATATTGAGCCAGGCGTAGAAAGGAGCAAATACAAAGGCAATGATGGTGATGGTATTAATTAATGGCTCAAACCCGGCGGTAAATAAACCAAGGAGAAGGGCAGCTAGGACGATAATGGTAAAGCCGATTACCCCTCGAATTGGCAAAGTACTTGCTTGAGTGCTAGGCCATAGCTCGTGGATGCTAGCTTCTAGCGTACGGGGAAAAGCATCGACGACGGTAAAGGTCGTAGAGAAGATAGCGGCGATCGCACACATCCCGATCACTGGCTCCGCCCAAGCCCCAATATAGCTGGTATACATCCCCACTAGCTGACCTGCAAACGCTGCTGGCTCCTCCGCCATTCCCTGCTGCGGTAGAGTCAGCGTTCCTAGTATCAAAAACAAGCAGGCCAGCGCTACCGTCAGCACATAGCCAAAATTGAAATCAAAGCTTGCTTCTGGCATCGATGTCGCTTCACCGCTATCTTCGCCGTCTGCTTGCACCCACAGCGACTGCCAAACCGAAAGCTCTAATCCGCCAGGCATCCAGCCCATAAACGCGATCACAAACGGCAACGCCTCAATCGAGAAGATAGAACCTCTTCTAGAGACAGTTGTATTAGCAACTTCCAGCGCTATGGAACTGAAGCTATCAGTAATTGGCTCCGACCATGGCCCTATCACCACTATCCGAACTGCCATCACCACCGCTGCCACCGTCGCAACAGATAGCAGAATCACGCACCATTTCGTCACCTGCTCAAAGAGCCGATAGCGTCCAACTCCAATCAGCCCCCAGCAAAAAAACAGTACTCCAATAGCTAAGACCGTAGCCGGGACCTGTGGCAACCACAGATACTGCAACAGCATAGCCGCCACAAACGCATCTACCGCGAAGCTCCCAACTGCGCTAACAGCGCTAATCAGCACAAACGGTACGAAAAAGCGCTTTCCCTGCTGACGATACGCCTGAATCAAGTTTTGGCCAGATGCGGCTGCGTACCGATGGCCATACTCATAGAACGGATACTTCATCAGATTGGCTAGCAGCACGAAGATCAGCGCTCCCCAACCATACATTGCGCCGGCTCTCGTACTCTGCACCAAATGCGAAACCCCGATCGCCGCACCTGCCATCAGCAGCCCCGGTCCCAGTTTCGAGAAGGAAAACTTCGACCGGGTTTTTTCAGTAGCCGACGTCATATAAGTGCAAAAGAAGCGAGCTTCTATAGCCTACAGGGTCTCTTCTCTCGAAAGGTTTAGATCAGGCAAAAATAGTACTATGAAGAGATGTAACACGCTTCTAGTTTTCCCTGCTCTTATGAACCTATTTCTTTTGCTGCTGATAGCACTGCCTATCGTCGGTCTAGCTGCCTACCTGCTAACGGCTAGGCGCTATGATTCGTCCGATACCGTAGCCGCTTCTTATGACGAATGGACGCAGGATGGCATTTTGGAATTTTATTGGGGTGAGCATATTCATCTAGGGCACTACGGTTCGCCGCCAAGACAAAAAGATTTTCGACAGGCGAAATATGATTTTGTGCATGAAATGGTGAAGTGGGGCGGTCTAGATAAGTGTGCGCCCGGTTCTACTCTGCTAGATGTGGGTTGTGGAATTGGTGGTAGCAGCCGAGTACTGGCAAAGGACTACGGGTTCGATGTGACAGCGGTAACGATTAGTCCCGGTCAGGTAAAGCGGGCAACGGAGCTGACGCCAGCAGGACTAAGCGCAAAATTCATGGTAGATGACGCCATGGCGCTATCTTTTCCCGATGAAAGTTTTGACGTGGTGTGGTCGCTAGAAGCAGGGCCACATATGCCAGACAAGGCAGTTTTCGCAAAAGAACTACTGCGGGTGCTAAAGCCAGGTGGATTGCTGGTAGTTGGCGATTGGAATCAGCGAGACGATCGCCGCCGTCCGCTGAACTTTTGGGAGAAGGTGGTGATGAGGCAACTGTTAGACCAATGGTCACATCCTGAGTTTTCCAGCATAGAAGGATTCTCTGAGCTGCTGGAAGCCACGGGTATGGTAGCAGGCTCGGTAAAGACAGCAGACTGGGCTGAGGAAACGCTGCCGTCTTGGATTGACTCGATCTGGCAAGGAATTATCCGACCACGGGGATTAGTAGAGTTTGGGGTTTCTGGCTTTATTAAGTCTGTGCGCGAGGTGCCGACATTGCTACTGATGCGTTTAGCGTTCGGCAGCGGACTCTGTCGGTTTGGCATGTTCAGGGCGACTAGAGCAAATGTCTTGGCAGCGTCTTCTCGGACTAGTGAAGTGAATACAGTAACAACTTAGTATCAGAATCTGAAGGGCTTTTGCCGACGTCATCCTTCATGCAATCCCTACCAGAGGATATCAAGATAAGATTCTTTGCTGTGTTCAATCGGCTCACCTGATACCAATCGAGGATTCCTATACGGGCTGTATAGTCGAGTACAGCGTCCGATTCGACAGCTAAGCTATGTGAGCAGGGCATGATAGCTCAGAGCTAATGAGTCTGTTGCGAAGCATACATAGACCGCATCTATACTTCTCCCCAGCCAGGATTAAGTCTTTTCATGATGGGATTGTATAGTTTGAAATAGACGATAGATCCAACTTGACGTAAAAGCGATTTTTGCCGAGTGTCTGCACCCAAGCAGCGTTGACACACCGGGTTAATGACCTGGAACTTATCGAAGCCTTCTCGTAAGCCACAGGCAGGTCTTTGTTGATAGAGGATTTGCCTGAGCGTATAGTCGTTCAGGTTGCCAAGAGGAATTTTGCCGTCATAGTCTTTGCAGCAAGGGACGACGGTGCCGTCGTAGAGAATACCTGCCTGGTCGGTGGTGCTATTACAATAGCCAAAGCTAGCTGGGATGACGGTGGTGCTTTCGACGTTGCCCCAGCTATCAAGGGGAAAGGTTTCAAGGGCGAGCTTGGGCGTGAGTTCGATGACTTGCCAGCGTCCAGGCTTGTGGGCGGCGAGGCGACGAGCGAGCTCGGTTTGGCTAGGGCGGTTTGGGTCGTCAGCAGGTAGGTCAAAGAGAAGGCGATCGCACCACTCACGCAATTGTTTTTGCATTTGCTCTTTGCCTTCTACGACATGCATTGCCTTATGAGGCACTAAAAAAGGATGCGGCGTTGTATCTAAAAATTTGAGATGTATCCGTGTGTTTGAACGCTCGCTTGCTAGGTTCGCTCGTACGTATCGCGTGATGCCTTCGAAATATTGTTCTGGTTTGAGATTGGGCGGTGCGCCTCGAATAATAAAGGTGTCTGGATCGGGCGTTTGGAGAGAGATTGTAACTTTGGGAATTCCGGAGGCCACTAGCTTTTCGATGTGCTCTGGGCGAATGTGAAAGGTACTGCCGTTGGTCGTCAGATGTAGATTTAGTTGGCGGGCGATCGCCATTTCAATCGCTTCGAAAATGTGCGGATAAATGAGCGGTTCACCCATCAGATGGAACGCGACAATCTTAGCCAAATCGTATTGCGCAATTTCGTCTAGCGCCTTTTCGAGTAAGTCAATGTCCATATGGCCCCGCTTGCGTTCCATAATGGCATCAGGACAAAACTCACACTTGAAGTTGCAAACGTTAGTCACTTCTAAATGGATACGTTCTAGCGGGTGGTTAGTTTCTACGGGAATGTCATTGGCGGATACTTTACTATGGGCCTGAGCGTGAGATGGAGCGATACTTGCTGGCATAAGACTTTCCTCGTAGTCCGTAGATTGAAACCGATCTAACTGTAACAAGCTAATAGACAAGCGCATGAGAAAGCGCTGAAAATAAAAAGACGCATCATGACTCATTCAACTGCTAGCTCAATCCATAGTTCGATTACAGAGGCTGTTCTCTATGTTGAAGGCGAAGGGAGCGCACCCGATGCTGGTAAAGTGATTGATGCTTTGTTGCAGGCAGAGAAAGAGAGAAAACGAACCAAACGACATTACGACTATGCACAACTGATTGGCCGGTGGCGCTTAGGCTTTGTCTCAGGAACTCGCAAAGTGCCGCCCCGTCCTGGATCAAGCGCTATTACTACCTTGGGAAAGGGGCGGTTTGTTCCTCGGCTCATTCGAATTGCGATCGCGTACGAACCACTTTCTAAAGGTGATCATGCTAACGAAGGCAAGGTGACTAATTCAGTCACCTGTGGGCCTATCCAACTTCGGCTGAAAGGCCCCACTCGGTTTTGGCAAAAGACAAGCAGTCTGGGTTTTGACTTTACAGCAATACAGGTAAAACTAGGCGCGTGGTCTATTTATGAAGGGGAGCTACGCGGCGGATCAAAACGTAATGCTGCTTTCAAGGAACAATCCCTAGGAGACCAAGCTTTTTTCACGTTCTTCTTAGTCACGCAGGATTATATTGCCGCGAGAGGTCGCGGCGGAGGGTTAGCTCTATGGGTAAGAGAAGATTCTGAAGCGACATACAATCGCCGCGTTGATTAGCTATTTTTGATAAGTCTATTTACAGTTGGGATCTAGAGTTAGGGAAAAACCACAGAGTAAGCGAAACGCGATCGCTTGTGCTTGCTACCTGTAGTCGATTCTGTCGTCACTATATCGCTTGCCACTCGACTGGTGCACAGTTTTTTGACTGAAAGCCTCAAGACAATAGGCTAAGTGATTAGCGTAGCCTTCTCTATAAGTAGGCATCCTGGAAGAGTAGGCATTCGAGAAACGCTATAATTCGCAGGCTAGCTGGCCGTCACAGCCTGCTTATAAAGACAAAACTGATCATTCTCTAGAGCGTAGACCAACCGTGAGCCTCGCTGACCATCGCTTACTGTAGGGTGGTTCGTTTCTAGCGGATCAAAATTATGCACCTGCACTCTATTTCTGCCCTTGTTTTTCGCTTCATAGCAAGCACCGTCGGCCAATCGGAGTACTTCTTCTGCGCCCCTAGTATCACGGGTAATTGGCGCTACACCAATACTGACCCCGACGTTAAAGACCTTGTGTTCATAGACAAATCGAAAGCTTCGAAGACTCTCGCAAAGTGCGTTAGTAATCTTCAGTGCGCTAGCTAGATTGCAGTCATACAAAATGAGACCAAACTCATCTCCTCCGAGTCTTGCCAGCAGGTCAGATGACCGAATTTTACTACGCCACAGATGGGCAATTTGTTGGAGAAACAGATCGCCTGCCGCGTGTCCACAGGTATCATTCACACTTTTGAAATTGTCTAAGTCCATACAGCAAAGGACATGCTGCGACTTGTGTGTATGAGCATCTTCAATGATCTCATTCAGAGATTGTTGAAATTTGGATCTGTTGTATAGATGAGTTAGAGGATCGTGGGAAACCTGCCATGCGAGCCGCTTAGCTTTCATACGTTCTTCGGTGACGTCATGGAATATCACTACTGTGCCTACAGTCTCTCCGCTAGCGGATCGGATCGGGGCTGTTGATTCTCTAATCGCAAACTTCCGGCCATGTTTAGAAATTAGGATGGGGCAGTGGTTAATCACACCGGTAGCCGTGCCTTCTGCAATAGTCTGTACAGCTGGATCTTTGAGGCGCTGAGTACTGTTATCAACCAAGTTATAAACCTCAGCAATGGACTTTTGCTGAGCTTCGTGTCTTTTCCACCCAGTTAACCTTTCCGCAATAGGATTTAGATCTTGTATATAGCCTTTACTATCTGTGGTAATTACAGCATCTCCAATTGAGTGCAGCGTAATCTGGGCTAGCTCTTTCTCTTGATATAATGAATTTTCTAGAGACTTTCGCGAAGTGATGTCAGTTTGGGATCCAGCTATTCGATAAGCTCTACCCTGATCACTCCATAACGCAACCCCTCGGCTTAGCATCCACCGATAAGTTCCATCGCTATGTAGCATACGATGCTCGCACTCAAAGTGCTGAAGCTCTTTGTCTAGATAGCCGGTGAGCTGCTGCTGAAACCGCGAACGGTCGTTAGGGTGAATCCGAGAAAACCAGAAATGGGGACTATCATTCATGTCCGATTCTGATAGGCCGAGCAAGGACTGCCATCGCTCTGAGTAGTAGATCCGCTGGTTCTGTAAGTCCCAGTCCCAGATCCCGTCGTTAGTGCCTTTCACGGCTAGCTCGTAGCGCTGCTGACTGATTTCTAGCTGCTGACTGAGTTCGGCTCGCTTGATCGCACATCGCAGCGTCGCAATCAAGCGATTTCCTACTTCCTTGTATGACTTATCGGAGCATGAGCCTTCTAGGTGGGCTGGTGCTAGTATACTTTTCTTAACTAAGTAGTCCTGCGCGCCTTCTTGAATAGCTGCGATCGCAGTTTGCAGATCGTCTACGTCATCGACAGCGACAATCGGTGTCTGTGGTGCTTCACTTTTGAGTCGCTTGATTAGCCCAACCCCTTTGACATCTGGTAGACAAAGATTAAGCAGAATAACTTCAAAGCAAGATTGATGCAGAGCTTTGATTGCTTCATGAAATCCACCAGCGTGAAAAAGTGTCAGCTTTGCGAAATCTGACGCGTCAATAAGCTGCTCAAAGCGCTGAACATCCGAGACATCCTTCTCTATTAAAAGCACATTGATATCAGCTGACATATGCTAGCGAACCTTAAGTGGAAAAGTAAGAAATCAGCAAAAGTAAGAGAAAACTCGCGAAAAGTTGTTCCTGGTCGCAAGCTTTATGCTTGCAAAGGGGTTTGGCATGGAAGGTGAATCTCTCGACTGCTTTATCGGGGGGACCATCCTTTCATTCTTCGCTGCGTATCTACACATAGAGCAAACTACCTCCAAGGGCGGGGAGTGTGGGGAAGTGTCAAACACAAGCCACGGCGTTCTAGGCATCAAATACATCGCTTCAAAACTTCTTGATTAAAAGCTTAAGTCGCAGTGAAATTTCTAGACACAGGAAAAATACTTAAGAATTACTTAAACGTTCTGTATTTGGAACACTTCGGTACATTCAGTGTTCACCGAGCTGCTTCATTTGAGACAGGTAACTCTCTAGAATAGAGAACTGATTTAGGTTGAGACTGTAGTAAATATATCGGCCCTGGCGCCTTGTTATCACTAGGCCAGATTGATTGAGTATCTTCAGGTGAAAGGAGAGCTTAGACTGATTGATTCCTAAACGTTGTGCTATGTCGCTAACACAAAGTTCTCCTACGTCATTTAAAAGCTCGATGATCTGTATACGAATTGGCTCAGACAGTGCATGAAAACCTGGAAATACTGCTGACTTGCTCATAGTGGATGCTAACGGGTGCATAAATGCGGTTTGTCTTAATAGACTCTATGATTCCCATAGCTAAGCAGCTCGATATCAATCCAGTCTGATACCGACTCTCTATTCATTAAAGGGAGTAAATGTATTCTCTATCTGGAAAGTTGAGCTATCCGTCTAGAACAAAGAACTCCCTATCAAGGTATGCTTACAAAGCCTGACAGCTCATACTTAAGTATGGGCTGTTATAACTATGAACTTTAATTCTTTGACTCCTCTCTAAGTGATTTTAGTGTCCGATTCAGCCGACAGATCATCGAGACTCTAGCCATAATTCGTTGGGTATGGGGATGCTTTGAACCTAGAACTTTTTGAAAGATGGTCAAAGACTCTTTAAACAGATCCTCAGCTTCCTGAAATCGAAATTGGTTATCGTAGAGCGAAGCAAGATTATAAAGACTAGCTGCAACGTCTAAGTGCTCGTCGCCAAGAAGCGCTCTTCTCATCTCTAGGGTTCCTTGCAAGAGAGATTCAGCTTCATCGTAGCGATCTTCGTAAACCAAGAGCATTGCCTGCATCGATAACAACCCAGCTCCAACCGCATACAGTGTTACTGACGCTAGCTCTTCGCTTGAGTAGATAGCTGTTTCTTCATCTCTAGGGGTGCTGATATCAGATTGGGACCCTACTATTCGATAGGCTTTACCAAATTGGTCCCAAAGGGCCTCGCCTTTAGTCAGTATCCATATATAGTGTCCCTCTACATGCTGAATACGGTATTCACAATAAATCTGTTGCTCTCGGTGCTCTAGATGGTCCTGCAAGGTTTGCTCAAAGCGATCGCGATCTTCCAAATGAATACGAGCGATCCATTCCTCTGCAGGAATGCTTAATGGAGCCCCATAGAGACCCAGTAAAGATTGCCATCTTGGAGATAAATAGATGCGATTGTTCTTTAGGTCCCAGTCCCAGATGTCTCCATCGTCTTCTGCACTTGCTAACGCATGTTGAGCTTGCTTAATCTCTAGACTTTTCGTCAGCCTAGCGCTTTTAATCGCATGTTCAATTCGATGGGCCAACAGATTTCCAGAATTGTGAGCACCTAGCCTCGGCTGTCGAGACGGTGAGAGAGCGTCCGACTTTGTGAGGCAATCTTGAGCACCTTCTAGAATCGCGGCGACAGCTACAGTTTCATCCTCAATTCCAGTTAGGACAACGACTGGAGTTTCAGGAACCTGCTGCTTCAACTGTCTGATTAAATCTAGCCCTTCACCATCAGGCAGATGTAGATCAAGCAGAATCAGATCATAACTTTCCTGGGCCAGCATTCTTAAAGCCTCTTCGAAGAGACTGGCATACGATAGATTTGGCTTACCTAAGTCAGATGAGCTGATAATTGCTTCGACCATCTGAGCATCCAAAAAACTATCTTCGATCAGCAACACTTTAATGTCTGTATCCACTTTGTTTTTGTCATTCATCAGCTAACTGTCAGCGAATTGTGCCCAAACCCAATCAATAAAAGTTGGTTGAAACATTAAGTTAGGTTTAATTAGCATGCGAGTCTTACTCTCAATAGCACAAGAATACCTTTGTCTGCTAAAAGGCAAATATAGGATAGGAGGGCGTTCTAGAATAGTAGGCAAACTTTGAGTCTGTCTGTGAAATATAGATTTTCTTATGCTTTTTCTTTAATAGGTGGCTAACCGTTCTTCCTTTCAGCATCTTCCTCAAACAGGATTGATCATGCTTGGGTGGAATATCCTTCAGCTACTTTCTTTCATGAATGAAAAAATCTCTTATTGGTTTTATGAACTCTAAGAGACTTGTGTAAGTTTGTTTTTATATTAGTTTTGGAACGTGCTAGGTGGAATGAATGTAGAAAGGGACTACAATCCGCCTCGCCTGTTATGTGATTTATTAAAAAGAGAAAGAGATCGTATACGTTGGTACAATCTCTTTCTCTTTTTGGGGTGATTCAACAGTACTTAGATAGCGCTACATGAAAAAATCACTGTCGAACAAAATTGTAGTTCTATCGAACTATATTCTGGTTAGCCTCCATACTGATAGGCTTCATGAAGTACAGATTCACTAGCTTACTGCCGACTGCAATGATATGAGGAATTTTGCGCAGAGTTTGAATTACCTTATTCTGGCCAGATTGACTAATTTTACTCACAGCAGCAGTGTGCTTAGTACACTTGTCTAATTCAGCGAAGAACTTAGGATCTTCTACATCCAAAATAATTGGGAACAAACGCCCTGCTGACTCGTTAGTCTTTTTAATCACTTCGATGTCATATTCACGAGCATCTAGACCCAGCGCTGCATAAAAGCTCTTGCGCTGGATATCGTTGAGATACATGGTGGCAAATACTGATAGCAAGAAGAAACGGCACCATAAACGAGCCTTCAGATCGTTTAAGAATTGAGGCTGAGATTTCATCATGGCCGCAAAGAAGTCACCATGTCGATTCTCGTCTTGGCACCAGTTATCGAAGAAGTTGAAGATAGGATAAATCGTGTCTTCAGGGTGCTTTTCTAGGTGACGAAAGATTGTAATGTAGCGCCAGTAACCGATCTTTTCTGATAGATAAGTGGCATAGAAGATGAACTTAGGCTTGAAAAAAGTGTACTTTTTACTCTTTGTCAGAAAGCCTAGATCCAACTGTAGATCAAAGTCTGACATTGCCTTATTGAGAAAGCCTGCATGACGCGCTTCGTCACGGCTCATTAGATCGAATCCTTCAGCCAATAGGGGATTGCGCCCTTTAAGCTTGCGAGCGAGTTCTTTGTAAAGCAAGAAGCCTGAGAATTCGGCAGTGCACGAGCGTTCTAAAAACTCAATAAAAACCTGACGGCGCTCACCTTGAATGTGGTCCCACGCACCTTCGAACTGCTCGTTACGAACAAAGTGGTGACGATTGTAGTCGACTTTGAATTCAGCGATGATGGCTTTGAGTTCTTCTTCGTTGCTAGAGACATCCATCTCTGCCATTTCTTCGAAGTCGGTAGTGTAAAACCGAGGAGTCAGAATTGTATCTTTGGCAGGTGCTTTCACACCGGGCCGAATTTCGTCAAATTTCGTCTGATTAGGTTTGGTTGCTACCATTTTTGCCTCTGTCGACCTTCATATCCGAAAGTTATGCATAGTTAGTGTACCAAGCCGAAATGCTGGGAAGTCAGGAGTTTGAGAATTGTAAAGAATCGAGTAGGAAGATGAAGTTGATGGGTGCTCGCTGCTGTGTGAGCAGCGTTTGCTGACTACTCTAAGTAGTCGCTAGTTTCTAGTTGCTTTGTCCAAAAGCGAGTCATTGTCCAAGAGTGAGTCGAAGCAAGGACTGACTCCCCTAATAATTACCAGTTGAGACTTACCAGTCAACCCGATTTGCCGCATCATAAAGGTCTGTTTGCTATTGCGCTTCTACTGCGTCGTCAACGCTATCTGAAGATTGTTCTGCCGCTCGCTGGGCTCGATATGCAGCTAGCTCTCTAGCAACAATTACTTGAATTTCTTCATGACTGGCGACGCCTTCATAGGCATAGCGATCATAGCCGCCGCGTTCTACTAGGGCCTTGAGATAGGTAACGCGATCTTCAGGGTTAGGATGACTAGAAATCCAGGTAGGCACGCTGCGACCGCTTGCCTGGGCTTGCTCGTTGAGAGTGATCATAACGTTGTAGACACCATCGGCCGCGTAGTTGCTCGCTGCAAGAATCTGGGTGCCGACAATGTCGGCTTGTCGTTCCATGTTGCGAGAGTAACCACTCAGAAAAACGTTGTTGATCAATCCACCATATGGTAGGTATTGGGCAATGCTGCTGCTGAGATTGCCTCTAGTCGCAATTTGAAAGCCGTGAGAAAGAACAGCGTGGGCAAGCTCATGAGAGAGTAGGCCGGCTAGTTCTGCTTCGGATTGCGTATCAAGGATGGCACCTGCGTTGACAAAAATTTTGCCACCAGGGAGCGCGAAGGCATTGAGATTAGGATCGAGAATGATATGAAACTCGTAGTCTAGATCGCGGCGACCAGTGGCTTGGGATAGACGATTTCCGATGCGACGTACATAGCCAAGCGCTTCAGGGTTTTGCAGCATCGGAATGCGCTGACGAATTTGATTAGATACTTGAGCGCCAACAGTATTTTCTCCTTGTAGTAGCAGAATAGCGGAGTTGGCAGCGGTGAAAGGGCCAAAGATGCTGCCAGTAAGTGCATAGCCAAGCGCGCCGGTAATGACGTTAGCGATCGCCCCTTCACGAATCTCCGCTCTAGTCTCTTGTTGAAATCGCTGTAGGTTTTGGTCGGCTAGCTGCTGCTGCTGCTCAGTGGCCACGTGATCGGAATTGAGGACAACGAACTGACGCGAGGCGATCGCCGCTTCTAACCACTGTTCTTGTGCCATAAAAAAATCGATCTGGGCTAGGAGCAAATCGCTTTGGCCAGGATATAGGGTAAGTGCGGCTTCAAGCACGTCGCTGGCGGCTTCAGGCTGATCATTTTCCTGCAGGGCGATCGCGTAGCGCAAATGTCCTGGGATGAAAGCTGGGTACTCTTCAGTAAGCAATCCTAATGCCGTCAGTGTCTGGGCGGGTGTTTGATTGTTAGCACCTGCTTGCGCCTCTCTCCAGTAAACCGCTGCGCCAGGTCTTAGCGAAGCCTCGTCTGTAAAAGGCTCAGGTGGAAGCGTTGAAAACTGTTGGGGAATGAGCCAAGTTTGATCCTTAGCCTGCTGATAAAGGGCTCTAGCCGCCGCAAAATTTCCGGCTGCATACTCCCTATCTGCCTGAATTAAGAGCTTTCTGCGGACCCGCTCTTCTGCTGTCACGCTTGGCGAACTGTCCTCAGCGGCATCTTCAGCAGAATCAGCGGACCCCTCAGTCTCTTCTTGGCTACTATCTTCGCTTGGCTCTTCTGATGGCTGCGCTTCTTCGATATCAGCTCCTTCTAAATCAACTGATTCTTCCGCAGCTTCATCAACTTCAAGATCGTTAGTATCAGAATCAGCAGCGACTTCTTCAAGATCGGCAGTGACTTCCCTCTCAGCGCTAGCAACAATAGCTGAAGGCATAGTAGGCACTTTGCCCGTGGCTGATAGCTGAGTACTCACTACGACTACTAGAGTCGTGAACAAAGCCAGCATTGTGGCCTTTGTGAGGGAATGGAAATTTTTCATTGAGTGACTGTGACTCAGGCGCAGAAACAGCAGACGTGAACGGAGACAGAGCTAGTTGATATGTGTCGCTCTAGAACAAGGAACTATATCAAAATCGTCAACGATTAATTTGTTTAGAACGATTGGACCTTTCGCTATACTGAAATATGTAATAAATCTTAAATTGAATCTATGAATTCCGAGACCATTGATGCGATTAAACCCTGGCTTAATTTTATCCATCCAGTATTAATGTGGGGGATTTTTGCCTTAACTCTTTATGCCGCCTATCTCGGCTACCAGCATCGACAGACTCGTTTGGCTACTGGGGAAGAGAAGAAGCAACTGATAAAAGGCAAGTTCCTAGCTCGCCATCATCAGGCGGGGTCTATACTGCTAGCCTCTATGGTGACTGGGAGTATCGGTGGCATGGGTGTTACCTACCTAAACAATGGCAAGCTGTTCTTTGGGCCCCATCTGTTAGCTGGCCTTGGCATGATGGCTCTGATTGCGACTTCGGCTTCGCTAGTGCCGTTTATGAAAAATGGTAATGATACAGCCCGCTATACCCATATCGCTTTGAATACTGTTCTAGTCGGTCTGTTCGGCTGGCAGGCTGTGACGGGCGTTCAGATCGTCCAAAGGATTTTGAGCAGTATGTTTAGCTAAGCAATATGTTTGGCTAAGAAAAAGGCAGACCCTATGGATGATGGGGGTCTGCCTTTGAGCTATCTCACTGTTGATTCACGCAGAGTGCTCCAGAAAGGGCGATTCCGACACAGTGAACAACCGCTCGTGAAACCAATATACCCGTCATACCAGAAAAAATTTCTTAGACTTACGTCCAATGGAGGATATCAATCTAGATAGGTTTCTGGTACGGGTAGCGATGGCCGTTTTATATCGAGAAGGCTGCTTTTTGATGCAGCTACGAGACGACTTCCCAACGATTCATTACCCAGGTGTCTGGGGATTTTTTGGTGGTCACATGGAGGCAGAAGAATCGCCAGAATGCAGCGTAAGGCGCGAACTGATAGAGGAAGTCGGCTATGCGCCTACTCAGCTAAGGCTGTTCTACAAGCGAGAAAGCATCGGCTACAGGCGTTACTACTATTATGGTGAATTAGCGGTGCCGCTGAGCCAGCTGCAGCTGAACGAAGGGCAGGACATGGCACTGTGTTCGGTGGCAGAGGTGCGTTCAGGCCAAAAATATTCTCGAAAGCTAGGTCAGGTGCGATCGCTCGGTGGTCCGCATCGACAGGTACTATTGGACTTTATTGAAAGTGGTCTAGCCTCGTTTGGATAGGATGCGGTGCTATCGAGTTGGATTTGGATTCTACTAGGAGGCTTGATTGCGGGCCGATTAGCTCAGCGGTTAGGAGCGCCGCCGCTGCTAGGTATGGTGCTCGCTGGGGCTGCGTTAGGTCCTCAGTTGGGCAATATGCTTAGCGTGGAGGTGCTGCAATCAGCAGATGCGCTACGCAGCATCGCAGTGATGGTGGTTTTGATGAAGGCCGGGTTAGGGCTAGACCCGGAGAAGCTAGCTCAGCAGGGAACAGTGGCGCTGCGGCTGGGATTTTTACCTGCAGCTTTTGAGGCGATCGCGGTCGCTTTTTGCGCGATGTGGCTGTTTCAATTTGATTTTTTCACTGGATTGCTGCTGGGGTGCTTAGTCGGTGCGGAATCTCCAGCAGTGATTGTGCCAGGAATGCTGCGGCTAAAAAGACTGGGATACGGCGTGAAGAAGGGCATTCCCGATGCCATTTTGATGGGTAGCGCCCTATCAGATGTGCTGCTGCTATTAGTGTTTAGTCTGCTGCTGGCGTTCTTGTCTCAAACGGCGGCGACAGAAGTTGTTTTACCTGGTGGCTTTGTTCTAAGTCCGTTGCAAGTGCTGCCCTTTCAAGTCGTGATGCAGGTGAGCTTGGGTGTTGTTGTCGGCTGGCTGAGTGCGAAGCTACTGATAGTTATGATTGTTCGACAACAATGGGTGCAGCCCGGTATACAGAGTACTTTGATCGTAGCGAGTAGTGCTCTATTGCTGGTCGTAACCGCGCAGCAGACGCTGTTGTTTTCTGGCTATCTAGCCGTAATGGCAACTGGATTCTTTTTGATTCAATCCGATCCACCTTTCGCAAGGCAGCTACGGCAAGGATTCGGCGGCCTATGGACGATTGCAGAGATTGTTCTATTTGTTTTACTAGGCGCGAGTATTCAAATTGGCATTTTAGAAGAGATCTTTTGGCTAGGATTGTTGTTATTAGTAATTGGGACTCTGATAGGGCGATCGCTGGGCTGGTATCTATCTACATTAGGGAGCAATTGGACCTTCAAAGAACGACTGTTCCTATTGCCAGGAAATTCGGCAAAGGCGACGGTGCAAGCTGCAATCGGAGCAATTCCTTTGGCGATGGGCATAGAAGGTGGAGAGGTGATTCTGGCGATCGCAGCGCTGTCCATTCTGATCACTGCACCTGCTGGAGCTTGGGCCATTCCAACATTCGCACCGAAGCTATTGCAGCGTGATCGGGTTGATCCGACAAAAACAACGGTTGATCAAACTTCTGTGCTTCTCGCTGCCGTCGATAGCTCTCCGACAGCTAAACAGGTTTTACTGAAGGCCGCAGAGATGGCGCGCCATAGTGAGGCTAGCGTTGTAGTAATTCATATCTATCAGCAGCTAGATAGCCTAGAACTCGACTGTCTAGAGATTCAGAGCCATAAGTTGCTAGCTGATATCCGCCATCAATTTGTTACAGTCTCAGGCTCGATTGAGAGAGAAATCCTACAGGCTGCTATTACCTACCACGCAACCGATATTGTTGTCGGTAAGAACAGCTTCAGCTTTATTAATGCGCAGACGACTGCTAAAAGATCTGTTGGTTCGGTAGCTCACCACCTCTTAGAGATGAGCGAACTGCCAATTACTATTGTTGAAGCTTCCTAAGCACAGTACTAGGCGCAGTAGAGTTCACTGCTCGTATCAGGTAAATCCTGCTTTTGAAAAGGTGAATGCGCTCCTTTGGTGGTTTGGGAAGGGGCAACGTCTTGCTGGCTTAGGTCGTCTAAATTACCTGCTCGCTTTCCTGATCAAAAAGATGAAAGCGAGTGAGATCGAACTGTAGGTTAAGAGCTTCGCCCGGAGCGACTTTGGCTCTAGGGTCTAAACGGGCGATAAATTCGGTGCCATCTTGCAGCGTGAAGTAAACGATGATTTCATAGCCCATCAGTTCGACAACGGTAGCGGTAGCTGGAATGCTGACCGGAGTAATACCAGGCGGAACATACTGAGGATGGTAGATCCCTTCGGGGCGGATACCGAAAACGACAGGGCGACCCTGAAATTCCAGGTAGCGCTCAAGCCGCTCGGGTGGGATTGGAACAACAATGCCGCTATCGGTTTTGATGACTAGCTCGTCGTTTTGTCGGAGTAGCCTCGCCTCGAAAAAATTCATCGATGGGCTACCTAAGAAGCCCGCCACAAAAATATTGTTAGGATGATCGTAGACGTTTTGAGGTGTGTCAATCTGTTGCAAAATGCCGCTGTTCATCACCGCAATACGAGAGCCCATCGTCATTGCTTCGGCCTGATCGTGAGTGACATAGACAAAGGTAGTGCCAACTTTCTTATGCAGCTGGCTGAGTTCGGCGCGGGCTTGAACCCGGAGTTTGGCATCGAGGTTAGAGAGCGGCTCATCCATCAAAAAAACAGCCGGCGATCGCACAATTGCTCGGCCCAAGGCAACCCGCTGCCGTTGTCCACCTGATAGCTGCTTGGGCTTGCGATCCAATAAGTGTTCAATCCCTAGCTGCTGTCCGGCGGCCTTCACTCGTTTATTAATTTCAGCTTTCGAGACGCCCTTAAGATCTAAACTAAAGCCCATATTCTCGGCGACAGTCATATGCGGATACAGCGCATAAGATTGAAATACCATCGCGATATCTCGATCTTTAGGGGTGACGTTGTTTACCCTTTGTCCACCGATGTAGATGCTGCCGCTAGTAATATCTTCTAGGCCTGCTAGCATCCTAAGCGAAGTGGTTTTACCGCAGCCAGAAGGTCCTACTAGAACCAGAAACTCTTTATCCTCTAGCTGGATGTTTAAGTCTTTTACAGCGACAAATCCGTTTTCGTATTGTTTGGTGACATTCTCAAAGGTGACACTAGACATAGGAATAAAGAGAAATAATAAAGGGTAAGTTTTTAGGGTTAATTTCCTAGGTTTGGGTTTTCTATCCTTTGACGGAGCCTGCTAGCAGACCGCGCACGAAGTAGCGCTGTAGGGCAAAAAAGACAATCATCGGCACCAGCATAGAGACGAACGCCCCAGCGGTGAGAAGAAACCAATCCTGGCCGCGATCGCCCACAATATTTCTGAGTACTAGCGTCACTGGAGCAACATCTTGATTGCCGCCTAGATATACTAGAGCCACAAGCAAATCATTCCAGACCCAAAGAAACTGAAAGACGGCAAAAGAGGCGATCGCCGGCATGCTGAGTGGAACAATGACTCGTGAGAATACCTGTAAGTGGGAAGCGCCATCAACCGTTGCAGCTTCGATTAAATCGCGGGGCAATGAGCCAATGTAATTGCGCAATAGGTATACGCCTAGCGGCAATCCATAGGCACTGTGCGCCAGCCAAACCGCGAGGTAAGTGCCAGAGAGCCCTAGTGCGGTATAGGCTCGCAAGATTGGAATTAACGTCATCTGTAGCGGTACGACTAGGAGCCCAACGGTAATGATGAATAAGGTTTGACGGCCGGGAAATTCCATCCAAGCAAGCGCGTAGGCTGCGAAGGTAGCGATCGCAATCGGAATCACCGTCGCAGGCACGGAAATCACTAAGCTGTTGAGAAAAGCTTGTCCCATGCCCTGATCGAACAAGACTTGAGCATAGTTGCTAAGCGTGAACTGGGTAAATTCAAACGGATTGACAAACACAGTCCACCAGCCGCTACTGGTTAAGTCTTCAGCGGGCCGAAAGGAGCTGATCAATAGCCCTAGCGTTGGCAATGTCCACAGAACCGCAATCGCAACGACCGCAATATGGACTGGCGCTTTGGCCACAAATTGCTCGAACCCAGACTTTTCTTTGCGGCTGCGCTGATAGCGCGGACCCGGTAGCCGTGGCTGAGGCGATTGTGGAGGAATGGATTTGGCGCTCGTCATCGATCTAGCTCCTGCTGGCGAAAGCGGCGAATGTTGGCCACCATGACGGGAATGACCGCGATCAGTAAGATAACTGCGATCGCACTACCCCGACCAAAGTTGCGAAAGTTGAACATTTCTCTGACCATTCGACTGGCGATCACATCGGTATCTAAGTTGCCACCTGTCATCACAAAAACAATATCAAACACCTTCAGTACTAAGACAATCACCGTCGTGGAGACCACTGTTACCGTTGGCATGATCATCGGTACGATAATCCGCCGAAAAATCTGAAACTCGTTAGCACCGTCTACTCTAGCGGCTTCGATTACATCTTTAGGCACGCCTTTGACGGCTGAAGAGAGCAGCACCATACAAAAGCCTGTCTGCAGCCAAATCATAATGGCAATCAGCGCAAAGTTATTGATATCACGCTCGACTAGCCAGCCAATCGGTTCGAACCCGAGAAAAGTCACAACCGCGTTGAGTAGTCCAATCTGTTCACTTCCCGCTGGCCGATAGGCATAGACAAATCGCCAGATAACGCTCGCGCCCACGAACGAAATCGCCATCGGTAAGAAGATCAAGGATTTAGCCAAAGGCTCATATCGCACCCTATCGACTAACACAGCGATGATTAACCCTAGTCCAACGCTAATACCTGTTACTAACACTAGCCATAGCAGGTTGTTGCGAAAAGCAATCAACATATCGGGCGAGGTGAAGGCAAAAATATAGTTTCTCAGTCCGACAAAGCGACTCGAATCGTTGTTGAAAAAGCTGAGATAGATAGTGCGAATGGTGGGTAGCACCAGATAAACCAACAGCAGTAGGAGGGAGGGTCCTACATAAATCCAGGGCAGAATTCGGCGCTGCGTTCCTTTGGGTAGAGCCTTTTCAACCAGGATATTGAGCCCATAGAAGATAGCAATGACACCGCCTGAGCCCAGCGCGATCGCCAGTAGTGCTCTGAGTATCAACAACAGGTTGTTATCCATAAATCAGCTCGTTCTGTGCGCCCCGTACTATTGGTCCAAGGATTTGCTCGAATTATGATGCTTGGCGATCGCGCACCTCCAGGAATACTAGCAGCGCGTTCACATCCGCCGGATTGACACCGCCAATCCGCGTTGCTTGTCCCACCGTCAGCGGTTTGACCTTGTTCAACTTCTCTCTTGACTCCATCGATAGTGTCTCGACGGTCATATAGTCCAAGTCTTGCGGCAGCGATCGATTTGTCTGACGAGAAACCAGATCAATCTGTTTTTGCTGACGCTGAATGTAGCCAGAGTATTTTATATCGATTTCCGCGCCTTCTTTTTCGGCGGTAGTTAATGCTTGATTACCTAGACCGTAGCTTTCTAGATGCTCATAGTGAAACTTAGGCCGGCGAATCAAATCGGCAAGTGTAACTGACCCTTTGATCTTTTGCTGGGTGTCTGCGTAGATTTGTTGGCCAACTTCAGTCTGTTCTTTCACCCTTTCGGTGTGCAAACGCTCTTTTTCAGCGATGATATTTGCTTGCTTCTGTTGATATAGCTGCCAGCGGCGATCGTCGATCAGTCCAATCTCACGACCCAATGGCGTTAGTCTTTGGTCTGCATTATCCGAGCGCAAGATCAGCCGATACTCCGACCGAGAGGTCAGTACTCGGTAAGGTTCTCTCAAATCTTTCGTACAAAGATCGTCAATCAGCGTCCCTAGATAGCTACCTTCACGCGGAAAGACAATCAGCTCTTTAGCTTGAACCAAACGGGCCGCGTTAATACCTGCAACGAGTCCCTGCCCAGCGGCTTCTTCGTATCCAGTCGTGCCATTGATCTGCCCCGCACAAAAGAGCCCTTCAACCTTCTTGGTCATTAGGGTAGGAAAACACTGCGTCGCCGGAATATAGTCGTAGTCTACAGCGTAGGCAGGGCGGAGCATTGTGCAGTTTTCTAAGCCGGGTAGCGTGTGGAGCATGTCCACCTGCAAATGTTCAGGCAGACCCGTCGAGAAACCCTGAATGTAAAGCTCAGGATAGTCGCGGCCTTCTGGCTCGATAAAAATCTGATGGCTTTCTTTATCGGCAAAGCGGACGATTTTATCTTCTATGCAAGGACAGTAGCGCGGCCCCTTGGCTTCGACCCAGCCACCGTAGACCGGTGAAAGGTGTAGATTATCGCGCACTAGCTGATGGGTGGCTGCGGTAGTGCGAGTCATGTAGCAAGGAATTTGCTCTCGTTCTTGCCAAACTTCTGGGTCAAAGCTGAACCAGCGGACGTTCGGATCGCCTGGCTGTTCTTCGAGGCGGCTGTAGTCGACAGAGCGCTTGTCAACGCGAGCGGGCGTCCCAGTTTTGAGTCTGCTGGTTTCAAAGCCGAGACGACTCAGGGTTTCGCTCATGCCGATCGCAGCGGGCTCTCCGGCGCGGCCAGCGGAAAGGGATTTTTTACCGACCCAGATAGTGCCATTGAGAAAGGTGCCGGTCGTGAGAATAGCGGCCTGACATCCAAAGGTCATGCCGAAGTGGGTTTCGATACCGATAATCTCACCGCGATCGCCCAACACTAGATCGGTCGCCATCCCTTCACGCAGGATCAGATTCTCCTGGTTTTCTACGACCGACTTCATCACAGCAGCGTACTCACGCTTGTCTGTTTGCGCCCGCAGAGCCCACACCGCTGGACCACGCGAGCTATTGAGAATTCGCTTTTGTAGATAGGTGCGATCAGCGATTTTGCCAATTTCCCCGCCCAGAGCATCGACTTCGTGAGCAAGCTGTGACTTGGCCGGACCTCCCACGGCAGGGTTACAGGGCTGCCAGGCAATGCGATCTAAGTTCATTGTCAGCAGCAAGGTGCGACACCCTAAACGAGCGGCAGCAAGCGCAGCTTCGCAGCCAGCATGGCCTGCACCTACTACTACAACGTCAAATTGGTCTGAAAAAGAAACACTCATACTGCAGGCAATAGTATCTATGCGACCAACCTAGAGGCGCTCTAGTTGCGGAGGTCAGAACTCACTGTCCGTCCGATATTGGTCTGACATCATTCTAGCGATTGATGGCTGTACCCAAGTGATATTCCTAGAAGACGACCTATAAGGCGTAAGAAGTCTGTAAGCTTGCAGAATATACATAAATTTTTCTTTAAGAAATAGGAAGCGTCAAACATGGATTTTGGTCAGCTGCTGGCTCAGCGCAAACGTGCCATTATTGATACGTGGATGACGCAGGTTCGTGGGGACAATCACATTGAGAGCAGCCAAGATCTGACCTACGAGGCGATTTTAGATAGTTTGCCTAATCTGCTAGATGCGATCGCTCATTTGCTTCGTGATCCTCAGCTCTCAGACGTTCGCGCTGCTATTGATCAAGCTGACGTTCATGGCGAAATGCGCGCTAAACAAGGGTATAGCGCAGGTGAAATCGTACGAGAGTATGGCATTTTACGCGGCATCATATTTGACGAACTAGAAGCGAAGCTGCTGACCAGCGACACCCGGTTAACTCTACGAGCCACCCGATTGATAGATGGTGTGCTAGATAAGACGATCGCCTTTTGCCTAGATCGCTACACGGACGAACGCCTGCGTGAGGTGAAATGGCTGTATGACGAGATGATGGTCAGTAATCAAGAACTAGACCGCTTGGCTCGTAATGAACAGAGGAACATGGCTTATCTTGCTCATGAGCTTAAAAGTCCATTGAGCTGCATCATTGGCTACTCTGACCTGTTTTTGCGGCAGCAGAGTTCGCATACGAAGCCCAACTTTGATTTTATTGAGCAGGTGCTAGCCAATGGCAGGCGACTGCTAACGATGATCAATGAGACGTTAGAGATCTCTTATTGTAGATCTGGACAGATGGCGATCAAGCTTGAGCAGGTCGACCTTAGTAGTTTGATAGAAGAAGTTGCTACTGTCCTCAGCACCTTGGCTCAGCAGAAGGCACTATCGATTGAGGTAGATTGTCAGGCTGATATTGAGCCTATGACAACTGACCAAACTCGGCTAAGGCAGGTACTCACTAACCTGATTAGCAATGCGGTTCGTTATACAGAGGAAGGCAGTATTAAAGTCAAAACAAGGCTAGTGCGAGGTAGGGAGAATAATCTAGTAGAAGTCGCTGTGATCGATAGCGGATTAGGTATCGATAGTGCCGAGCAAGATCGGATTTTTGAACCGTATTATCAAGGGGAAGCGGGCCAAAGGGCGGCAAGTAGTACGGGTTTGGGTTTGGCGATCGCCCGCCAACTGGTAGAACTGCTGCAAGGCAGCATTCGTTTAACCTCTGAACCTAACGTCGGTTCAACTTTCACCATAGTTTTGCCACTTCACTATTCAACCGGCGCTCAGCTAAAAACCCAGACAGAAGCCATTAGTGGCTCCAAAATGCACAGCTGAGCACCTGCTTTAGACGAATCGATTCATCTGATGGCGAAGTTTTTTGGCTACCTAACTTCAATGGATATCTCAGAATTGGATATCTCAAACCTGATGTTCTAGAGTCTCAGAGTCGATAACCTATGTCACCAAGTCGTCTGTCGTCTAGTCGTCTGTCGCCTAGTCGTCAAAAGTCTCGAAAATCCTATGTCACCTAGTCGTCAAAAATCTAAAATGTTGGCAGGCGAGCTATACCTTGCTAACGATCCTGAGCTGGCATCCGCCCACCTACAAGCGCAGTCCATCCTGTCAAGGTTCAACACAACCGCAGCGGATGCAACAGAAGAACGTCGGATTTTGCTGACCGAGCTTTTTGCCCGCTTTGGGGAAGACACCATACTGAAGCCAACGCTGCGTTGTGACTACGGCTTCAACATCGCTATTGGTAAGCGCAGCTTCATCAACTACGACTGTGTCCTCCTTGATTGCAACAAGATCACGATTGGTGATGAAGTGCAAATTGCGCCCGGCGTCCACATCTATACAGGAACCCATCCTTTGGAGGCAAAGACACGTCGAGCCGGGCTTGAGTACGCCCTGCCTGTTTCTATCGGAGATGGCGTTTGGTTGGGGGGTCGAGTCGTTGTCTGCCCTGGTATTAGCATTGGTGAGAACACAGTAGTAGGTACAGGCAGCGTCGTCACACGAGACCTACCGGCTAACGTGTTGGCTGTAGGCAGCCCGTGTCGCGTCATACGGCAACTCTGATTAGTTGTTCTTGGGTAAAAACTGCTCTAGCAATGGCTGCCAGTCAGCGTCAGTTTGCTCCTGAATCACCTGCGCGCTAATTGCTTCTAGCTGCTGGGCATCATTTGGCAGTGCAAAAGCATAGCGCCGAGCCTGAAGTCCGGTAGATTCTACAACGAACCGTCTTTGAAAGCTGTTCTTGTTGATATAGCTCAGCAGTGCTGCGTCATCAACGAAGGCGTCTATCTGGTCATCGGCGATCGCATTCAAACCATCTTCTGGCACATTGATCGGCTGAAAAGAGATCTCTTGTTCTTTTAGCGCCTCGGCTGCATTAGAGCCCTCTACGCTGCCGACTTTTAGCTGCTTGAGGACCGCTACCTGCGTGAGTTGCCCGCTATCGTCCGCAGCCAGCACAGAAGTAATAGACGCTGTCAAGGTTGCCGCTACGGCTAATGCAACAATCATCCAAAGCAACGCTACTAGGCGACCGCCAAACGTAGTGGGTACTTTGTCGCCATAGCCGACGCTGGTCATGGTCACTGCCGACCACCAAAAGCTATCCCAAAGTCCACTCATCATGCCCTTGCCAAAAACTTCTTCATCAGAGCGTCGCTCAAACAACCAGACAATCATGCCCACTACTAGTAACAGCACTGAGAGCCATAGAGAGATCCACAAGAAACGAGGCGTTAGAACGGCCTTAACATTATCTAGAATGTTGCGCTGCGCCGTTTGAGCGATGCCGATAGAGGTGACGTAGTAGCTTTGAGTAAAATCTACCCGCTCTTCTGCTCTAGCGGTTGCAGCAGCAGTGATGGCAATATCTATCGTTCCGTTTTCTACCTGGTCTATCGCTGCGTTGGGCGCGATCTCTTGCCATTCGTAATCAATGCCTAACTCTTCGGCGACTTCTCGCCATAGGTGAACGCCGATGCCGTCCCAGTCTGTACCTGATTCAGTTTTAGTGGCGATCGCAAACGGTGGTAGATGACTAACCCCTACAACCATTGACCCAGTCCCTTGGGCGCTCGCTGGCGGCGTGTCGGCGCTGGTTTCGCGGTTGTCTTCAGTAGTTGGCGGCGCTGTCTGAGTCTGCGCATTCGCAGGTGGGCGCGTTGGTAGATACAGCCCTAAGAAAAACAGCAGAAAAGCTATTCCACATCGCTTACTAAAGATTTGACCGAACTTTCTAGAACGGGCGCTAGCTTGCTTTTGTAAAAAGTACATATGAAGAAATCGCTTTAGCCTTATCTTTATTTTGTCCAGCATGGCGGCTTACTTTGATTCATCCATCACCGTACAGACAGAAATCAAACACCTTCCGTTACTGCTATCTCACTACTGACTACTGTTGACGAACTCTACGCCAGATCTAGCTCATCGCAGTAGCTGATCTATCGTTCCCTTTCGAGAGCAAAGTAGCGAATGCTGACAGCCGCTATTTGTACAGATCACTGTAGTATGACAGCACCAGATCTTGGGCATATAGCCGAGCATGCCTTTAGAAGCCACTTCCTATGGACTCAAATCTACTTACCGCTCTCTTCCTACCCTTAGCGCTTTTCCTTATTATGTTAGGGATAGGCCTTGGCCTGACATTAGCCGATTTCAAGCGCATCGTTGTCGCACCCAAAGCGGTGCTAGTTGGCCTAACTGCCCAGCTGATCCTTTTGCCATGCGTAGGATTCTTGCTAGCTTCTCTTTTTCCATTGAGACCTGAGTTAGCAGTAGGGGTGATAGTCTTAGCAGCCTGTCCGGGTGGGCCTACCTCGAATCTGCTTACTTATTTAGCTGCTGGCAATGTTGCGCTTTCGGTGACGCTAACTGCGATTAGCAGTTTGATCACCGTGTTTACCATTCCCCTGGTTGTGAATCTGGCGACGCAGCAGTTTGTTGGAGAAGGGGTTGCTCTACAATTGCCTTTTCTTGAAACAGTCCTTCAAATTGCTGTCATCACACTTATTCCGATTGGACTGGGTATGTTGCTGCATCGATATGCGCCCTTATTTTCAGCAAATGTAGAGAAATGGGTAAAGTGGCTATCGCTATTTTTCTTAGGTCTCATTATCTTTGGACTCTTGCTAACAGAGCGGAACAATCTAGCTAGCTATATTGTTCAAGTCGGCTGGGTGACGCTAGCACTCAACCTGACGGCAATGACTCTAGGCTATCTGCTAGCTAGGTTAGCCAAGGTAGATCAAAAGAGTTCCATCGCGATTACTTGTGAAGTCGGCATTCAAAACGGAACGTTAGCGATCGCAGTGGCTACTGCCCCTACCCTACTAAACAATCCAACGATGTCTATTCCAGCCGCGATATATAGCCTATTGATGTTCGTCACGGGCGGTGCTTTAGCCGCATGGACCCGGCATAAAAACGTAGAAAACAACACAATTTCCTCAAGCAGGAGCAGCTAGTTTCTTCTAATTTCAGTATCGAATCCATGAACGGCCCTACCTCAGCAATTAGAGGAATACAACACAATTAGCAATACCGAAAACCAAAACCAATTCGACTAGATTATCTTGAGTCATGGTAGATTCCTTCTGACGCTTGTATACTCGGCACCCCATATGAACCTCCCTTCCCTAATTGCATTTGACTTTGATGGGGTGATCTGCGACGGACTCATTGAATACTTCGAGACGGCTTGGCAGGCATATTGTCAGCTGTTTCAGCCAGATGAGACGACACCACCAGATGGCCTAGCAGAGAGGTTTTATCCCTTGCGCCCAGTCATTGAAACGGGATGGGAAATGCCAGTGCTGGTCGAAGCTTTGATCAAAGGCGCTCAAGATCAACAGATTATTGACGAGTGGCCAGAAATGGCACTGCCCTATCTAGAAGCGGCGAATCTGACTAAAAAGCAGTCAGTGCAGGCACTAGATGGCGTACGCGACCAGAAAATTCAGTCAGACTTACAGGGTTGGTTAGACCTGCATCGATTCTATCCTGGGGTAGTTACTCGGCTAAAGGCACTATTAGATAGTGATTTGCCAATATACATTGTTAGCACTAAAGAAGGGAGATTTATTCAGGCCCTGCTATCGCAAAGCGGGGTGGATTTTCCTAGCGATCGCATCTTTGGCAAAGAGGTCAAGCGGCCAAAATATGAGACGTTGCGATCGCTAAAAGAAACGCACAACATAGAACGTATCTGGTTCATCGAAGATCGATTGCCTGCCCTCAAAGCAGTTGCTGAGCAAAGTGATCTCATAGAAGTGCAGCTGTTCTTAGCTGATTGGGGCTATAACTTGAAAAGCGATCGCGTGCTCGCAAGACAAGACGACAGGATTCATCTATTATCATTGCAGCAAGTAGTACAGCCGTTCGATCAATGGATGTAGGTAGCCCATGCTCGATCTTTCCAAACTTGCTCGTCAAATGCAGGGCATCAGCGATCATCTGAGTAAAGAGGCAGAGGCAGCTAGGCGGCGAGTAGAGATTGCTCGAACGTTGATGGTGCAAGCAACAAAAGCTCAATCACCTTTGACTCAACAGCTAGAGGACTACCGCGATCGCCTACTTTTCGCCGCGGCTGAACCGATTGAACCGTTAGATACCAAAGTTGTCCTACACACCGCGCCAGAGGCTCATACGATAGTCTCTTCTGATGGCTCTCAAATCTCTCCTAGCCATCACGAAATTGCCTACTGCTATCTGTTGAATATCAGCAGGGTGATTATTCACTATGGTCAAAGTCGCTATCCTGTGCTTGATAGTTTGCCAGAAGTCATTTACAGAGCCGAAGACCTCTATGCTTCTCGTCAGTGGGGAATTAGTACAGAAGAATGGATGGGCTACAAGCGAACCGCCGCTGAAGCTATCATGCTATCTGAACTAGGAGAGAAAGATTCTGTTCCAACGCTAGCAATGACAGATGGATCCTTGATCTACTGGTTTTTAGAACAAATTCCTACCGCCGCTCGCGATCAAATCCTGTTACCCGTTCTGGCGGCCTGGGAAAAATTGCGAGAAAAGAGAATTCCGATCATGGGATACATCAGCTCATCTCGCAGTAGTGAAGCGCTCAATTTCTTGAGACTCCAAGCCTGCCCGTATGAAGGACCAGACTGTCGTGCCCACTGCGAAGATCAGCGTAGCCAGATGCCCTGTCAAACCTTCTCGCCTTTGCGCGATGTGACCCTATGGGCTACAACGCTATCGCCTGGGGAAAGAGGACCGCTATGGAAAAGCTCGGCAGATATCTTGAGCTGCTATGGCGCTCACACCGTATATTTTTGCTATGTGCATGTGGGTGCGGAGATAGCGAGGGTAGAGTTCCCCCAGTGGGTGATAGAAGATTCCAACCTGCTCGATTCCGCATTGAGCCTAATGCTAGCGCAGGTCCAAAAGGGGTTTGGTTATCCAGTGGCGCTAGCAGAAGCACATAATCAAGCGGTTGTGAGAGGAGGCGATCGCACCCGATTCTTCACCCTGCTAGAACAACAAATGATCCGCGCGGGCCTGAAAAATGTTGGCACCTCATTCAAAGAAGCGCGCAAACGAGGAAGCATCGCTTAGGCGACGAGAATACGGTTGCGATCGCGGCTGTCGAGTTTTTAGGGCACTTTTCTGTTCTACTTAAATCTGTTCTACCTGCGTGTTTGAAGAGATGTTTGCGTTGATGAGGATAAGATACTGCTGTGAGAAGATAGCTGGCAGCTCCGCGGAAGAATGATGGTAGTGAAGTAAGTCGATTTGATTGTTGAGACGGGTTAGCGCGCAAAAACCTCTAAGCAGATGTCTAAGGCGGTTCTATCAGTTGCGGCGATCGCTTCTATGCGTCTGTCATAGTCACTCAAGCTAATCATTTCACCTGGCTGGTAAGTCCATTCAGCATTGGGAGTGTAAGGAGGAAGAACGCGCGTTGCATCCACGATCGCATCCCCATCAACAAAGCCTTTAAAGCAAGCCATCTTAGAGGATGAAATCGTATCGACGCCAATGACAATACGTCCCCATTTTTCTAGGACTAGCGAGCGCTCATCGATCAGTTCACTAGACGTTGGTTCTGCGTAATAATGCTCGCCATCTGGCAGCTCGGATAGCACTAGAGCAAGATTTTGTACCGGCTGAGACATGCCTAGCAGCAGCATTACGAGTGGTGTAACTGCATTCATCAAAAGTCTAGTGAGGCTTCTAACCAAAGTGTATTCAATATAACGACATTCAACGTAAAAATCAGGGACATTGCTTAGTAGCCTAGTTACCGTTCATACATCTAAGACTCATACATTCTAAGACTGAGAAATCGCAGCTACTTCTTTCCATCGCTTCAGTAACGACATCCACTAAACGGCATCTATCGTAACGGTTTCAATGATTATGGCGATCGCTCCCTTATCCTTGCTAGAAGAAGACTTTTCAGGTAACTTTCCACCTTCTGGTTGGACATCTTTCAGCGGCGAGGGTGAAGCGGATGCCGGTGAGACTTACTTTCCAGGTAATCAAGACTGGTCGGTCGGTTCTTTAGGTGGCAATAGCGTTGCCTTCGTATTTGGCGAAGACATCGAGGATGGCCTTGCTCAAGATTGGCTAGTGACTACGCTGCTGCAGCCTACTGTGGCAAACAGCACGCTCTCATTCGACGCGCTGACGTTTCCAGGCAACGCGCCAACGAATTTCGCGATTCAAGTTTCTACTGACGAGCAGGCCGATCAGGCTAGCTATGAGACCGTTGCCGCATACACCTCCGATGACTTCACAGGGGATTTTCAAACCTTTGAGGTGGATCTAAGTGCTTACACGGACGAATCGATCTATGTAGGCTTCGTCATGGAAAATGATGACGGCGATACCTGGGTGCTCGATAACGTAGAGGGAATTCCACTAGCGCCGGATGTATTGGTTTCGGTTCCTGGTGAGCAGTTTGGCCTGAGTGAGGGCGGCACCGAGCAGACTCTAATTGTGGAGCTAACCACGGCCCCTACTGAAGCGGTGAGCGTCAGCTTTACGACCGATACCACCGAAGTCACAGCGGTTCAACCGCTTACCTTTACGCCCACAAATTGGGAGACGCCGCAGCTAATTACCTTCACTGCCGTTCAAGATGACCTAGATGAAGGCGAAGAAGCCATCACAGTCGGCGTTGAAGTGAGCAGCACCGACCCGGCTTACAATGCGGTGGTCGCAGAGGACATTGAAGGCACCATTGTCGATGCAGCCATTCCGTTTTTCTCCAGCTATCGCACGGTAGAAGAAACCTATGGAGACTTAGAGGCACTGGCGGCTGATAATCCAACGCTGGCCACCTGGACCGACATTGGCGACACCTACGACAAGCTCACACCCGGCGGCCCCGAAGGTTACGATATCTTTGCCCTCAAGCTCACTAACGAGGAATTTACTCCAGCCGATGGCGACGAAAAGCCGGTTTTCTACATGCAGGCGGCTATTCACGCGCGCGAATACACTACCACTGAGCTGGTAGCTCGCTTTGCCGAGGAGCTGGTCGCAGGCTACGGCGTCGATCCAGACACCACATGGCTGTTGGACTACAACGAAATTCACATTGTTCCTATTGTCAATCCCGATGGGCGCAAGATTGCTGAGCAAGGCTATCTATGGCGCAAAAACACAAATCCCAATCCTCAGCCGGGCGCTGAACCGGCCCCATTCCCAACCTACGGAGTGGACCTCAACCGCAACTACGGTTTTGAATGGGCTAATGGCGTTGCGGCTGACGGGACAACGGGTATCGGCTCTAGTGACGATCCGGCCTCGACTGGCTATCACGGTAGCGGTCCCTTTTCGGAACCTGAAAGTACTGCTGCCAGTGAGTACGTGGCGACCCTGTTTGAACCCAATGGTCCCGAACTGCTCAATGATCCAACACCTGAACTAGAGCGGATTTATGCGCCGGTTCCAGACGACATTTCCGGTATTTATATCGACTACCACAGCTTTGCTGAGGCCATTCTCTATTCCTGGGGTTGGGCGGAAGGACTAATTGCCCCCAATGATGAGGAACTGAGCAATCTAGCTCGGCGGTACAGTTTTTTCACAGGAGCGGTTGGAGAACCCTATGACGCTCTACCGGCGCAGGTATTTGGCGCTGTGGGCGGTGCGACAGATGACTGGGCCTATGCGACTTTTGGCATCCCTGGTTTGACGCTGGAGATAGGGACTAGTTTCTTTCAGCCCAGTGAGGATTTTGAGAACGAAATCCTACCTGACAACATTCCGGCTATGTACTATACGGCCAAAGCAGCAAGGCGTCCCTATCAAACACCCTTTGGGCCCGAAGTCCTAGGTGGAGCACTGGCCCGGCCCCAGGTCACTGCGGGTACGGCGGTGGAACTAACAGCGATCGCCGATGATGCTCGCTATGCCGACAGTGACGCAATCGGCAACGGGGCTGACGAGATACCCTCGACGTTTCAAAACATCGCTGCCGGGCGCTACTCCATTGATGAGCCTTCCTGGATACCCGATGTTGAGCTGTTCGCGATGACGGTTGCTGATGGCACTTTTGACAGCGCTGTTGAGTCCCTGACCGCGACGATTGATACGACTGATTTTATGCCGGGACGCTACACCATTTTTGTGGAAGGGCAGGATGCTGATGGCAACTGGGGTGTGCCCACGGCAGTCTTTTTGGACATCGTGCCGACGCCAGCGAATGCAACGGTCATGGAAGGCTCAGCCCTTGCTGAGACCCTGGTAGGACAAGGCCAGCCTGATGTGATTTATGCGCTGGGCGGCGATGACACTGTTGCCGGCGGCTTAGGGAACGACGTGCTGTTTGGTGAGGACGGCGACGATGTACTACGCGGTGATCGCAACAGCCGCAACCCGGGGGGAGCTGCCGGCGGCGATGACATTATCTATGGCGGTAACGGGAGCGATCGCATCGGCGGCAAATCTGGTAATGATTCACTCTACGGTGATGCGGGTGACGACTTCATCTGGGGCGACGATGGTGATGACCTAATCTGGGGCGGTCGCGGCAATGATGTCTTAACGGGTGACGATAATTCTGGCGGCAGCGGCAGTGATACCTTTGTCTTGGCCTTTGGCGACGGTACGGATACGATTACCGACTTCGAGGTTGGCACTGACCTCATTGGTCTGTTTGGCACGCTGAATTTCGGTCAGCTATCAGTCAGCCAAGCTGAACAGAACGCCCAAATCGAGTTTGGTGACGAGACGCTAGCGATTCTGCTAGGGATTGAGGCAGAGGCGCTAACTGAGTCCTCTTTTGTCCTGGCCTAATTCTGGTCTAAGTTGATTCAGCTTGATCGAGCGTGCCAGACATGCTTCGCTGCGTACGATCACTCAACTGTTTCAACAAGTACTTGGGATCTTCGACATAGCCTTGACGAGCATAGAATTTATGAGCGCTACTGCGTCTGATATGACAGTGAACCTCAATGCGATCACACTGTCGCTGGATGGCTGACTCGACGATCGCCGCTTCCATACGCTTACCGATGCCTCTTGACCGGCGCTTATGATCGACGCAGAAGTAGCTAATTCGACAGAAGTCACCTTCCACGCCGAGCTGAGGAATAAAGTGTAGCGACGCAAATCCAATAATCCTGTCTACGTTCTCAATAGCCACGATGAGCTGGGCATCAGAATGTTGAATCAATCTATTCAGCTTATTTTCTACAAAGTCGGTGGTTGCTGCATAGCCTAGCTGTCCTAGCAGTTCAGCTATCTGAGAGGCATCTTGTAATCGTCCGTCACGGATTCTCATGACTCTTCTTTCCTAGATCGATATTGTTAGTTGAACAACAGTCTTGGTTGAACAAATTAGTTGTTCTATCAAAAACTCTTTTATATGTGTAACGAACAGCAGCTATACACCACCTGTCACGTTAATGAAGATGCCGGTTGTGAAAGAAGATTTGTCTGACAATAGCCATAGAACTGCCTGCGCAACTTCTTTGGGTTGGCCGCCTCGCTGTAGTAGGACAATAACGTTAGTCGAGAACACTCGGTTTAACCGCGCTAGGTTCATATCAGCACTCATCTGCTGTTCTAAAACACTTGCGTTGTCGACCAAAGCGGTGAGTGAGCCAAGCTGCCGGTCTACTTCACGAAAGAGAAAGATATCAGCTTCTGAAATCATATCGGCGGCCTTAAAAGCCGATTACTATGAGTGGTTATCTGACTAAGTTGATAGAGAGTCCTCTGCTTTTGATAGCTTGTTGGATATGACTGAATGTGACAGTTTTAGCCTGTTTGGATTGGGCGATCGCTACTGCCGCTTGGGCAATTGCGCTTAGCTCCCCACCGCTCACCTTTATCTGTATTGCCAAATTCTCCCAGTTAATTTGATCGCTGCAGACGACGCCAGAAAACGCCTGTCGCAACAGCGTTTTTCGAGCTAGTTTGTGGGGTAAAGGAAACGTAGAAATCGTATCCATCTGCTGTCGCCAGCTCGCCTTGATAGTATGCAAATAGCGAGTGCTAAACAATGTCAAACTGGGTGCGTTTTGTCTTTTTCGCAGCCACTGCAGTAGCGCCGCCGCCGGTAGATCAGCGCGGTGACCAAACCAAGCCGAAGCGGACTTAATCAGAAGAACGGGATAGCGAATAGCGTCGAGGGTGAGCAGAACCGAGAATGCGTCCTCAAGATGAACCTCAGCGAGATCAAGTTCGCATAGCGGTTGGCGCAGAGAAGTCGCGATCGCCCCTGCTGCCATTGTCTTTCCTGTACCCCTGGTTCCGACGAGTATCGCTGTCTGTCCTGAGCGGGTTTGGGTAAGCAAGCTCGCAGATGTCTGTTGACAAAGCGTTTGCAGTTGTGAGATCACTGGGACTGGCAAAATTAACTGATCCCAGGACACCGTTGGCTGACGAATTTTTACCGCGCGAGTAGCTGCAGTAGGCGCAGGCAGTGCTGGGACTGATTGAGCCTGAGGGGTGGCAAGCCGCTTGAAGAGCACTTGCTGGTCAGGCTGTTCTTCAAGTAAGTAATCTACCCATTCCTCGTTTAGCTGTAAGTAGCTGCTAAGCCGGGTTGTGACCTGCGGCGCTACATAGCGAAGAATCTGCTTTTTAACAAGTGACTGTGGCCCTGTCAAACTTGCTCTAGCCCGTCGCCGTTCTAGATCATTGCGACACAATAGCCGCAGCGCCAGGTCGAGCATTGGCAAATCGCAGGCTCGCTTACTATCTTCACCCGTTTGCAAGAAGTGATAGAGCTGACCATAGCGCCGGCTTACCTCAGGCGCTAGCACCATCAAAATCAAGTTTTTTTCGAATAGGGTCAGATTTAGATAGTTGCGCAAGGACGGCAGCGCTAGCACTATATTTTCTTCAGCCGTTAGCTTGATTCGATTTTCGAGCTGATCTTGATAGCCTATCGACTTGCGCGAATGCGATGTGGGCACTACCTGACGATCGTCGTAGCCTGGACTAGGCACTAGAATAACGCCCTTCCACCAATGACTGCTTACCGTATCAGCATGGGTAGCCGCCACTTTTCGCACTTCTTTTGTCTCTTTCTTCTGGCGGGCAACCGCTAGCATCAGCAGCCGATCTAACCAGGCTAGCTCCGTCTTCAGATACGCCCAATTGTCTGCAAATGGTATCTGATCAACGCCCATCCTCAATCCGCCGAATAAATTCCAAAGGCAGCCCGTCTATATCTGCGATGAAAGCAACTTCATAGAGATGATCGCCAATCTGCTGCTGCTGCGGTTCTAACAGAACGCTGAGCCGCCCGCCAGTGGCTTGGGACTGTGTACGTAGGCTCCCCAACCAAACCGGCAAACTCTCAATCTCATCGGTTAAATCAAACGATAGGTGATAGTAGCCGGTGTAGTGCTCGTCTACAAAAGCATCTAGTGCGGGTCTTGGTTCTGGCACTTGGATTAGCTCAATTCGTCCGCCTAGGCCTGTCATCCAGCAGGCCAGGGTGATCCCAGCAGTGAACTGGGTTTCAATTTCAAACCCTAGCCGTTCGTAGAATGCGATCGCCTGATGAATATCCGACGTTTTGATCGAAGCGTGGTGCATGAGAAATTACGAAGGATGAGAACTTAGAAACGAATCAAAAATTAGAGGGTCATCTGCCTAGTCAAACATCTTCAGATATCGATATTGAGTCGGTACGCCCGGTTCCTTTTCCAAATCAAAGTTCACTACTGCCCACTGCGGTGTCACCGAAGCTGGCTCACTAAAACTCACCGGCAATCCATACAGTTTGGGAATCTTTTCACGCCCAGAACTTTGCCAGGGTGCGCCGTGCTCTAAATACGGACTCATCAACTGCCGGTAGCGCTCAGCAATGATTACCCTAGTCGCCCGAAAGCCCTGAGTGTATAGTCGATCTAGCTCCTCATGAATCTCAAACCGGATGCCGTCTGGGTGCGTATGCTGCCGATACCACCGGTCTTGCCAGCGTCGCCAGTGTCGCCCCGACTGCACATGTACCAGCTCTTCAGTTTTAGGGTTGGCTTCAAATGCGCCGTGACGAGAGCACAGATAGCTATCTGTCAGTACCAAAGCCGGAATCGTCTGACGGCAGTGAGGACAGTGTACTTCCGGGCCGAATATGGGATATTGAGAGGCGGAGCCTAGCATCAAAAGTCTCTATAGCTGAGGAGGGATCTGAGTAATTGATGAGTCGAGATGATTTGGCTGGGTGGTGGATGCCGCAACCTAAAGATATATTAGTCGACTTCTTATAGCTAGCGGGGCGTCCTCGCAAATTCAACAATGTCCTTATCAGAGCCTTCTATTCATTCATCTACCCATTCCCTTTTAGAACCACCAGATCTTAGCTCAGCCGCTTTTGTTGCCGACAACGCTACGGTAATCGGCAAAGTCAACCTCAGCCAAGGTGCTAGCATCTGGTACGGCGCTGTTGTGCGAGGCGATGTCGAAATTATTGAAATTGGTAAGCACACGAATATCCAAGATGGCGCGATACTACACGGCGATCCTAACCAGCCCACGGTTTTAGAAGCCTATGTCACGGTTGGTCATCGTGCTGTCATTCACAGCGCTTATATTGAGGTCGGCTGTTTGATTGGGATTGGCGCAATTGTCTTGAACGGGGTTCGAGTTGGTAGTGGCAGCATCATCGGTGCTGGGGCAGTTGTTAGCAAAGATGTGCCACCGCGATCGCTTGTGGTCGGTGTCCCTGGTAAAGTCCGCCGCGCCGTCTCAGAAGCGGAGACCCTAGACCTGATTGAACATGCTAAAAAATACGAGAGACTGGCTCTCGTTCATTCAGGCAAGAGTGGAGTTTCAAGCTTTGATTGGAACGATGAAATATGAATTTATCAAAGATGAATTCATACGGCTCAACTCTCTACAAGGTACTAGTCATTTAAAGGCACTAATCAGCTAAAGACACCAATCATCAAAAACACCAGCCGATTCTTCCCTTTCAGGCTTAGCACTCATCGTTCATACGTCATGGTTTAGATCGCTTTTCGATGCCTGCAAAATTTTTCGTTCCCACAGTCTCTCTCCAAACCCAGCTTGAACAAATTCTTGATACGGTTTGGGAGACCTACCCTCATCTGGCTCAAAACCAGATTGCTGTTACCTGGATTGCCTATAGCCCGCCTTATCGAATCAACACAGGCGGGGCGCTTAGTGCTGAAGAATTCTGGAAGTATCAACCTGAAGGCGCCAGCTATCGAGGCGTAGAACTCATTGAACCAGGCAACCTGGCCTATCTATTCTATTTAGTAGCTATTCATGTCTGGCTAGAGCAAGGGATGGTACAGCCCGCTGCCGATACCGAGCAAGCGATCGCCAATATGATTCAACAAGGCAGTCATGATGCTGCTAGCTACCTAGTCGACGTCCTTAGTGGTGTCTCCAGTGGCCCGGTGCTGCCCGAAGGTCCTATGGAAACCTGGAAGTCTCAACGTAATATTGTCAATCGCTACTTCTCACAGCTCGGTTGGCCAGAGCTACGGTCGATTAATATCAATCAAAAAACCTGGCAGGAAGGTCCCTACGGTCGAGAGCGGATGTTCTTTGGTAAGACGTTTGACAATCGTAATCAGCTAAGCACGGAGGCGATCGCGCGGCTGCTGCACAGCATTATCGGCGGCGTATCGGTGACAAGTCCCCGGTCCCAGTCGATGATGACTCTGCTCAAGGCCCAAACGGACTCGGCCAACATTGGCTTGTCCCCAACAGCTGATGTTTGGCAAATGGCGACCATAGACGATCAGATCAGCCATAGCGCCACCTATGTCGAAGCGCAAGGCGCTCACCCCTACCTGCTAGTGACCTTGAGTGAGCATGCGGCTGGTATCTCTAACCAAGAAGTGATTGCCTTAGTGAATCAATTGGTATTTGAGCGATCGCAGAGCAACTTTGAAACGGCCAGCACACCGTAGCCATTTTTGATTTTCCTGTGTAAACCCGTCATTCAAGCGAATAGCTTTGGCGATTTTTCTTAGCTCTGGTCACGCCAGAATCGATCCCCTAGACTTGTCAGCTTGGGCAAGAGTGATGTTATGGTATAGATGGCTCGGACCCGCGCAATTACAACGCCTAAATCTTGTCAGGACCGGAAGGTAGCAGCAATACGGGATGCTTGTAATAGGCGCGGACTTCGGGCCTCTTTATTTTTAAAGCAGGCTTTAAAGCAAGAAATATCCGTAGAAGAAGCGCTTGATTCGGGTTTGCTCACCTTTTTGGGACGGTTTAAGCGGTGGTTATTTCATGAAAGGCTATTTATCCTAGAAGTATCTAAACCCCAACCCTACTTTTCAAGATTAGTGAGGCAACATCCATGGCAGGCTTTGGCGACTTAGTACAAAAGGCTTTTTACCTGGGTGTTGGCATCGCTTCTTATGCTGGAGAGAAAGCAGGCGGTGCATTTGGCGATCTGCGCGGACAGGCTCAAAAGCTAGTTGATGAGCTAGTCGCTAGAGGTGAACTTACGACCGAAGAAGCTCAAACGATGATGAACGACATGGTAGAAAGGGCTCAAGCAGCAGGACAGGGTCCTGCCTCTACTACCACAAGTAGCAGTGCTACAGCTTCTAGCGAGCCTCGGCAGATTCAAATACTAGACGACGATACAACACCTGAAGAGAGGCAGGCTGAAGCGTTACGCCAGGAAGTGGAAGCTCTGCGTGACGAGTTGAAGCGGCTGAAGTAGCGTTTTAATCTTTCATTAGTATATTTGTGAGAGTATTCCTACAGGGCGAATTTTCTATAGAATCTTTCTTCTACAGCAGACGAGCAGAGGCAAAGCGATGGATGATTGGTTAAAACAGCTACAAGACGAATTCAATACAGCTACTAGGGAAGCTAGTGAGCTATTAGAAGAAGTCGCTAAAGAAGCTGCAAGAGAAACAGAAAGAGCTGCCGATCAGCTGATCGAAGCTTCTAGCTTGATGATAGATGAAGTAGATAAAGTAATCGGGCCTGCTGTTAGAAGTTGGAGCGATCAGATAGATGACTCACTAGAAGCTGGATTTCTCTACGTAGACCAGCATCTCACCCCTTGGATAGCAGAAGTGGCCATGCCTGTGACTCACACTGTTAATCCTTGGCTACAAAACCATCCGACCTGCGTAGGCTGCCGCAACTATCATGGGACAGTGTACGGCGATGAAATGATGGTCTGTGCAATGCATCCCTATGGGCCAGAAACTGATAGCTGCCGTGACTGGGAGTCAATTTGGCCTAGTGATCAAGAATCGTGACTACTTAGTAGTGGATAAAAATGTCCTACCGGTCCTTGGCCACGGCCGATCGAGAGTGCGTGTCTTAGCGCCTGTGTGACGTAGTGTTTGGCTTCAACTACAGCGGTGAAGGGCAATTTCCCTTTGGCAAGATTAGCTGCGATCGCACTAGAAAGGGTACATCCAGTTCCATGCGTATTCTTCGTATTCACTAGCTCAGTAGTCAAAGTCTCTAATTGCTGACCATCGAACCAAACATCTATCCCGCGCAGCTCGTTCTCGAAGCCACCTCCTTTGACTACCACAGTCTTCGAGCCGAGATCATGAATTTTTTTAGCAGCCAACTGCATATCGGCTAGCGTATCAATTTGCATAGCCGCTAAGATTTGAGCTTCGTAGCGATTTGGAGTCAAGACGGTCGCTAAGGGTAACAGTTGATTTATCAGCGCGGCGATCGCACCGTCATCAACCAGCTTAGCTCCAGCTCGTGAAACCATTACTGGATCAACCACTAGCTGTTCAACTGGCTGTGCCTTCAGATACTTGGCTACTGCCTCGATGATCTCCTGATTTAGCAGCATCCCCGTCTTAGCTGCTTGCACACCCATATCGCTAACAACTGCCGTGATCTGAGCAATCACAGCCTCAGGTGCCAACGCATCCACGCGACTAACGCCCATTGTATTTTGAGCGGTCACACAAGTCAGTGCGCTAGTCCCATGAACTCGATGAAACGAGAACGTACGTAAGTCAGCCTGGATACCTGCGCCGCCACCGCTATCAGAACCTGCGATTGTTAGGGCAACCGGGATCGCACTCATCGATTACGACGACGCTGTAAGAAATCAGGAATATCTAGATTGGGTGAAATTACTGGTGGAGTCTTCACTTCTTCGGTCGATTCCTCTTTTAGGGGCAAACTAGATTCTTCTAGAGAGAGGCCCGACGTGCGATCCATTGGTGTTACCTTGGAGCTAGCCATAGAAGGAATGCTGCGACTCTCCATACTAAAGCCTGTGGCGATCACTGTGATTCGAACCTCACCTTGCAAGCGGTCATCGATCACCGCCCCAAAGATGATATTTGCATTGGGATCTACCGACTCATAGATAATCTCAGCGGCCTGGTTGACTTCATGTAGGGTCAGATCGTTTCCGCCTGTGATATTAAAGACGACGCCCCCTGCACCGTTGATAGAGGTTTCTAGCAGTGGGGAGGAGGTCGCTGCGATCGCGGCCTCTCTAGCTCTAGATTTACCAGAGCCTACGCCAATTCCCATCAGCGCCGAGCCGGCATCAGCCATCACTGCTCTCACATCGGCAAAATCGACGTTAACTAGACCAGAGATAGTAATGATGTCTGAAATGCCTTGAACGCCCTGCCTCAAAATATCATCAGCCACTCGAAACGCTTCTTGCACTGGTGTTTGCTCAGAAATCACAGACAGCAGCTTATCGTTTGGAATAATGATTAAGGTATCAACACAAGCTTGCAGTGCCGCGATGCCGCTGTCTGCTTGAGACGTTCGCCGCCGACCTTCAAACGTGAACGGGCGAGTAATCACGCCCACAGTCAAAGCACCCGCTTCTTTCGCACACTCAGCCACGACCGGAGCGGCCCCGGTACCGGTTCCCCCGCCCATGCCTGCGGTAATAAAGACTAGGTCTGATCCCTCTAAAGCTTGAAAGATTTCATCGCGAGATTCTTCTGCCGCTTTTTGTCCAATAGAGGGATTACCGCCAGCGCCTAGACCTCTAGTGAGCTTCTGCCCAAGCTGCATTGCATTCGTTGTGCTTGAATAGGTCAGTGCCTGAGCATCGGTATTTACCGTCCAAAACTCAATACCTACCAACCCAGTGTCTATCATCCGGTTCACAGCATTACAGCCACCGCCACCGACACCGATCACCTTAATTCTTGCAACGCTGCTTGGTACTATATCTCCGTTCATCGGCTCTTCCGCTGACAGCGCACTGCCATTACTAGCTGCAGTAACTGATTGTACACCTGACCCATCGTTCGCATAAGAATCTGTGTGAAGGGATGCGTTATTCATAGGGCGAGCTGATATGTTTGTCTAACGTGTATAAGTAGAGGATAGAGTTAACTCAAGGAATAGAGTACAAGTTAACTAAGAGAAACCGACTGATACAACAGAGTTTTAAGAGTGCCAACGTCATTAGCCGTTACCTCTCGGCTGCCTTTTATGGTCTCTTTACCTAGCAATCTCGTTGGGTTGTTTCCTTCAGGAAAAGTTTATAGAGCTAGATAGCTAAGAATCAACGAACTTAAGCATAAGTATGAAATGGTCAATTTGGGTCAGCGCAACTCTAACCCATCAAGAAATTAGGAATAGCGCTCGACTGACTTTTCTTTCTCCGCACCGAATTGAGTCAACTATAAAGGAACTTGCTTAAAAAGCCAAACGTTGTCCTAACCTAGCTGCGTTCGGCAGTACTACAAGGATTGACCGGCCGCTTGTAAGGTTTCGATGACAGGATTTTTGGGGTCCTTGAGATCAATGAAGGCTACTTGCTCTAGATCGACTTTTTGGCTGAGCGATCGCAGCTGATCTAATGCCGCTAGCTGTGCTGCAAAATGATCCCCATACGCACCAATATGCACCAAGCCTAGCTCACTGCGCAAAATTAGATTGTTTGGATCACTCCAATTGATTGCTGTGATCTTAACAGGGCTACGCTGAATTTCATGATAAATCACTTGCCAGGTGCCGGCATAGCCAGGGCGCATTCCTTCAACTGTAAAAGTGGGGATCGCGATTTCTGCGCCTAGCTTAGAAAAGCTGTCGCGCGGCATCCAGTAACCTTGAGCGTCAATCAAGCCAGGTTCTTGAAAAGGTTGATTAGGAACGGATGGCAGAGGCTGGGCTTGGCTGGGAAGGGCGATCGCTACGGGCTGGCGTTCTGTAATCTGTACATGAAGACCCGGTGGGAGCAGCCGTCGACTCACCCTTGCTGATTCGATCGCAGCTTGCTCAATTAATGTTTGTGCTAGCTTATCCGATTCGACTTCTAGCAATGTCTGTGGATAGGCTATTGGTATCAGGTCGCGCACATTTTGATCTGACAGCGTTTGATTGTCGCTAATCTCTATCTGCCTGGCGCTGTGTAATAGCCAAGCTGGGGATCTAGCTACCCACACCGTCCCTCCTATAAAGCTGACCATCACTAGCGATCGCCAGATCCGTTGATAAAACTTGATCCTCCGCTTTTTCTTCAGCTGTCGCCTACGCTCAGCTAGGTCATTCACTTGGGGTGTTTTCATATCCCGAACAATGTCATACGAAGGGTACATATGTTGATGGCTAATTGCTTGCTAGTTACTCGAAGGCCATACCGTAAACGGTTTGTTCCGAACGAATTGTTTCGTGAACCGTTGAAAAGCTGTACGAGAAAGCCATACGAAGAACCAACCTAAGTTGTTAATCCCCTGACGCTAGAGCTGAATCTAAGAGCTAAGAACTCGTGCCGACGCTCATGTGCCAGCTATTTTTTGAAGGGGATTATATCAACCAAACTTTCATATAGGCTAATTTGTTAAGCAGACTTCCCTGCGTATGCCTCTCAACTGCCAGCTCTCTAACTATTGCCTCTATTACTATTGCCTCTATTAAACCTGTTGCCTCTATCAAGTTAGTCAGGCAAGTTAGCCAGGGGATATTTTAGCTACAACAGAGCTTCTCGAGCCTCAGCTATTTACCCTCGCTATCTACTCAACCACTTGAGTTTGTAGCGACCACTTATGAACTAAAAAATCGAACCATTGACGTGCTATTTCTCCATCTGTGAATGGAATGCTCTTTTTCTTACCCTCTTTCAAGGTAAAGCCTAATGTAAATCGGCCTTGCTTCGGCGGTTGCTCAAGATCAATGCCTTGGCCATCTACCTCCATACAAAGGTGCTTGACCTGAAGTAGATCCAAAGTCTCTGTTTCTATTACACCATTGCGGGTCGGCCGTCCCCATGTCAGCTGATTTTCCTGCTGACCTAGTACCGCATAAATATCGAATTTAGCTCGCTCAAAATGACTTGCCCACTGCTTGTAAACCTCTACTTTTCGATACTCATTCCAACCTGCCCACGTCAGCCCAATGAAGATAGCCAGCAGCGGCAACCATAATAACCCTCTAACCACATCGTGCCCTCGATAGATTGCCTCAAATGCAAATTCACAGCTTGAAAATCAAGTGTTAACTCTTACAACGAATACACTTAATTCTGACATCTCCTCATCCATCTTCATGAAATGATGGGAGAGATAGACGTCTACTGTTCCTCTTGTTCCTCCAAAGTCCTCTGGAGTCATAAAGCTCTAAAAGTTAAGTATGACCAGTTACCATGCGCCAAAAAAGCAACGGTATTACAGGCTACTAAGCGCTTAGAAAAGAACTTAAAAATAAGCGCTTAAAATCGAGGAGCTACAGGGACATATAAATTAGACTCTATTATGACCAAATCTTTTCGTGGAGAGCGTATAAATGCTGTCTTTAGTTGCTGCTGCAGGTGTAGTCCCTAACACGGTCACGTGGGGGCCAAATGTTGCCATCGTCATGATTATCTGTAATCTGATTGCCTTCGCTATTGGCAAGCAGGTCATTCAAATTCCTGATGCTGGCCCTGCGCCCGGTACATTTTTAGGCCTGGGTTTGCCTGCCCTATTAGGCGTTACTAGCCTAGGGCATGCTATTGGTGTTGGCGCTATCTTGGGCTTGGCAAATATAGGCGTTCTATAGCCTAGCATTTATCTATAACGGCCTGGCTTGAGCAGCGTAGTTGTCAGAGCTAGGCCATCGCTCAGAATAAAGATGTGTCTGGTGATAAATATGTTTGGTGTCAACTGTTTGGTGTCAATTCACCAGGTATAGCTTTATTTGGCTTCGTCTAATACTGCCTGTAGTCGTTGCCGAAATTCTCCCTTTGGATGACCGCCCTTCACCTCACCCACAATCTTAAATTCACCTTGGGGATCGTCACAAACGATATACGTTGGCCAGCCCATATCTGTTTTATTCGGATACTGAGCTAACAGCACTTGTCGGTACTTTCGGTAGGTTGCGGTATCTTGCATCTTGATATCGACAAAATCTAGCGATAGTTCCTTTGCAATCTTCTCATCATAGAAAGACATCTTATGACAGATGCCGCAGTCTTCGGATGAGAACTTTAAGACAGCTAGAGACATGGCTCGTACACTAACGTAGAGAACCCTTTCATTTTCTCTCGCTTCATTCATGATTGCAATCTACCCTGGTAGCTTTGATCCCATTACCCTAGGCCATTTGGACATCATCACTCGTAGCAGCAAGCTGTATGAGCGCGTCATTGTCGTAGTCTCGCGTAATCCGGGTAAGAAGCCGCTCTTCCCGGTCGAAAAGCGGCTAGCGCAGATCCGGCAGGTGATTGATCACCTTGATAATGTTGAAGTTGATAGCTTCAATGGGTTGACGGTCACTTATGCCAAAGCGCGCCAGGCTCAGGTACTCATTAGAGGGCTACGAGTACTTTCTGATTTTGAGAAGGAGCTACAGATGGCACATACTAATAAGACACTATCTCCTGAGATTGAGACTGTGTTTTTAGCAACCTCTACTGAGTATAGTTTTTTGAGCAGTAGTCTTGTCAAAGAGATTGCTAACTTCGGTGGTCCCATCGACCATCTGGTGCCTGCCCACATTACCCGCGACATTGAAGATTGTTATGGAAAGAATAGACGTTGAGAGTAGGCTTTATTCAATACTATTATGAGGAGATATAAGGAGAGAACGCGATCAATAGGCTGGGTGATCGCCCAGCGATATTAGTGCTCTATCGACTTTGAAAGTCACCATTTCTTGAAAATACCTTAACTAAAAACTTTGTGAACACTTCTGCAAACGGCGAATATTCCCAAGCTTCGACCTCTGAGCGATTTAGTATTCAGCAGGAGCTAGATCGGATCGAAGAAATTGTGCTTGAAAGCCCTAGAGTGCCGCTTTCAGGTAAGACCATCGTGTCTGAAGATGAGCTGCTCGACCAGTTAGATGTGGTCCGAGTGAACTTGCCTGCAGCCATTCAAGAGTCGGTGCAGATCGTTCAGCAGCGAGAAGGAATTCTACTGGATGCAGATCAGGTTGCACGAGAGATCATCACTTCAGCCGAAAAGCAGGCAGCAGACATCCTCAACGATATGGCTATTGTCCGACAGGCTGAATTACACGCATCCCAGCTAAGAGAGCAAACTGAGCGAGAATGTGCAGCGCTCAAAGATAAGACTCTCAATGAGATCGAACAGTTACAGACTCAGGCTCGGAAGGAATGGGAGGAGACCCGGGCTCGAACGCTTAGCGAAGCTAAGACCATTCAAGAAGATGCGGATACCTATGCTGACCAGGTGCTAGCAAACATGGAGCGTCAGTTTATGGAGATGCTCCATATTCTGCGTAATGGACGTCAGCAGATTCAGGGGGGACAATCATTAGATACTGAAACGGCCACTCCACAGTCGCAGATTAATCCTACGACGGGCGCAGCTCGTCCGGCCACCCGCCGTGAAGCAACGCTTGCTAGAGCCCTGTCAGAACGTCCGTCTCCTCAGAGAAATCCAAGTGCCCGTTCATGATTGGATACGTCAAGGGAATTCTGGCGGATAGTCAGAAGCTGCCTAACGGTCGAGTGATTGCGACAGTAGAGGCGGGCGGCGTGGGCTACGATATGCAGGTGAATCCACGAACGCTGAGTCAGCTGCCCCAGGTTGGTGAGCCGGTCAGGATATTTACTCATCTACAAAGCCGAGAAGATCTACAGATGCTGTTTGGTTTTAGTAGCAAGGCTGAACGAGATGTGTTCCGGCTGCTGATCTCAGTAAGTGGCATCGGTTCGCAGATGGGGATGTCATTACTAAATGCATTGGGGTTGAACGAGCTGATCCAGTCGGTAGTGAACGGCAATGCGAGGGTGTTGACTCGTACCCCTGGGGTAGGTAACAAGACGGCAGAGAGAATTATTTTAGAGCTGAAAACGAAGCTAAGTGAGTGGCGATCGCACTCCGGTATTGTGGCACCGACAGGCGGACCAATATCAGCGGTGCAAGAGGATGTTGAGATGATGCTAGTAGCTTTGGGGTACAGCAACAGCGAGATTAGTAAGGCGCTAGTAGCCGTTGGCAATGGAACGGCGCTCAGTAAGAGTGATGATGTAGAAGATTGGATCAGAGAAGCGATCGCCTGGCTCAGTCAATAGGCTTAGTCAATATCAGTCGATAAACGCTGGCTTTTAGCCGACGCCGGCTCAAGACTGCCTGCCCAATCCCAGATAAATAACTGAGTGGACTGAGCAGGGAGTTAGAGTCAAAAACAATCTCCTAAAAGGGATCGCTCTTCATGTGTAGGAATATGCCCTAATAAAAATTACTCAGGGGCTGCCTCAGGGCTTGCCTCAGGGACTGTCTCAGGGCTTGCCTCAGGGACTGCCTCGGTGGTTTCTTCTATGTCTACAGAAGGGGTTTCTGGCACCTGATTGGTGACGTTCACATCGGGAACATCGACTTCTGGCATCTGAACGTTCACATCTGGAACCGTTACATCAGGGGCCTCGACAGCAGGTGTAGGCACTTCTTTCTCAATTACTGTCGTCTCCCTCTCGATGGTTGTCTCTCTTTCAATTTGAGGAACTGAAACTGGGTCAACATCAGCGCGATCGCCCATCAAGAAATAAATTGCGGCGCCTGCACCGGCTGCTAGCAGTGCAATACAAAGACCGAAGACAACGCCACTAGCGGCGCTGTCATTCGCACGGGCCTGTGCGATTGCTCGCTTTTGACCTCTAACACTGTCTTGTACATAGCTTTCATCAGTACGGCCTTGTACATAGCCATCACGACGCGCGACTTCTTCTGGTGTTGGCTGTCTACCAACAATGTTGTCCGGATGCTGGTTGGGAAGATTGTCGTTAGTAGCCATAGTTTTATCTCCAAGTCGATGGTTGAGCAGTCATAGCTTCTCAAGCCTTTTAGAACGTTCGTTCAAAGCCAAATAAAAGTAATTAAGCGCTGATGCCTTATATGAATACCCAATAGCCAAAAAAAAGCACGATTTTCTTATCAGGAATACGCAAGGTTGACAAAGCCAATATCGAATCGAATCCACTCGTTCTTCGCAGAGAGGTTTTGTACCAGAGGATACGATCAATTTTCTTGATCTTCTAAATTGTCAAAGCAGCAGAAAACCGCTTTATAGCGTTCGCTAATTCAAGTTTTCTAAATTTGATTTATCCGATAGTTGTCGATATAGCGCCTAGCGCTCACAGCATTTCCAGTGTTGATCTAGCTGCTAACTTTTGGGCTTTCTGTTTGCTACGACCGCTCCCACGACCGTAGGACTTACCACCAATTTGGACCTCGATAACAAACTCTTTGGCATGATCAGGGCCTAGCGTGCTAATTTCTACATACTCAGGTACGCTACCCGTTGTTTTTTGAGCCCACTCCTGTAAGCGCGTTTTATCATCTTTGACACCGGCTTCTACATCTGGGGCGATCGCCGACTCGAATATCGGTGTTATATAGTCCTTCACTAGCTGCAGGTTGTGCTCTTGATCTAGAAAGTACGCTCCGATTAGCGCCTCAAATGCGCTGCAAAGCAAGCGAGCACTCTTCCTAGCACCTTCCTTCTCAGCTCCCTTTCCTAACCGTAGATACTCGTCAAGCTTTAGTCCTTGAGCAAAGCGATGCAGTTGAGATTGATCTACCAAAGCTGATCGCATCGGCGTCAGCTCACCTTCGGACTGCTTTGGAAAGCGAACGAATAAATACTCTGCGCTTAGAAAAGTCAAGATCGCATCGCCTAAAAATTCTAGGCGTTCATTGTGCTCTGTGGCAGTCGGCTGCTCGTTAGCAAAAGACTTATGGGTCATCGCCTGCTGCCAAAGCGCAGAATTAGTGAAAGTAGGCAGCGAGAATGTCGCGCTAGTTTCTTCCATAGCTGGCATCTAGAATTCTTCCTCAAAGTAGTCCTTTAGGACTGATTTTCTATCCAGGCTTGAACCCCATCAGCGAGCGTTTTGGCAAGCTCTTTTTGGGCAGCTTCATCGGTGATCCATTCAAACTCTTCTGGATTGATCATAAAACCTAGTTCTAAAAGAACAGAAGGTGTTACAGAGGGCCGAGTCAGCGCTAAGTTGTTCCAGAAAACACCATACGATTCGCGTCCTAGATTATCGACGAGATAGTCGTGTAAAAAAGTGGCTAGATCATGCGCCTGCGGGTAGTACCAAAAAGTTCCAATGCCAGCGGTATTCAGGGCATCCCCTGCATCGGGCAAAGCGTTGTAATGTATGCTCAAAGCCATGGTGGGTTCTGTCGCATCGATAACTTCTACGCGATCGCGTGGGAAGAGATCGTCGTCGCCTTCACGGGTCATTACGACGCTTGCCCCCCGGTTTTCTAACTCATCTCGCAGTAGCTTAGAGACAATCAAAGTGACATCTTTCTCAGGGTAGCCTGTAGGTCCACGCGCACCTAAATCCTCACTACTGCCATGGCCAGGATCTAGCAGGATTGTCGTACCTCCCAAGCGATCGCTGAGCCGGTCGCCGGGCGGTGCATGCCGCAAAGAAAGAATTAGGCTAGTCCCTTCGTAGCGAGTTTTGTATCCCCACTGCTGCGGTTCTTTGAAATGAAAAACAAACTCGGCGCTATTCGTTAGCAGCGGATGAAAGTCCATTCTTTCTACGACCGGATCATCCGAGAAATAGATAGTGTCTGTTTGCGGCGTTGTGTTGTGCAAGGTCAAAGATAGCGACTGTGTATCTTGTGTAATCGTGATTGGCACGGTTGTTTGCAGCGGGAAAATGACTTCAGTCCAATCTTCAACCTGGCGAGCGGTAATACCTCTCATAATGCTAGTCGGCGGTATAGAGGCGCTGCTAACGGCTGTCTCAGCTGCTTTTATCCAGCCGCCGTAGTCTAACCTAAGCCATTCGCCTTCTCGTCCGGTAATCGCAGCGCGAGTCCCCGCCGGCAGAGGGGTGATGCGTGAGTAACTAGTGCTAGGCCCAACGCGAGCTACGCCTTGAGCGGCAGTCACTTCTGCAACGTCTAGACTGGTAGAAGAAAGGATATTCACTTGGCCAGGGGCATCGGCCGTAACTGTGTTGCCCTCAGAGCTTAAGGTAAAACGTGGCGTTCCCAAGTGGCCTGTGTGCTCGAAGGCTGTGCAGCCCGCGTACTCGGTAGCGCGGCTATTCGTCGCTGAAGAGATAGGCTCTATTTGGTCGGTTAGAACCGAGGAGTTTGGCGGCAACTCAACGTTCGATTGTGGGGCGAGCGTAATCGTCTGATCTCCCAGGGTGGCAGATACCACGGCGTCTGTAGGGGCGATCGCGCTGAGACAAATTACCTCACCTGGCAGCCGAGCAATATCTTCAGCAGGTGTCAAAGACCCTTCAGCAAAATCAGTGCCATCAGGTAGCACTGGCTCTGTCGATACTCGGTTGATCTTTAAAGTCAGTTTCTGGTCGCCTTGGGCTAGTGTGACTATATTTTCGCCAAATTCCAGCGGTAAAGTGGGCGCAAAGTGTCCATCCTCACTACGGTTTTGAATCGCTTGCCCGTTGATCGTTACTGGCTTACTTGGGTCGGCGGTGCCAATGAAAAAAATGCGATCAGCTACTGTCTGATGCTCTAGGGGTGGGTAGGCAACAAAGAGGCTACCAGGCGGAGATTGCAAGGGAGACTGGGTTATTTCGGTGCCTTGGTAGCTTTGGGCGATCGCCTCTCTGGGTGAATAGAGTGCCACTAATCCAATCAGGCTCCAGAAGATGCTCAGCTGATTGCGATCACCAAAAACACCCACAACCCTACTCCCCTTAAGATAGCTGCATCGAGAACAAAATTTGACGCATTCTACCTTAGCACTCCAGCCAGAATTAACTGTCTAGGCGCTTCACTTAATCAAGCTCCACAAAGGAAAAGTTCAAGATGCGTTTGCATTCTATTCCTTATGGCACAATTGACGGGTTGAGCCTAAGTCCTGCAAAAAGTCCATGACCAAATTCGTCTTTGTAACCGGCGGTGTTGTTTCTAGTATTGGCAAAGGGATTGTGGCTGCTAGTCTAGGTCGGCTGCTGAAGTCACGCGATTATTCAGTTTCGATTCTAAAGCTCGATCCCTACATCAATGTCGATCCAGGCACCATGAGTCCGTTTCAGCATGGTGAGGTATTTGTGACCGAAGACGGCGCGGAGACAGATTTAGATCTTGGCCACTACGAGCGCTTTACCGATACATCTATGTCGCGGCTCAACAGTGTGACCACTGGCGCTATTTATCAATCTGTGATCAATAAAGAAAGGCGAGGTGACTACGAAGGGGGTACTGTTCAAGTCATTCCCCATGTCACTAACGAAATCAAATCGCGGATTCATCGAGTAGCTCGTAATCGCAATCCCGATGTGGTGATTGTAGAGATTGGTGGCACGGTTGGTGATATCGAGTCTTTGCCGTTCATGGAGGCTATTCGTCAGTTCAAGCAAGATGTTGGCCCGCATGATGTTCTCTATATGCATGTGACCCTAATTCCCTGGATTCCAGCGGCGCATGAGCTAAAGACAAAGCCCACTCAGCACTCAGTCAAAGAACTGCGATCAATCGGAATTCAGCCAGACATTTTAGTTTGCCGAAGTGAGCGACCTTTGCGAGAGGAGCTACGACAGAAGATTTCTAGCTTCTGTAACGTACCACTCCCTTGCGTGATTCAAGCGCTCGATGCTCGCAGCATCTATGAAGTGCCGCTGTACATGGAGAAGGAAGGCCTCGCTGAGCAGACGCTAGACTTCTTGCAGTTAAGTCAGCGATCGCCTGATCTAACCAAGTGGACGACGCTGGTCCAACGCATGCATCGCCCTAGTAAATCAATAGAAGTGGCTATTGTCGGTAAATATATACAGCTAAACGATGCGTATCTATCGGTGATCGAAGCCCTTACCCATGCAGGAACTCACTTCGAGACGGAGGTCAAAATCCGCTGGGTAGATTCAGAAGACATTGAGCAACATGGACCGCAAAAACACTTGAAAGAGGTGGCCGCGATTATCGTTCCAGGTGGATTTGGCTCTAGGGGGGTAGACGGCAAAATCCAAACGATTCAATATGCGAGAGAAAATCGAATTCCGTTTCTAGGCTTGTGTTTAGGAATGCAGTGTTTGGTAATGGAATGGGCGCAAAATATTGCAAAGTTAGAGCAAGCGAATAGCTCTGAGTTTGATGAGCAGACCGCCAACCCAGTCATTAGCTTAATGCCTGAGCAAGAGGATGTTGTTGATCTAGGCGGAACAATGCGTCTAGGTCTATGGCCTTGCCGGATAGAGCCGAATACATTGGCGAGCAAACTCTACAACAAAGAAGTGATCTACGAGCGTCACCGTCACCGCTATGAATTTAATAATGCCTATCGCAATCTGTTCTTAGAGACAGGTTTTATGGTGAGTGGGACTTCTCCAGACGGCAGGCTCGTCGAGATTGTAGAGCTGCCAAGTCATCCATACTTTATTGCCTGTCAGTTTCATCCTGAATTTCAATCGCGGCCTAGTACACCTCATCCGATGTTCTTAGGATTGGTTGAAGCAGCGCTAAAAGATAACACGTTTGTAGAAGAAATCAAGCGAATGGAGACTTCTGTAAGCGTTTGAAGAGTTCAGCATCGTTTCGAGGGTTTTATCTACCATTCATCCTGGTGCTAGCAGCAGTGCTGCGGTTGTATCGGCTGACGGCGAAGCCTCTCTGGGTCGATGAACTCTATACCGCTTTCTACAGTTTGGGGAAAAGTTTGGATATGATTCCCTTTGGGGAGTTGCTTCCTCCCGAACGATACTGGGCGTTAATTGCCGATCCAGGCACGCCTTGGCAGGCGGCGCAGGCAGTGACGACGTATAGCAATCATCCACCACTGTTTTTCATGTTGATGAATGGCTGGCTACAAAGCGTAGGCACTTCTATATGGAGCCTGCGGGCTTTTGCGGTGGGATGGGGCTTAGTAGCTGTGATCGGAGTGTTCTACTTAGGCCGACGAATAGGCGGAAATCGTACTGGTCAAATCGCTGCTCTGCTGATGGCCGTCTCTCCATACGGCATTTATCTATCGCAAGAGGCTAGACACTACAGTTTGGCAGTGGCGATCGCCACTTTTGTACTGGTGAACTGGATAGCCTTACTCCAAGGAGAACGTACTTTCTGGCGATGGCTTAGCTGGGTTGGCCTGAATGTGCTAGGTCTTTACGTTCACTACTTCTATGGCTTTGGCCTGATCGCTCAGTGGCTAGTTACCGCGGTGGTTCTGCTCAGGCGACTTCAAAGCCGCACTCAAACGCTAGCTCAGACGCTAAATCAATCGTTTGGCTGGTTGCTGGCAATCATAGCTACAGCCCTACTCTATTTCCCTTGGGGGCCTACTGCGCTTACACACTTTCAAAGCGATGGTGGAACGAGCTGGTTAAGTCACGATATCCCTCTCTACCAGACGGTTTTATACCCTGTAGTCCACACATTAGCCGCAGCGGTTTTTATGCTAGTGCTGCTGCCGGTAGAACAGGTGCCGTTATGGATGTCAATTCCATCTGCCCTGATCATGCTAAGTGTCTTCGGCATTGTAATACGTCAGTTTATTCAGGGTTGGCAAAAGAATTTACGGATATCAGCCTCTTATTCCAATTCAAAATCCTATTCGCCTGCTTGTGATCTACATGCTGCTGATCTATGGGTAGACGCGCCACTGGTGAGCTATACAACAGTTGTGTTTGCAATCATGATGGCTATCACCTACGGGCTAGGTAAAGATCTGACTAGGGCACCGCGCTATTTCTTTATGCTGTATCCGACTGTAAGCGTCATGTTAGCAATAGGGCTAGAGCGGCAACGACGTTGGGTGCTAAGCGTGGTGATTACCGCTGGCGTTCTCAGCCAAATCCTAATTAGCTATGACATTAGCCTACTGAAGCCATATTTGCCCGGACAGATTGGAGCTCGCATCGCGGCTGAATCTTCTCCTACGGTCGTTCTGATGATGTCTGGTCAAGATAGTCAAGCTAGCTATCAGGCGCTTTTTCTAAGCTATATATTAGCCATCCCACAGACCATTCCTCCGACCTTAGCGACTCAGATAGCGCTAACTGAGTCAGCCAGTTCCAGCATCTGGTCACCTGATATTAGCAGCAGCCCTCCAGATGACTCAGTGCTTTGGCTCATAGAGCCCAAGCGCGAAACACCTTTCCCACAGGCAGTCGTATTGTCTATTCAGACCTGTTTACCTACAGGTGAGGGAATCAACACAGAAGGCACTCGTCAGCAAAGATATCAGTGCAGTGGTAAGGTCCCTAGTGATGAGTGAACTCTTTATTTGAAACCATCTTTGAAATGATTATGCCAGCTCGCAGAGCTTCACAGATTGTGTCACAGTCTCTCGAATCAAATCGCTATACTCAACTTTAGGACAGCCACCCTCTCAACCTTATAAGGATCGCCACTATGACGTTTTGGACTACGACGTTTTGGACAGTGACATCTCGACTGATGAACTCTCTTGCTAGGCTCAAGCGAGGAGGTTTGGCACTCACTGGTGCTTCGACAGTCATGATGCTATCCCTTTTGTCTAGTCCTGCTCTAGCTGGCGATCCCTTCCGTCCGGGCAACGAATACAACATCGGTTCTAATGCAGAAGCTGCCTTCGAAGCCTTCTTTAAAGAGGGTGACTACATTCGTGCTCAAGAAGCGATAGATTTGGCACTAGATTCTGAGGGCGATGAGCCGCTAGTCCATGGCTTAGCGGCTTCTATGGCCTACCTAGATGGTGATTTTGACACCATGGCCCTTCATGCGGAGCTAACTAAATCAACTGCTGCTGCCCTGCTAGAGAGTAGACCTCTTCGAGGACATCTCTATTCTGCAGTCGGCATCTTTCTAGACGGTGCTCACTTAATGTCTACTCAAGGCGTCGCTCGTAGTACACCCACGGCGCTAGGTATGCTTCAGCAGGTGTTTGGTCACTTAGATGAAGCCGAAAAAATTGATAAAACCGATCCGGAGTTGAACTTGGTTCAGGGGTTTATGGATCTGATGCTGGCGGTCAATCTACCCTTCTCAAATCCTGAAGAAAGTATCGAACGCCTAGCGCAGTACAGTAGCCCTAACTATCTGACCTATCGAGGAATTGCACTGGGCTACCGCGATCTTGGCCGGATATCAGATGCCATGATCGCCGTAGATAGAGCCTTGCAAGCGGCTCCAGAAAATCCAGAGCTTTACTATTTAAGGGCGCAACTACAGCGGCGCCAAGAACAGACAGCTGCCAGCGTTGAATCCTTTGATAAAGCCTTGACCTACGCCGATCAGCTGCCGCCTGAGATCGCTCGTATGATCTACAAAGAGAGATGTCGGACGTTAGGTGGTGCTTCTGATGCCTGTGTTACGCAGGCAACCGACTTCGTTGCGAATCTGTAGCAAGGTTTTGTAGCGAGAGTGCCGAGTGTGCTTCTACAGGTCAGTCGCCGCCGATTATTGACTCAGGTTAATCATCTAGATTCGTTAGCTAAGCTAGGTTAGTTAGTCACTTGAGTGCTAACTTGAGCGCCATGACTGCGTGGGTCGGATGCATTGGTAGGTGCGTTGATAGGATTAGTGGCTGTATCTACTGTGGAGATGCGGCCACTTATTTGTGCGTAAGGCAACGATTGGTTAGCGATAAGAGCGTTCAGATTTTCAGCTAGGATAGCGCGAGGTAGCTCGCCGATAGCAGCGCCCTGTTCATCACTGTTGGCGGAGAGGAACTCAAAGTGAGGGATACCATCTACGCGGTAGTTGAGCATTTCGGGAAGCCATTTAGTGTTGTCGACGTTTAGCATGACGAAGTTAACCTGATCGCGATAGCTTTCTTTAAGGGCTTGAATATCGGGAGCCATTGCCTGACAGCTCGTACACCAATTGGCATAGAACTCAATTAGGGTAGGTTTTTTATTGGCCATTGCCGCTTCTAATGGCATAGACTGCTGAGCCATTTCAGACAAAGAAGCAGCAGGAGAGTGGGTCTGCACGCCTAGGATGAGGGCAATGCTAAGAATAGCTGCGACGGCTACGATGACAAAGTTTTTGATCCGTTTGCCCGTTTCTGAAGAATCAACCGACATATGTTCATTTGTAAACAACAGCTTTAACTATCTTATCTCTTTGTCAGCTGCTAGGGTGTGAGCTTCAAACTGTCCTAGAAGATAGACTTGGAAAAGCGCCCGTTTTAAGCAGAGTTTCCTCAAAGGGATCTATCTCAAAGAAGTCACTGTCAACAGATGAGGATGAAGAAACAATCGTGAAAAAGCGACTGACTCTCACTTTCCCAAAGCGCACCATCCACATGCCGATCACCTACCGGCTAGCAAAAGACTTCAACGTGGCGGCCAATATCTTTCGCGCGCATGTAGCGCCTGACCAGGTAGGAAAGCTGCTAGTGGAGCTATCAGGCGATATCGATCGGTTAGACGAGGCAATTGAATGGCTGCGTTCAAATCATATTGAGGTGTCACTTGTAAGTCGTGAGATTGTGATTGACCAAGACAGTTGCGTACACTGCGGATTGTGTACAGGGGTATGCCCAACGGAATCGTTGCGACTGGACGCTGAGACTCACAAACTGGTGTTCGTGCGATCGCGTTGCATCATGTGTGAACAATGCTTGCCTAGCTGCCCAGTTCAAGCCATCTCTACGAATCTTTAGATCTTAGGTAACTCAAAAAACCTTCTTAACATCCTGCCAAGCCATGCGCGCCTTTCCTTGGCTATCAACCAGCTTAGTTTTACTAGCCAACATTGCCTTTGGCTCATTTCTACATGAGCATCGAATCTCAGGATTCACTTGGAGCGCAGCAGTTGTCTACGTCGTTTTACAGTGCAGCGTATTGAGCATTGGGTGGGAAGCTTTTCGTAAGTTTGTACTACTTAGATTTAGATCGGATGTTGGCTATTCTTGTACCGCATTAGCTGGCGCTTCTCTAGCAGTGGTCATCGTGGCTTGGGCACAAATATCGAGTTATTTTTTGATGATGGCTGCAGCTGCCCTATTGCTCCGGATTGACTTATACACTCGGAGAATTGGAGCCAAGCGTTCTTTTTTGGCGATGTTGATTGTCTCCCTGATTGGTCTGGGGATCAGCTGGCTACTTTTGGAAGAAACGCAGATATATAGTAGCTAGCAATCGATTACGATATCCCAGACAACAAACGCTATAGAAGAGAGACTGTGCTGAGCTGTGCCGATGAGATCTTTTTGGAGCTAACTGACCAAAGCCACAGACTTTGTGGCACTCAACAAATCGGCACAGGTTTACTTTGTTTTCATAAAGCTGGGGGCCATTGTATCTACAGCACAAGCGTTTAACTGTTGCCCCTATCCCTTGTCAGGCCGTGACGAGGGATATTTTTTTACCTACTTTGCATGAATCGGTCCTTCATAGCTACTTCACAATAGGTTCATAGGCACTTCTTCGCGATCCATTGCATCACAATCGGATTAACCACTTCAGGCGCTTCATCTTGGGGACAATGGCCAATCCCTTCTAACTCAACAAACTCCTCCACAGCCGGGTAGTCAGCGTAGGCTCGGCCTAGCTCAATCGGCTCCCACGGGTCGACTTGCCCCCATAAGATCAGTACCGGGCAAGTGAGCTGGGGCAACAAATCTTCAGCAATAGGCCCCTGTGAATAGCGAATAAACGCTAGAAAAACATCCACTGCGCCAGGATCAAAGGCAGGCTCTAGCAGCAGTGAAACCAGCTCATCTGTAACCTCATCCTTACGTCCGTAGGCCTGACGAAGAATATTCTTGACTGACTTAGGTTTAGCGAGCTGCTTAAAAAACAGTTGGATTAAGGGTCGATAGCCCAGCACCTTTTGAATATAGGGCGTCGAAAGATTGCGATACCACGGTAGGGTCTGACGTTTGCGATCATGTAGCAGGCGCAAAGAGCAGTCAAGTAGTGCCACGCCACGCACCCAGTCTGGCGATCGCACAGCTGTCTGCATGGCCACAATGCAGCCGATAGAGTTAGCGACTAAGAAAGCCGACTGCCCTACCACCTGCTGGCAAAAGTCCAAGATTTGCTCTCCCCAAGTCTCAAAGGTGTAGTCCAGCGGTTTGCCAGGTGTAGGTTTAGCCGACTTGCCATAGCCCAGTAGATCAATTGCATAGACGCTGTAGCAAGTTGCAAAATCAGGAAGATTCTTGCGCCAGTGGATACTAGAAGCTCCGAATCCATGTATCATCACCACTGCTGGGTGTTCGATACCGTCTGACTTTGGGTCTAATTTAGAACTCGAGTGATCGGGTCTGGCATGTTGGTAGCCAATGGTGAATCCTTTCCATTGCCAAGTAGAAAGGACAGGCGCACTTGAACCTAGAACATAGTCTGAGGAGGAACTCGAAGAAAAGTTCGAAGAAGCGCCTAAAGAAGAGCTGGGAGAAGTAGACATTTAGCGTAGAGACTCGATAGCATCAGCAGGTCCAAGCACAGAGAGTACTTGATTGACTAAGCAGCGTTGGGCAGCGACTAGGACATCTGCGATCGTAACAGCAGCGATTTGCTGCTGAAAGTAGTCATCAAATCCTATTCCTAATCCCAAGACTTCATACCACCCTAGGGTTTGGGCAATCTGACTATTCGTCTGTTTACCAAGAGCGTACTGACCCAGTATTTTGTTCTTCGCTACTTGTAGCTCTTCAGCAGTCAGCGGAGTCGTTGTCATACGGGCTAGTTCGCTACGCAGCTCAGATAGCGCTACTGGAACGTTTTCAGGTGCGGTGCCAATGTATGCAATAAACTGCGATGTCCCCAAACGAGTGGGATAGAATGCGGAGACATCATAAGCTAAACCCTTCTTTTCACGTAGTTCAACGAACAGGCGACTAGAGAGTCCATTCCCTAGATAGGTACTGATGATTTTAAGAGCAGCGTAGTCTAGGCTGTTCACTGAACCAGCCAAGTGTCCTAGAATCACAAAAGCTTGATTTGTATTTTGTACAGTGACAATTTTCTGAGCGGCTACTGATACGGGTGGAAATTGTAGCTGTGGCAGTGAGTGGTTAGGCGATCGCCAGTCGCCGAAGTACTGCTCGATTAGTTTGAGCGTGAGTGTAGGCGACTGGCGGCCGACGACAGTGACCACCATATTGTCTGGGCGAAAGTATTGCTGATGAGCAGCAAGCAGATCGGCTTTGGTAAATGACTCAACGCAGCTTTCGGTTTGGGCATGGGTATGGCCGTATGGATGACCTTTATAGAGTGCCTCTCGTAGCTGGTTGTAAGCCACGTTGAAAGGCTGCTCCTTCATCGATCTAAGACTTTGTAGAATCAGGCAGCGTTCTAGTTCTATTTCTGAGTCTGGAAAACTAGGCAATCTGATCACTTCGGCTGCAAGGGCAAGCACGGTTTCAAAATCAGACGAGACAGTCTTGAGGCTGATGGTGCTGTAGTCAGACGAGACATCTGCACCAAAGCCTGCACCAATAGATTCAACAGTCTCAGCGATATCTAACGCGTTTCTATGATGAGTACCCTTAGTTAGTACAGCAGCAAGTAGATCGAAGATGCCTGAATTTGTAGACGTTTCGTAGACGTGACCAGCGCGAATAAAGAAATGAGCCGCAACGATGTCTGCAATCGGATTTTCAATAGCGATGACGGTAAGACCGTTGGCAAGCTGGGTTCGGACGGTAGCGGACTGTTTGGTCGAGATAGAGGTCACGGGGGCCAGGTAGGAGTATGGAGTATTGACTATGCGTCAGGATCTGTGAAATTCGTGAGGTGATGTCTAGCCTATGTGCTAGGTCAGGTAGGAGGGGTAGAAATGTTTTGTGCTGAAAATACTTTCCGACCTGTAGCTCTTTAGATGGTGAAAGCAATGGCAAGCAGCAACGGTAATGGTAAGCAAGGTCTAGTACCTATCTCACAATCTACAATCTAGCCTTTTTTGAGATTTATTCTCTTTTACTTAGCCTTGTTATTTGATTCAGTTGCTCGCTATGAACTAGAGGCAGCTACAAAGTAAGGGGTATTGAGGGGTATATAGAGAAGCGTTAGTAGACGTTGAAAACTTAGCTAGCTGTAGGGTGACCATCCGCACAACATCGTCGCATTAGCTGCGACCAAGCTTGAAGTCTCCACTTTGAAGAGCCTATTGGAAGCCGCTTTAAAAAGCAAAAATCCTTACCCGAAGGAAAGGATCTTAGTTAGTTCGACCGCAGCGCCGTCTTACCTCAGTTTTTGACCTGGGGTGACCAGGTGGGAATCTCGGCTGTAGGCTTATAGTTTCCGAGTACAAGCCCTATTAGGACAAGCTCGGTATACTGCCGCCTCAGGCATCTCGATACCCTACGAATGAAAAACATAGATCAGAAAACATTGTTGGCAGTCACCAACGCCGTAGCCGAACATGAGCCTATCATAGCGAACTGTTTCCTCAGTTCGACAAGGGCAAATCTATACAGAAGCGTGACGGTTATTCACCCTATCAATCAGATTTTCAAAAGTCATAGAAGTTTATATCATGAGCGATACCAAAGTTCTTCGACGGCTTTAATCGTCTCAGCTATTGCCTTATCGTCGCTTGGGCTGTCTGTCAAAATGGTTACATGTCCCATCTTTCGTCCTAGGCGCGATCGCTTTTTTCCATACCAGTAGACATGGGCATCAGGAATCTCTGATAGTGCCTTGCATTGATTTTGATAGCCGCTAGTTGTAGAGTCCGTACCTAGAAGATTGACCATGATTGCACCGAGCTTCTTCAAGTCGGTAGATCCTAATGGGCGGTTGGAAACGGCCCTAAGCTGTTGCTCGAATTGGGACGTGATGCAGGCGTCTAGCGTGTAATGGCCAGAGTTATGAGTTCGGGGGGCGACTTCATTAATGGTGACTTTACCTTGAGCGCTTAAGAATAGCTCTATACCGAGGACGCCAACGAAGTCTAGATGGGTGATCAAGGTAGTTGCGATCGCCCGCACTTGATCATCAATTTCTGGCCCGACCCGAGCGGGCACGATCACCCGACGACAGACCTGGTCAATTTGCTCAGTTTCTACCACTGGATACACGGCTACTTCTCCTGACGCGCTCCTAGCTACCATCACCGCGAGTTCTTTTTCAAACTCAACAAAGGCTTCGAGCAGCACAGGTTGATAGCCTAGCTTTTCCCAAGTAGCCTCCACATCTGCTAGCGTTTTGAGAATAAAAGTGCCCTGTCCGTCGTACCCGTGTCTGCGAGTTTTAAGAACTAAAGGCAAACCAAGTGAGGCGACTTTTTCGGCTAGGCTAGATAATTCAGTCTTGCTTTCTAACGTAGTGAAAGGAAGTGAGGGCAGATTGAGGCGATCGCAATACAGTCGCTGCTCGTACTTATCTAATAGTGGTGAGAGCGCATCGAGAGAAGGTGCAAACAAAGTTTCGGCTTTGTATATTTGACCTTCGATCTGGCGTAGCGCTGATAAGTCGATAAATTCGTTTTCGAAGGTGATGACGTCGCACTGCTTAGCTAGCTGAGCGGTCACCGCTGCATCGTCAACTTCACCAATTAGGGCAGTCTGTGCGATCTTGACCGCCGGATCCTCATTGCTGGGCGTCTGAACATGCAGCGCGATATTCAGCGCCCTAGCGCCAGCCGCCATCATCCAGGCGAGTTGACCGCCCCCTATGACACCAACACGATTTACCTGCTGATATTCATCCGTCATGGCTACTCCTTCTGCTGCGGCTACCTTTAAATAGTACGTGGTAAATAGTACGGAGTTTTTCGACAATTTCTCGTTCTATAGTTCGAAGTTAAACCTCTTTTATTGAAGTGGCTGATAGTTAGCTGCATTGAATCGGTATAGCTTCACAACTCTGTGAGCTACGCCTATTTTCGCTTGTGTTAATCAACAGTTCCATTTTCAACAATTTGGCGCGAAAGTTTCTCTTGTCCAAATCTCTTTCTAAAATCTGTTCGTATATCTGTTGTAATTGCGAGAGCAAACGTTCTTGCGTAAATGTTCTTGGCAAGAGTTCAAACCCGATTGGCTTATAGCGGATCTTGATTTTAAGCCGAGCGATCGCATCGTCCAAGATCTGACTTGGAAAAATGCTATCTACGATGCGATCGCTTTAGATGGAGACCCCGATACAATGGTGGCAACTACAAATAGTCTTGCCAGGGCTTTCTACGGCGGCGGGCTGAATGTGATTCAGCTAAGAATGCCTGCACAGATTAGACCAGCCGCTGCGAGAGATGACTTTGAGCGTCTGTGATCGCTCGCCCGATCTTATTCCTATTCTCTAGCATGAACTTCCCGATTCCCGCATTCTTCAATTCAAAAACCATTAGTCAAATCTGGCGTGTCCCCTACCAACAGCGGGCAGCAGATGCGATCGCCTATCGTCAGGCTCACAACGTCACTGCTGCGCATATGGACACTGCTTGCGTTTGTCTGCTGGCAATTGATGTTCAAAACACTTTCTGTCAACCCGGGTTTGAGCTTTTTGTGGGTGGCCGCTCTGGCATGGGTGCTGTAGAAGATACCCGTCGACTTTGTGAATTCGTGTACCGTAATCTAGGCACGATCACAGAGATTATTCCAACAATGGATACTCACAATGCTGTTCAGATTTTTCATCCTGTTTTCTGGGTAAACCAGGCAGGCGAGCACCCCACGCCGATGACGATGATTTCGTTCGATGACGTGAAACAGAAGAAATGGCAAGTGAACCCTGCGATAGCTAAAGATTTGTCTCGCTGGCAAGCTGATAGACAGTCAGACAATCTAGGACCGGACGCGACTGCTTTTGCCTATCACTATGTTCAAGAGCTAAGCGATCGCGGCAAGTATCCTCTGACTATCTGGCCCTATCACTCTATGTTAGGAGGAATTGGCCATGCACTAGTTCCTGCCTTTGAAGAAGCCTGTTTCTTTCACAGTATGGTGCGCGCTCATCCTACCCAGTTTGAAGCCAAGGGCGATAACCCACTAACTGAGAACTATTCTGTTTTGAGCCCTGAAGTGCTGACGGATGATAGAGGAGAAGCGATCGCCGAGAAAAACAATCAATTAATTCAGCATCTACTTGAATTTGATGCTGTCATCATCGCTGGCCAGGCCAAAAGTCACTGTGTCGCCTGGACCGTCAGCGATCTGCTCGAAGAAATCAAAAGTCGTGACCCAGCCCTAGCCCAAAAAGTTTATTTGCTAGAAGATTGCACTTCACCTGTTGTCGTCCCCGGTGTGGTTGACTTTACTGACTTGGCTAATGAAACCTATGAGAACTTCCATCAAGCAGGGATGCATATTGTTAGATCTGTCAACTCTTTGGAAGAATGGCCTTTGTTTCCTAAAGTAAAGCTAGATTCTCTGTCATAGCTTCGTGGAGTTACTTATAACAGGCTCATCGACTAAAACTGTCGTATGACAGCAGACAACTTGATTATCAAGTGTTCTAAGGTATCGGGGCACTCGACATCCCAAACACTAAAAGCATTTGCAACGTTTGTCCTATCGCTTGAGTTTGGCTATTAAGTCGTCCTCGCCTCTAATCTCGATTTTTCGTTTGGTTTGATGCCAGATATCTGTAGTGCCGCGATAGATTTCCAAAGCGGTGAGCGCGTCCATAGCATCTTGAGGATTACCGCGCTCTAGTAATGACATTAAAAACGCGATCGCCTCTTCTGTTCTTAGTGTTGCGATCGCCAGCAAAAAGTGGCTACGCAGTTCAGCGGTGCGGGTTCTCTGCCACTGACGCTTGATCGCGCCAAAGGCCTCAGAGATACGGGCTTCTCCTAATGCGATCGCCGCTAGCTCTTGTTCCGCCTCACTACCAGACGCTAATTTCTCGAGCACTATGGGAGACTGATCGCTCGAAAGCTTCAGCAGCGCCACAAAGCATTCAGACATTACCTGCGGCTCATAATCGCCAATGTGAACCTTTAGCCGTAGCAACGGAACACCCGCCGGATTTTGACTGTAGCCAATTGCACGAGCGGCCCCAGCCCTAGCGTCATGTTCATCATCGGCCAGTAAGTCTGCAAGTTCGTTGAGCACGTAGGGATAGTTTGCTTGGACTAGACCCAAAGCACACAAGCTTCGTAGCGGTGGGGCAGTATCGATAGTGCCACCATAGACAGGCTCTGGCTGCGTGTAGCGGATGCCAGATAAAAAGAGATCGGTATTGGGTTTTTCTAACTGGTAAAGGGCGTTTGCGATCGCCCATTTTGCCTTGCAGCCGGGGTCTGCTTTTGCACCTTTATCGAGTAGCTTTTGGAAAGCCGAGATCAGATCAGGGATTAGCTGGATGAGACTGTGGCGGACGATGAGTTTGGTTGTCGGAAGGAATGCGATCACTTGCCTACCCTTAAGAATCCGTTGTAATACAACAACATCATCTTTAGCCAAAATCTCTTGTCTTTGAATTGTTCTAATTTGTTCTAGAGCAAGTTCTAACTTTTTTGACTTTGCCACCTATCTACCTCAAGCCAACACGTATATTTTAGGAAGTTGTTTGACGCTTTATTCTGACGCGTTGGAGGAGCTCTTGTGGAGAGCAAACGATTCGTGTAGGCAACTTTGTCGTAGTCACTTTCTACAACAGACTTTGTAGCCGTTCTGCTGTAATTTGCTGAACGTTTTTAAGCACGATGAGTGCGCCTGCGGTTTTCAGCTTTTCGGTATAGCTAGCTTGATAGTCGCAATTTTGCTGGGCGTGGGGTGGCAAAATTCCGATTGCTAACCATTCTCTTTCAGGGAACTGTTGTTTAGCAGCAACAATCGTTTTCATATCAGCGGTTGTATCACCCGCATAGACAACCGGTAGATTTTTACATCTCGGCTGCTGGGCTTCTACAAGCTGCACGGACATCATTAGACCTGTTGGATCTGGCTTGCTAGGCGCATCTTCCATCGCGACTAGAATAGGATCGATTAGACCAATTCGCCTTTGCAGTACAAAGTTTGCAGATCCTTGGGTTGCGCCACTGAAGAAAGCGTAGGGAATGCCAGATTGGGCGAGGGTGTCTAGATAGCTTTTTTCAACAAGTAGTGGTTCGTTAGAGATATATCCAGTCCACTGATCGGGATCTTCGATATCAGGACCCCGGTAGCGCTTTTGAAAGTAGCTAGTGATCTCTTCGTAGCTAGCGCCAGAGTGAGGTTGCTGCTGCTGCGCGCAATAGCGATGAATCATTTCTTCTGAGGCTTTCCAGTCGTTGTTCCAAATGCCTTCACCTTTGAGCTGATCGATATCTTCTATGGTGGGACGATAGCGGCCATTGGTGTAATGTTCTACGGTATCTGCGATCGCTCGTCGATAAGACCCACCGACATCTCTAATCACACCATCGATATCAAATACGGCTACGGCAAATGGCTTCATAGGACTGACTGAATGACAAAAAACAGCGTATGGGCTCAAAGCTCACTGGCAGTCCTGACTAGCTTACTATTTGCCGGTAGCTTTGTTGCTGGTAAGTACACAACTGATGAAATGGGACCGCTGTTGATTACGCTGCTGCGCTATGTGGTTGCCAGCGCGTTTTTGGCCGTGTTGGTATGGCGAAGCCAAGAGACTAGTCTACGGCTCTCCACGGCGTCTGTTGCCGACAAGATTTGTTTATGCTTACTAGGGAGTACTGGCGTTGTCGGCTACCACTTCTTTTTCTTTTCTAGCTTGCGCTACACGGCAGTGGCGAATTCGGCCATCATCAACGCATTTAATCCAGTGGTTACGGGCTTTTTGGCAGCGGTGATCTTGAAAGAGACACTCTTGGTAAGAAACTATATCGGAGGTACGATCGCTATTCTTGGCGTCCTGATCTTACTGACTGATGCCAACCTCACGGCGCTACTTCAGCTTCAGTTCAACCGGGGCGACTTACTGATGCTGTGTGCTGTTCTTTGCTGGGCCTGCTATTCCATTTTGCTACGCCACCTTGGCAAGCGCTATAGCGGGCTAGCAATGAGCTACTACGGTGCACTTTTTGGCGTTGCCCAGCTCTTTCTTTTGATCCCATTAGAGTTGAAAGTAACTGGTTTCCCTACGCTCTCTCTGCCTGCCCTTTTAGGCGTAGTGTACATGGGGATTGGAGCTTCTGGTATTGGCTACTTACTGTTCACAATTAGTACCCAACGCATCGGACCTACCAAGTCTACTAGTATCGTCTATAGCGGCGTACCTGTTTGGGTTGCTTTACTCGCTTGGCTGTTCTTTGCCGAACCCATTACGCCTTGGATGATACTAAGTATGCTGTTAATCTTGCTTGGATTACGAACCGTCTTACAGACCCCTAAAGAGAACCTAGAAGCGTAAGTCGAGCAGTAATAGTCGTCAAATGTCGAATTTCCGCCCAGACAGGTCCACCTTGCTAAAAGCTCGCTAAATACGTTTAGCAAGTTCCTATAGGTAAAACTTATTCTGTTGTTTTGAAATTACCATTTTACAAACGCTGCTAGCTTGGACATGATTGGAATAGACTTGGTTAGCTCTTTCCACCTATTTTGCTCTCATGTCTATAAGCGATGAGGTGGGCCGAAAAGACGGTATTTGCCTCATTCAAGCATAGAGACTCAAGTATAGAGAATGGCTGACAAGAGAAACTAATCGTAGCGTTGTGACTAGTGCAGTTAGCAAATGCATTTGGCAAAGCTAGCTCGATAGTGGCTGACGCTGCATTGCAATTGTTCAATGCTGTCGATAGCTAAGTAAGGGAACTGATAAGTAAGAGATAGGTCTATGAAAGATACAAAGAATGACCCAAAGCTCAAAACAGTGTCTGTAGATGAAGGCTGGTCCGTGCATGTTTATGATCGCGATCGCCGTTTATGTTGTACCTTAGATGCCTCTCATGCTCGTACTTTCGTCGTTGGCCTGGGTATGGGACTGCTATTTTCAATTGTAGGAATGAGGTTAGTGGCTCCGCAGACTACGAGTGCGGCTCAGTCGTCGTCGCCAAACCTCTCCAAGGTTAGAGAAGCTCCTCGGCCAACTGATCTTAGTACTTTTGTCCCTTGGATTGACTAGTCAACACTGCTCTAGTACTGCTCTAGACATTCCGTTCTTCTAGACAAGTGATTAGTTGATGAGCACTAGTCTCACTCCGTTCTAGCAGTTTGAACTCGTTGATTTTATATCCCCTCCCCCCGGATTGTTGCAATCTGTAGAAGACGATAGTGTTGCTTGTGACCTAGCGCAATGGACACATAAGTTCCAATCTATTTGATATGCAGATAATCAAACGGGATCGCCTGATCAGGATGTTCAGCGTTTTGGTGGCTGGATTGGCGATCGCCAGCTGCTCCCCGACCTCGACTGAGACCACAACCAACAGCAGCTCAGACAACATGGCTGAGAGCGCTCCCCCTCAGTCCGGCTCTGCTGAGCAGATTGTGCTAGCCATTGGTGGTGAGAGTGAAGAAGGCTACGATCCGACTCTGGGCTGGGGCCGCTACGGCGCACCGCTGTTTCAAAGCACACTGCTAAAGCGCGATGAGAATTTAGAGATTGTTAACGATTTGGCTACTGACTATAGCGTCAGTGAAGATGGCTTAACCTGGACGGTCACCATCAGAGAAGATGCTGTTTTTTCAGATGGTGAACCACTGACGGCGACGGATGTTGCCTACACTTTCAACAAAGCTGCTGAAAGCGGTGGCCTCACCGATGTGACTCAGCTAGAGCAGGCCACCGCAGTTGATGAAACGACAGTGGAACTAAAGCTAAAGCAGCCGCAAAGCACCTTTGTTAACCGCTTAATTACGCTCGGGATTGTGCCAGAACACGCCCACGATGATGACTACGCCCGCAATCCTATCGGCTCCGGTCCCTACAAAATGGTGCAGTGGGATGAAGGTCAGCAGCTAATCGTAGAAGCCAACCCTGAGTATTATGGGCAGGCTCCTGGAATTGAGCGGCTGGTGTTTTTGTTTGTTGAAGAAGATGGGGCGTTTGCAGCGGCGAAAGCAGGTCAGGCGCAGGTGGCAGCGGTGCCTCAATCACTGGCGGTACAAGATGTTGAGGGAATGACGCTGCGGGATGTGGTCAGTGTTGATAACCGAGGGCTGATGTTTCCCTACCAGCCTGCTGGCAGCGGTACCACGCCGGACGGCGACCCGATTGGTAATGATGTTACAGCTGATTTGGCCATTCGGCAGGCGGTTAACTATGCGGTTGATCGGCAGGCTTTAGTAGAAGGTATTTTAGAAGGCTATGGCTCACCGGCCTATGGTCCAGTCAGCGGGCTGGCTTGGGAAGAGCCTGAGGCTAATATCGAAGATGCTCAGCCGGAGCGGGCCAAAGAGATTTTAGCTGAGGCAGGCTGGGCCGACAGCGATGGGGACGGCATTGTTGAAAAGGATGGCTTAGACGCTGAGTTTACCGTCTTATACAAGGCAGACGACAGCATTCGGCAGGCGCTAGCCCTGGCAACTGCTGAAATGCTTGAACCTATTGGTATTCGAGTCAACGTAGAAGGGAAAAGCTGGGATGATATCGAGCCTCTGATGCACAGCAATGTGGTGGTATTTGGCTGGGGCAGTCATGACCAAACTGAAATGTACAACCTGTACCACTCACAGTCAGCGCAAGGCGACTATTACAACACGGGCTACTATGCAAATGCAGCGATAGACAGCAGGCTAGATCTGGCGATGGGTGCCCCTTCAGAAGCAGAGGCCATTACCTATTGGAAAGCCGCTCAGTGGGATGGCGATGAGGGCGTCACGACCAAAGGAGACGCCGCTTGGGCTTGGCTGGTAAATCTCGATCACACCTATTTTGTAGATGAGTGTTTGGACGTTGGCGAGTCGCAGGTAGAACCCCACGGTCATGGTTGGCCAATTACCGCCAATATTGCTGACTGGCAGTGGACGTGCGACTAGAAGAAATGCAATTGGGAGAGAGCCAAATCAAAGACTTGTTGTTGTTTGTCGTTCAAAAGCTGTTGCGACTCGGACTGTTGCTGCTAGCGGTGGCTGTGTTTACCTTCGTGCTGCTAAGCTTTTCACCGATTGATCCGGTGCGGGCTTACATTGGCGCGGACATGATGCAAATTAGCGCCGACCAGCAGGCGCTGATCGCTGAGCGGTGGGGGCTAGATCAGCCGATGTGGAGTCGTTTTTTAGATTGGTTAGGTCAGCTTTTGCAGGGTAACTTGGGGACTTCGCTGGTATTCAATCAGCCGGTGAGTGCTGTGATTGCTTCGCGGTTTCAGGCTTCTTTGCAAATGCTGGCGATCGCATGGTTGCTATCTGGTTTGCTCGGCTTAGCTTTGGGCATTGTTGCCGGGACGCTCCGAGGGCGCTGGACCGATCGGCTTATTCGACTCTACGCCTACACGCTGGCTTCTGCGCCGACGTTTTGGGTAGCCTTGTTGCTGCTGATTGTCTTTGCCGTATCGTTTAAAGTAGCGCCGATTTGCTGCGCCGCACCGCCCGGTGTGCTCTCTCAAGAGGTGACGCTTTGGCAGCGGATCCATCACTTGTTATTACCCGCAGCGGCCCTTAGTATTATCGGCATTGCCAATATTACCTTGCACACTCGTCAAAAGCTAATTGATGTGCTCCATAGCGACTATGTGTTGTTTGCCCGTGCGCAGGGCGAAAGCCTATGGAACATTGTGCGCTACCACGGATTTCGCAACATTCTTCTACCGGCAATCACGCTACAGTTTGCCTCCTTAAGTGAGTTGTTCGGTGGTTCGGTACTCGTAGAGCAAGTGTTTGCCTATCCAGGACTGGGAGAAGCCACGGTGCAGGCGGCGCTACGCAGCGACATTCCTCTGCTGGTGGGAATTGTGTTTTTCAGCGCGCTGTTTGTGTATACCGGCAATACGCTGGCTGATTTGGCCTATCCAATGATTGATCCGCGCATTCGCTTGGGAGATCGTTCGGCATGAGGCTCACGGCATCGACACCGCAGACGATACCTCTATTAAAACAACAAAACAACCGCCGACAAAAGACATTAGCGGCCATTGTTTTGGGCAGCATTTTCCTGTTGGGGATTATCGTCAGTCCTTGGATTCTAGGCGATTCAGGACTCTCGACTGTGCTCACGCAGCGCAACCAGCCGCCTACTTGGGGCCATCCTTTTGGCACCGACTGGCTGGGGCGAGATATGTTGAGGCGATCGCTCCATGGCCTTTCGCTTAGCCTGCGGGTAGGGCTACTTGCCGCGAGCGTCAGTGCCCTGATTGGTACGGGCTTGGGCTTGGTCGCCGGGACGGTCGGTGGCTGGGTGGATGCGGTGATCATCTGGATTATCGATGTTTTCTTTAGCCTGCCTCATCTTGTGCTGTTGATTCTAATTGCCTTTGCCGTAGGTGGGGGCACTCGGGGCGTGATTATCGCGGTTGCTCTGACCCATTGGACCAGTTTGGCGCGGGTGATTCGAGCTGAAGTGCTACAGGTGAGCAGCGCTGACTATGTGCAGCTATCTCGCCAGTTGGGTAAGCGATCGCTCTGGATTGCCCGTCATCACATGGTGCCGCACGTAGTACCGCAGCTATTAGTCGGTCTGATTCTGTTGTTTCCGCATGCTATTTTGCACGAGGCGGCGTTGTCTTTTATTGGTATTGGTTTGTCGCCTCATCTCCCAGCGATCGGGATTATTTTAGCCGAGTCGATGCGTCATCTTTCTACTGGCTATTGGTGGTTGGGCGTGATGCCCGGAGCGTTGCTGCTGCTGTCGGTGAAAGCCTTTGACTGGCTAGGTGAGAATGTGCGATCGCTCCTCGATCCGAAAACTAGCCAGGAATAGCCTAAGAATAATCCCAGAACAACAATGCTATCTATCTCTAACTTAGGGGTGACCTTCACACAATACGACCAGGGGTTACGCCGCAAACAGCTCTCTGTCATCACCGATTTAGATTTGGATGTGAACCCTGGCGAGGTCGTAGCGGTCGTCGGCGCGAGCGGCTCGGGAAAAAGTCTCTTGGCTCATGCGCTATTAGGCATTTTGCCCGAGAATGCTGCGATTAGCGGCACCATGCAATTTCAAGGGGAAACGCTCACGCCAGCGCGCTGCCAGGCACTGCGCGGTAAAACGATTGCCTTAATCCCTCAATCCATAGGCTTTTTGGATCCGCTGATGACAGTAGGGTCGCAGGTTCAGCGGGTAGCCCAGCTAGGGGGCCGTACCAAAACAGAAGCCTACGCGAGCGTAAACAAGACCTTTGCCCGCTACGATTTGCCCGTAAGCGTACGCGATCGCTATCCCTTTCAGCTCTCCGGCGGCATGGCCAGACGGGTACTTGTCTCTACAGCAGTAGTGACACAGGCCCAGCTAGTGATTGCCGATGAACCGACGCCCGGACTTCATCCCGATATTGTTGTAGAAACGCTCAATCATCTAAAAGCGCTGGCCTTAGAAGGACGAGGCGTTATTTTAATTACGCATGACATTGGAGCCGCTTTGCAAATTGCCGATCGGGTTGCCGTGTTTTATGCAGGGACAACGGTCGAGATTGCCGCTGTACAAGACTTTTCGAGTGGGAACTTACGCCATCCTTACACCCAGGCGCTGTGGCGATCGCTGCCGCAAAACGACTTTGTGCCGGTTCCGGGCAACCAGCCGAGTCCTGAGCAGTTACCGTCGGGGTGTCTGTTTGGCGATCGCTGCTCGTGGGTGAGCGACCAGTGTCTGGTGGCAAGACCGCCGCTCAGGAAGTTGAATCATGGCTGGGTGAGGTGCGTTCATGCTGAAGGGTAACAATCTGTGGTTTCGCTATGGGAAACAGTCACCTTGGGTAGTGGAAGCGCGTAGCCTAGCGGTCGCACCGGGTGAAATCTTAGGGCTGATGGCCCCCTCTGGCTATGGTAAAACCACGCTCGGCAAGCTGCTAGCGGGCTACTTGCGACCCAGTCGAGGCACGGTAAGCGTAGATGGGCGCTCGCTACCTAAAAAAAGCTATTGCCCAGTGCAGCTTGTTTTCCAAAATCCTGAGCTAGCTATCAATCCGCGCTGGCGCATCCGCCAAATTTTAGAAGAAAGTCATCCTCCTAATCCTCACTGGCTCGAAGCCTTTGGCATTTATCCCGGCTGGCTCAGCCGCTATCCTCACGAACTCAGCGGCGGCGAACTGCAGCGGGTGGCGATCGCGCGTGTTCTCAACCCGGCTACGCGATATCTGATCGCAGATGAGATGACCGCCATGCTTGATGCCAACACCCAAGCACTGATTTGGCAAGGTGTGCTCACGTTTGCACGGCAGCAGCAGGTAGGACTAATCGTGATTAGTCACGATCAGCCTTTGCTAAAGAGAATTTGCGATCGCATTTTGGATTTAAGAAGTTGCTCAACCGCTCCCAAAGATTTGCTATTGAGTGAACAACTAGGCCTTACCCTTCATTCCTCTAGAAACTGAGTTGGCCAGGATGATTTCGTTTGAAGGAAGCAACGCTAAGGGTTACAAAGGCCATGAAGTCGCCTGGCCAAACGTCAAACTCTATCTCTATGATTGTTAGTCTCAGCTATCCCTTGTTTTGAAATGGATGTAAATTCACTTCTCGTATACATTCAGCGGATTGCTGCCGAAGGTTATTGAGACTATCTTACTCATCATCAGCACTATGAAAGCTAGCTTGACTTGCTGTCGTTTGCTTCCGCTTAGTGCTTATACGTATGGTAGGGAACTGCCCCATAGCTTATGCCCCGCTCATGGTTCTTAGAGGTTTAGCCAAACAATCTTTTTGGAAATCAGCTGCTACATTCTTCGCCTTGCCTGTAGTTCTCTTTTGTAGTCAGCTTGCTGCCAAAGCCAGTGCAGATCCAGCCAGTGCAGATTCAACTGATAGCCAAATGGTGACGATTCAGTTTGAGGGCACGGTAGGCGATGAGCCTTTTGCCTGTGGTGATACTTATCGACTAGGATCGGCCGATAGCCTAGTAACCCCCTTAGATTTTCGGTTTTATGTATCAGAAGTTGTGCTGGTCAACGCCGAGGGCGATGCTGTTCCTTTGGTACTAGAACAAGATGGTCTGTGGCAGCATCAAAATGTTGCTTTGATTGACTTTGAAGATAAAACGGGTGGCTGTATCAACGGCACTTCTCAGACACGGGCCCAGGTCGTAGGCGCAGTGCCGCCGGGTGAATATACCGGGCTAAAGTTTACGCTAGGGGTCCCCTTCGCGCTGAACCATATCGACTCGACCCTAGCGCCCTCGCCACTGAATCTGACTTCGATGTGGTGGAACTGGAACTTTGGCTACAAGTTTGCACGAATAGAGTTTGAGAACGTGGCAGATGCTGCTGCTAGTAAGCACACGGCTACTGGCTCTATAGCTACTGGCTCTACAGCTACTGGCTCTACGGACACTAGCTCTGCTGACGAATCAGACTTTTCGCAGGCTTTCGCACTCCACTTAGGCAGCGTTGGCTGTCAGATGGATTCTGCGCAGCCACCTGTGAGCTGTAGCGTTCCTAATCGCCCAGAGATTGTACTAACAGACTTTGATCCGCTTCAGAATGTTGTTGTCACCGATCTGTCGGCCTTGTTAGCCGAGACGAATCTATCAGAGAATCAAGAAGGCACGGCGATCGGCTGTATGTCGAGCCCAGAGGACAGCGACTGTAGCGGCGTTATGCAGAATCTAGGACTGCCTTTTGGTGATCGCCCTACCACTGAGCAAACTGTTTTTAGCGTTCAATAGTCGAGTTTGCCAGCTCAGCTGGGGAATCTAGCACTTGTAGAATCGATAAGATAATTGCACCCACCTCAACCTGTTATAGGACAACCCAACACGAGACAATCCAAAAGGCGATCGCATCGCTGGCTAAGCTGGCTGTTTACAGCTCTGTTGGTATTTAGCCTATCGGTTGGTCTAGATCACGCTATGGGCGCAGAGCCTGCTGTTGCCAGAAGTGATTTTCAGTGGGACTTGCCTAACTGGGTACCCAAGCCTGTAGTGCCCAGCGATAATCCTATGAGCGTGGCCAAAGTTGAGCTGGGCCGGCACCTGTTCTACGAGCCGCGTTTGTCAGCAACGGGTGATTTTTCCTGCGCGACCTGCCATGTGCAGGCGCTGGCGTTTACCGATGGGGAGAAGACCTCTCCGGGTGCGACGGGGCAGCTGCATCATCTGAACTCTATGAGTTTGACGAATGTTGCCTACAATTCGGTGCAAACTTGGGCTAATCCGCTAATGCAGCATCTAGAACAGCAGATGCTGATTCCTTTGTTCGGAGAAGATCCGATTGAGCTGGGCATGGCGGGCAAAGAGCTTGAGCTGCTATCGATGCTGCGAGAAGATCCTGAATATAGGGCACAGTTTAAGACCGCGTTTGTAGAAGCAGATCCGGTTAGCGTTCGAAATATTACGCAGGCGATCGCTGCTTTTGAGCGGACCTTGGTCTCGTTTAACTCACCGTATGATCGATATCGCTATGGGGGGGATCGCACCGCTATCTCAGACTCAGCCAAACGGGGCGAAGCGCTCTTTACTAGCGAACGAATGGAGTGCTTTCATTGTCATGGCGGCTTGAATTTTAGCGACTCCGCGCGCCATGAGCGATCTGGATTTACTGAGGTTGCTTTTCACAATACGGGCCTTTACAACCTAGATGGAAACGGTGCCTATCCTCCCGGCAATACTGGCGTTGCAGAAGTCACACTCGATCCTCATGATATGGGTCGCTTCCGGGCTCCAACCCTACGCAATATCGCGTTGACAGCGCCCTATATGCACGACGGTAGTATTAGCTCGCTATCCGAAGTCATTGATCACTACGCCGCTGGCGGACGAACTATCTCAGAAGGCCCGTTTGCAGGTGTTGGTAGCGAGAATCCACTCAAAAGCTCCTTTATCAAAGGCTTCTCGATCACAGCGTCAGAAAAGCAAGATTTGATCGCCTTCCTAGAGAGCCTAACCGACGAAACATTTGTAACAAATCCCGCCTTCGCTGATCCAAGCGTCAGGAATGAAGCCCAATGAGCAGGAAGTGTTGATCTAGGTGGTGATCTAGAAGTAATCAGCCAGAAAGGGGGCGGTATGCGCGTAGATTAGGCCGATGCATTAACTATTCTAGCCATATTGCCTAAGGTTTACCCGCCAATGCCAAAATGCCTTTATATAGGGTAGCCTTTGTGGGTCAACCAACCTCGTCATCTCAATCTCATCTTCTCTAGGAGTCTTATTGTATGTGCGGAATTGTTGGATACATTGGTACGCGTGCCGCCAGCAATATCTTAATTGAAGGCCTAAAAACGCTGGAGTATAGAGGTTATGACTCTGCGGGTGTAGCTACCATCTCTGAAGGGCAGCTTCAGCGCACCAGAGCAAAAGGTAAGCTAGTCAACCTACAAATCAAGCTAGATGGGCTAGAGGATCCCGCTAGGCTAGGCATTGGCCATACTCGCTGGGCTACGCACGGCAAACCAGAAGAGCACAACGCTCATCCGCATACTGACGAAGCCGAACGCCTAGCAGTTGTGCAGAACGGCATTGTAGAGAATTATAGAGAACTTCGGGAAGAGCTTAAGGAAAAGGGCTATCAGTTTCGCTCTGATACCGATACGGAAGTGATTCCCCATCTGATTACTGAGTATCTGAATCAGCCTCAAAAAGAGGCAGTGTTAACAGACCACTCTCAGCTTCTAGAGGCCTCTCGTCAGGCGGTAAATCGACTCAAGGGCGCGTTTGCGCTAGCTATCGTCTCAGCCGATTTCCCTGATGAGCTGATAGTCGTGCGCCAGCAAGCGCCGCTCGTGATTGGTTTTGGTCAAGGCGAATTTTTCTGTGCGTCTGATACACCCGCAATCATGCCCCACACCCAGGCAGTCCTCACCTTAGAAAACGGTGAGCTAGCTCGTCTAACGCCAATGGGCGTAGAAGTCTATGAGTTCTCTGGTCACCGTTTGAAGAAGTACCCTCGAACGCTGAACTGGAACCCAATCATGGTCGAAAAGCAGGGGTTCAAGCACTTTATGCTCAAAGAGATCTATGAGCAGCCGGGCGTGGTGCGCACCTGCCTAGAGACTTATCTGGATACGAATTGGGATGTGCAAAGCGATCAGTCTCCAGTCAGGCTAGGGTTACCAGATACGCTACTAAATGACTTACAGCATATTCAGATCTTGGCCTGTGGAACGAGCTGGCATGCGGCTTTAGTCGGTAAGTATCTATTAGAGCAGGTTGCAGGCATTCCCACGTTCGTGCAGTATGCGTCTGAGTTTCGCTATGCGCCGGCGCCGTTGATGAAGAACACGCTGACGATCGGGGTGACTCAGTCGGGTGAAACAGCAGATACCCTAGCAGCTCTAGAGATGGAGCAGGCCCGGCGAGCAGCGCGAGGCGACAATGACTATGCGCCACGGATGCTAGGCATTACCAACCGAGTAGATAGTTCTTTGGGCCGGCTGATTCCACACGTACTCGGTACGATGGCGGGTATTGAGATTGGGGTAGCAGCCACGAAGACATTTGTGGCGCAGCTAATGGCCTTTTACTTTTTGGCACTTGATCTGGCAGAGCGTAGGCAGGCGATTTCTTCAGAGCGAATGGCCGAAATTATCGAAGGAATGCGTCAGCTTCCAGCCCAGTTAGAACAGGTGTTAGAAAGCCAAGAGCGCTATGTAGAAGAGCTTTCTCACGACTTTTCTAATACGCAGGATTTTATCTTTGTAGGTCGAGGCATCAATTATCCGATTGCCTTGGAAGGTGCTTTGAAGCTAAAGGAGATTAGCTATATTCATGCGGAGGGCTACCCAGCCGGCGAGATGAAGCACGGCCCGATCGCACTATTAGACGAAAAGGTGCCAGTCGTCGCGATCGCAACCAAAGGCCCTGTCTATGAAAAGGTACTCTCTAATGCTCAAGAAGCAAAGGCCCGAGATGCTAGGCTGATCGGCGTCGTACCTATGAATGATCCAGAGGCAGAGGAGACATTTGATGCGCTGCTGCCGGTGCCCGACGTTGACGAGTTACTTTCACCCATCTTGACAGTCGTACCTGTTCAGCTGCTGTCCTATCACATCGCGGCGAGGCGCGGCCTAGATGTTGATCAGCCTCGCAATTTAGCAAAGTCGGTCACCGTAGAGTAGAAGCTTCGATTCTTAACCTCTGCCTGTATGAGAAAAGGCACAGCGCTTTCTCAGTAAGTTCTCAACATCTTCTTTCTGAAGGCTCAGCAAGGCGATAATGCATAATCGCTATCATATTTATGTATCGAAAGATACATTTGTTTGATTAAATAGGAGCCTTCCATGAAATATCTCACACTTTCTGCTAGCCTCGCACTGATAGGGGCAATCGCTTTAGCGCCGACGCTACCTGCTTTTGGCCTTCAGCAGCGATCTAGCGCCTCTAATATCCACGAACTGGTTCAGTACAATCGTGATGCGCGCGATAAAAACTAGCCAACTAAAAACCGCTAGAGCGGCTTTTCAATTCGAATGTTGATAGAAAACTCATTAGCCTTCTTGACTAAATAGCTCAAGGAGGCTTTGGTGATCTAGGCAAGAAGATGTAGTCTGTCTGGAGCGCTGAATCGACGGGGTTATGCTGGCTTATGAAAGCGATTGTAGTGGGAAGTGGTGGTCGCGAACACGCCTTGGCTTGGGCGCTATTGCGATCGCCTAATATAAAAGAAATTGTTTGCATCCCTGGCAATGGCGGTACGGCGCTACTTTCTGGCTGTCGAAATATTTCGATGGCGCTCAACGAAGCAGATGGTATTGCACAGTGTGCGCTAGTTAACGATGTGGCTTTTGTGGTCATCGGCCCAGAGCAGCCATTGGCAGAAGGGCTAGCTGATGCGCTAAGAAGCAAAGGTATAAAAGTATTCGGGCCTAATCGAGATGGCGCCCAGATTGAGGCGAGCAAAGCTTGGGCTAAAGATCTAATGGCCAAGGCCAACATACCGACCGCCGCTGCCGCAGTGTTTACTGATGCAGAAGACGCGATCGCCTACGTCCAAAAGCAGGGCGCACCGATTGTAGCTAAAGCGGATGGCCTTGCTGCCGGCAAAGGCGTGACTGTAGCAATGGCAGTTGAGGAAGCGATTGCTGCTATAGAATCCGCTTTTAGCGGACGATTTGGCGCCGCTGGGGAGCGCGTCGTCATTGAAGAATTTCTCGAAGGGCAAGAAGTATCGGTGCTAGCGGTGACCGATGGCCAAACGATTCGGCCGCTGCTGCCTGCGCAAGATCATAAGCAAATCGGCGAAGGAGATACTGGCCCTAACACCGGCGGCATGGGCGCTTATGCTCCAACGCCGCTGATGCCGCCTGAGCTATTGAACCGTGTGCAAAAAGAGATATTAGAACCCACATTGAGCGCGCTTCAATCCAAAGGCATCGACTATCGCGGCGTCTTGTATGCTGGGTTGATCATCACACCTGCAGGCGATCCGAAGGTGATTGAATTCAACTGCCGCTTTGGCGACCCAGAAACGCAAGCAGTTTTACCTTTGCTAGAAACGCCGTTAGACGAGATTGTACTGGCCTGCTGTGAACAGCGTTTGCAAGATCTACCTCCATTCAGGTGGCGAGAAGCGGCCTCGGCCTGCGTCGTGATGGCAGCGGAAGGCTATCCGGGTGTGTACAAAAAAGGACTCTCTATTGCCCTTAATGATGCTGAGTCGGAAGACACTGTAGTGTTCCACGCAGGCACTCAGATCAGCGAAGGGACTATCAAGAGCACAGGAGGCCGGGTATTGGGGATAAGTGCGATCGCGCCAAACTTCCAATCTGCTCTCGATATAGCCTACAGCGCTATCAACAAAATTGACTTTCCTGGTAGCTACTATCGGCGCGACATCGGCCACCGCATCAACGCGTTGCAAAAGAGTGATACCAAGTCTGCAAGCGTGGAATAGCACCAGCGTTTAGAATGGTATTAACAAAAAGACACCGACCTTCATAGACGTTCATCTTTATCGCCAAAGGTCCAGCTAGAGCCCCAGCCAGAGAATTCGCTAGAGAAGTCGTCATGCAACTGCTTACCAAAATCAAAGCACTACTCGCCACATGGTGGAGCGACTTCACTTTGCAAACGCGCCTAATGGCCGGAGCGACACTCTTAGTCTCTTTGATTATGAGTGGTCTTACCTTTTGGGCTGTCAACACTATTCAGCAGGATACTCAGCTCAACGATACCCGTTTCGGCCGTGACCTAGGCATACTGCTTGCTGCTAATGCTGCTCCGTTGATCGAGACTAGCGATCGCGCCGAACTTGCCCGCTTCTCCTATACCTTCTACGAAAACACTTCCAATGTCCGCTACATGCTCTATGCCGACCAAGCGGGCGAAATCTTCTTTGGCATTCCCTACTCCGAACCTGCTGTTCAAAACTCACTAACGCTTAGGAGACGAATGAAGCTGCCAGACAACTACGCTAGCAGCGACTCTCCTCTAGTACGCCAGCATATGACCCCGGCTGGCGTTGTGACTGATGTCTTTGTTCCTCTAGTTGTCGAAGGAGACTATAAAGGGATGTTGGCGATGGGTATTACCCCTAACCCAACGGTGGTTGCCTCTTCTCATCTAACGCGCGATGTGACTGTTGCTGTCTTTGTTTCTATCTGGGTAATGGTCATTCTAGGTGCGGTCATCAACGCCCTGACAATCACACAACCGATCAAAGAGCTATTAACAGGGGTGAAAAACATCGCCGCCGGCAACTTCAAACAGCGGATTGATTTGCCCCTAGGGGGCGAACTGGGTGAGCTGATCTATAGCTTCAATGATATGGCTGAGCGTCTAGAGCGCTACGAAGAGCAAAATATCGAAGAACTCACCGCAGAAAAAGCAAAGTTAGAAAGCTTAGTTTCTACCATTGCTGATGGAGCAATCTTGCTAGATGCTAAGACCAATTTGATTTTGGCAAACGTTGCTGCCCGTCGGCTGCTTGGCTGGGAAGCGGCTAGTCCACCTAGCGGCAGTATTTTAGACGGACTTCAGCCCGAAGTTCGCGCTCAGCTTGCACCTGCTCTAGCCCAGGCGCTAATTAGTGAAGCGCATGAAGGCAGTGAATTTCGTATTCTTCTAGATGGCAACCGTACGATTCGTGTTTTGTTAAACACTGTGCTTGACCAGTCGCGAGCTAATGTCAAGGGGATGGCTATTACGCTTCAAGACATCACCCGAGAAGTCGCGCTCAACGAGGCTAAAAGCCAATTTATTAGTAACGTCTCTCACGAACTGCGTACCCCACTGTTTAACATCAAGTCATTCATCGAAACGCTGCACGAATACGGTGAAGACTTGAGTGAACAGGAGCGCCGAGAATTTTTAGCAACTGCTAACAACGAGACCGATCGCCTAACTCGTCTAGTCAACGATGTACTTGATCTATCGCGTTTAGAATCGAATCGTCGCTACGAATTCTCAGCCGTTGAGGTCCATCAGCCGATCGACCAGGTACTGCGAACCTATCAGCTCAATGCTAAAGACAAGCAGATTGAACTAGCAAGCGATATCGAATCTGCCCTTCCTGCCGTCTTAGGGAACTATGATTTGCTGCTTCAGGTCTTTGGTAATCTCGTCGGGAATGCCTTGAAGTTTACGCCTGCTGGTGGCAAAGTCGTGATTCGGGCTTATCATGCCCCGAGCGCTCAGCCGAACCTGTTGCAAAGTGTGCGCATCGAGATTGGCGATACGGGTATTGGGATTGATGATGAAGACCAAGCGGCTATCTTTGAGCGATTTTTCCGGGTAGAAAATAGAGTACATACGCTCGAAGGCACCGGACTAGGCTTATCCATCGTAAAAAACATTATGGATAAGCACAATAGCCAAATTAACTTGGTGGGTGAAGTAGGTGTGGGGACAACGTTCTGGTTTGATTTACCAGTTTACGATCTAGTAGACGAGCGCTCAGATAGCCAGGCACATCTAGTCGATAGCCAACATGCTAGTAGTCAACCTCTAGAAAATGAGAACACATCGGATGAACTAGACCACGCACCAGCAAAGAAAAAAACGTCTGAGGCGAGAGTTAGGGGATGATGCTTGATACTAAGGATTAAGTTCGTATTAGCATTTGCTGAGCCTTCTGAGTTTTATAGATATTCTCTAGGTTTGATGTCTAAATGAAGACGTTTATTCCCAGAGTGGCTGTCTACAATTGAGGCAGATTACTGCCAACTAAAGGAGGCTTGATATCGTGAGTTTACTAGCTCAGTTAAAAGAAGTAACTACTGTGGTTGCTGATACCGGAGACATCGGTGCTATTGAACAATTTACCCCGCAAGATGCGACAACAAATCCTTCACTGATTACGGCTGCTGCCAAGCTACCTCAGTATCAGAGTATTGTAGATGAGACACTAGAGCAGGCAAAGCAAGCGCTTGGTGATGATGCTTCAGATCAAGCAGTCGCTAAAGAAGCATTCAAGCATTTAGCGGTCGCCTTTGGTAAGCGAATCCTCGAAATCATTCCTGGAAGAGTCTCTACAGAAGTTGATGCGCGCTTGTCGTACGATACTGAGGGTACCCTAGCAACGGCGCGTGAGCTGATCGGTGAATACGAAGCAGCAGGCATCAGCCGCGATCGCATCCTGATCAAGATTGCCTCTACCTGGGAAGGTATCAAAGCTGCCGAGATTCTCGAGAAAGAAGGCATTCACTGCAACTTGACCCTATTATTTGGTCTTCATCAGGCGATCGCCTGCGCCGAAGCCAAAGTCACCTTGATTTCTCCTTTCGTGGGTCGCATTCTCGACTGGTATAAGCAAGATACTGGCCGCGATAGCTACCCGCCCGCCGAAGATCCTGGCGTTCAGTCGGTTACTGAGGTCTATAACTACTACAAAAAGTTTGGCTATAAAACTGAAATTATGGGCGCGAGCTTTCGCAACATAGACGAGATCAAAGAGCTAGCAGGCTGCGATCTGCTAACAATCTCTCCTAAGCTATTGAAGCCGCTTTCTGAGACAGAAGGTGACTTGCCTCGTAAGCTCTCCCCCGAAGATGCTAAAGACTTAGATATCGAGAAGAAGTCAATCGATAAGGCAACTTTTGACGAAATGCACAAGGCTGATCGGATGGCAAATGACAAGCTAGCTGAGGGAATTGAGGGCTTTAGTAAGGCACTCGAGGAGCTAGAGCAGCTATTAGTTGATAGGCTTGCTCAGATGGGACAGCCTGCTACTGTATAGCGCCTGTTACTGACATTGCCCAGCCTTGAACTTTGAGATCTCAACTAATCCTTTAGAGATGACTAGAAGTATGCTTCTGTCTCTCTAGAGGAGCTTTTGTTTAATCTGTTTACCTTCATAGGCTATATCACCGTTGAAGATTGATGTTGCTTAGAGAGCTAGCCAACAGGCCAGGGGAAAGATTAGGTATTCTACGAAAAAAAGCTTCCAGATGAACTGGTAGAAGGCTGGATAAGAGATATCTTTTCTGACCGGTGCTGGGTCGAGATCTACTCGGCGGCTGAGCCACCAGAAAGAGAGAATGCCAATGCTGTGGGCAATGGCTAAGAATAGCGCATTGATGCCAGGGAGAAAGGGCGCAGCTATGATCAAGCTACCGTAGCAAGCGGTGAGTACCCAGCGAGCGAGATTAAAGACTTTTTTCTGGCCTAACTGCAAGGTGTAGGTAGAGATATTGAACTGGCGATCGCCTTCTAGATCAGGAATGTCTTTGAAGATAGCAATCACAAAGCTAAACACCAAGACAAATAAAGTAAGTGCCCATATCCGAGCAGGTAGTGTTGTCCCTAATCCTAGCTGCGTTGCAAAGTAGAGATATAGCCCTAAGTTCACAATGGCACCTCGCACTACCAAAATGCAAAATGAAGCCCAAAAGGGAAAGCGCTTGAGCCGGAGAGGAGGTAGGGAATAGAACGTTCCGATTACTAGGCTAAGGCCCACTGTCAGCATTAGATAGATATTCTGAGAGATGAGCGCTAAGGCGATCGCAATTGCCCCGGTTAAACCCACTATCTTTTGGGCGTGACGTTTGGTAAACTCCCCCGATGCGATTGGTAGATGAGGCTTGTTAATCCGATCGATGGCAATATCTTCTACTTGATTGAGTCCAACAATATAGACATTTCCGCACAGGCAAGCAATCCAGGCAACCAACCAGCTAGTAATCACTGAGACTGTGGGTACGGAGACCTCTGGGATTGTGATAGAAGCAGAGGTAAGTGCAATGAGAAACAGAGATAAGGTGCTAAGACTAGTGCCAACAATAGTATGGGGTCGTGAAAACTGCCAGAAAGCCTGTAGCCATGCCACTGGATTCTTCAGGGGATGAAGCGGCTGCTTGGGATCTGTTGGCGGGGCAGACACAGAAGGTTTAGCCATGTTCAAAAAAAGCGTATGAGTATCGGGTTTGCTAACCTTAGTTTGCTAGCCTTACTAGCGAAGGCGTCGGCTCTGGCTAATCTGCCAGCTAAGTATGATTACTGGTAGTAGTCCGACGATGAGTATAGTTAGCGCTGGCGCGGCTGCTTCTCTTAATCGCTCATCAGAGGCATATTGATATACTCGCACTGCCAACGTATCAAAGTTGAAAGGTCGCATGACCAGCGTCGCAGGCAACTCTTTCATCACATCTACAAAGACAAGTATGACAGCGGTCAACAAGCTGCTAGTCATCAGCGGTGTATGAACTTTGATCAGCGTTTTGGTTGGTGAGTAGCCTAAGCTACGAGCAGCATTGTCCAGGTTGGGTCGAATTTTGTCTAGTCCAGATTCAACTGAGCCGAGCGCAACGGCTAAAAACCGGACCAGGTAGGCAAAAACCAGGGCCGTGATAGTCCCGCTGATCAATAAACCAGGTGAGACATTGAAAGCGGATTTTGCCCAAGCGGCGATCGCCCTATCCAAACTCGTCACCGGAATCAGAATACCTACGGCAATCACCGCTCCTGGAATGCCATAGCCCATCGCTGAAAGCCTTACACCCAGACGGATAGGACCACTACCACTCAATCGTTGACCATAGGCAAGCACCAAGGAGAGCATCAAGGCGATTACAGCCGTAAGACCTGATAAGAGCAGGCTATTAACTGACAGCTCACCAAATCGACTACCCAGTGCCCCTTCCCAATTTTTATACACCATCAGCACCAATAGTCCACCGGGTAACAGCAGCCCTAGTCCAACGGGTAGTAGACAAGCTAGGAACGCTAGCACTTCGCGCACACCTGTCAACTCATAAACGGTTGGTGTCTGCAGACTATTGCTAGCCCGATAGTATTTTGCTTGCCTTCTAGACCATTGCTCTAACAAAATCAGCACTAGCACAAACAGCATCAGTGCCGCCGACAGCTGAGCGGCAGCGACTCGCTCCCCCATGCCAAACCAGGTGCGGTAGATACCGGTCGTAAATGTAGGGACACTAAAATACTGCACCGTCCCAAAGTCGTTGAGTGTTTCCATTAGCGCCAGCGAAAGTCCGGCCATAATGGCAGGACGAGCTAACGGGATAGCCACCTTCCGAAAGCTCCGCCAAGGACCACATCCTAGCGAGCGACTAGCTTCAAGCGTACAAACTGATTGATCTAGAAAAGCAACGCGAGCCAGCATGTAAACGTAAGGGTAGAGCGTGAGGGTAAACATTGCGATCGCCCCGCCGATAGACCGCACGTTTGGAAACCAATAGTCACCAGCCGCCTGCCAGCCAAAAAGTGTTCGTACTCCCGTTTGAACAGGGCCATAGTATTCCAGCCAGTCGGTGTAGGTATAGGCCAGCAGATAGGCGGGTGCTGCAAGTGGTAATAGCAGCGCCCACTCGAAAATTCGACCGCCTCTAAACTGACACATCGTGACCAGCCAGGCAGTTCCAACCCCGACTGTCAACACGCCTATTGCGACACCTGCCATCAGGATTAAAGAATTCGTAATGTATGTTGTTAAAACCGTTTCTATCAGATGGGCCCAAATATCGCCCGTATCTGCAAAGACGCTGCCAAGAACAACCAGTATCGGTAAGAAAACTAAAGTAGCAGTGGTCCAAGCGGCGATCGCCCACCCCACGGGTAGATCATTCGCCCCCTGTCTAAGTCGAAGCTTGTGGCGCAGGTTGATCTTAGAAAAAATAGACGAAGACAAGCGTAAACGAGACATGCTCTAAAGAAAGACAGCTGTTAATAGTCTAGGTCACAGCTATCCAAAGGGTCTGAGCGAAGAGCGCCAAGATCTATTCTCTAGAACCTAGAGTAAAGGTATGAGCCGCACCTCTTGCCCACTGAATATCCCTAACAGTCCCGTCTGAATGACCCTGTCTAGGATGCTGATCCTAAGCGGCTCTTCGCAAAAAGCTCAGTATCTACGAATTAGTCTCGCGTCGATTGGGGGAGCTAGCAGGCGATCGCCTCATCCATTTAGAGTGCGTTTTGCCCTGTGCCAAGAGAGATGTCTCCTGACGATCTCGATTTCTAGCTGCTAGAACTTCTGCTCTCACGCGGTAAGCCATTCGCTGTTGCAGCCGCTTTTGTCTTTTCTCTCTATGCCATCGCCATGAGAGCCGTAGCCCATAGCTAGCTACACTCACATAGCAAAAATTAGCAGCCAATGGTGCCAACACGAGGTATCGAACCTTGGGTCATTCATTGCGTACCTACTACCTAAGCAATCGCTACCGGTCTGCGCTTGTTTTGACCATGCTGAGCCCTTAACTTTGCTCCGTCTTATCGGTAGACAAGCGTCTAGTCACATTTAGCAGGTGTTTGCTCACCGTTAACTGTATGGAGAGCATGGAAAAACTACTTACTACACAGCTAGATAGTTGAGAACTGGTCTCGTCAATCCTACGCTAGCCCTCTCAATAAATCAATAGGGCGATCTTAGCTAGAACAACGCATCATAGAAAAGCTAGTGTCAGCTTGCTATCGCTGGGCTCGAACTAGTTGTCAGCTAGCCGCAATCCCTCTTAAAGCAGGTGATACTAACGGCGGAAATATTCAATAGCGTTGGGAAAACATCCAGGATAGCGTTGAGAAAACATCCAGGTGATGACTACTACGAAGGTCTCAAAGATGTGGGAGAAAGTCGTACTACAGCCGTACGAACCAAAACCATATACAGGTACTTTTAGATTAACTAGTTGAAACTATTTCTTGTTAGTTCTTATCAGATAGTTCAATAACATCAGTATTAACAAATTTAAACAAATACTTGATCCCTTAAGCTATTGGTATCACTGAGGGAGAAATACTCTAATTTCAGTGAATACGGTCGTTTTATTCCTATACAAAGGCGACCGACAAGGATGCTATTTAGGTATGTTTCTCAATAAGCCGCTATTGTTGCAAATGCGTCGCCGATTCGCTATTATTCTCATTAGTTAGACGTTATTGATTCTCTCTAAGGAGGGCCTAGGTCATGGTCGCATATACACCAACCGCCCTAAAAGCTGAGCTGCACGAACGTGGCTGGCGTATGACCCCTCAGCGAGAAACTATTCTCAAAACGTTTCAGAATTTGCCAGAAGGTCGGCATCTCAGTGCCGAAAATTTGTGTGACCTGCTCAAAGAAGAGGGCGAACCAATTGGCCTTTCGACCATTTACCGCAACCTCAAGCTAATGGCTCGCATGGGCATTTTGCGAGAGCTAGAGCTAGCTGAAGATCAAAAGCGCTATGAAATCAATCGACCTGCGCCTCATCATCATCATCATTTGATTTGTGTGCGCTGCAATAAGACGATTGAATTTAGGAATGACTCTGTTTTGAAAGTAGGCGCGAAAACGGCAGAGAAATCTGGCTATCAGCTTTTGGACTGTCAACTCTCTATCCATGCGGTCTGCCCTACCTGCCAGCGCTCAATCTTGCCAATGTAGTGATTTTCACTATCACCAATTTTCGCTATCACAACTTAAAGATACTTAGCTAGGCGCATCTACCCACCCAGCCAAATAGGAAGACCAATATTAAAGCGGCCCTGCGAGAGACCCACCCTCTTTAGCAGGGTCTTTTGCAGTCTAGGGTGCATGCTGAAACAAGGCCTGCTCCTACAGGTGGTGCGAATCACTTTATGTATTGCTATATATCGCTCTTCAATGGCTGTAGGGAAAGAATAGCTGTTGCTTCACCCCGATTGCAGTCAATGTGACTGTCCTGACTAACCAGACAAATGCTGTAGCAATTTGCACTTAGCTTTTGTCCCAAGGCAGCCTATCTTGCATAAGTGGTCAAGAAGTGATCGAGCTGCTATCGGCTGCTAGTGATAGCAGTTTTGATCTGTGCTTGAACTTATTTACTATTTTTCTCAACTAGGTCTGTTCTCTAGTCTTCCTCGAAATTGCCACGCATTTACTAAGCTCTCTTGTATAGAATTCGATTGAGACAGCTGAATATCCTCGTTCTGGGGCTATTTAGCGATTAAAAGAGCAGCATTTATGCGAGGGAGTAGCACCCTTATTACTAAAATATAGTGATTTCATAGTCTAAATCATTATCGATGACTTGACCTATTGCCGCATCCTAAATAAGAATGATTACTAGTTTAGGCGGACTGGTTATGCCCTTTTTATCAGATACAGCCTTAAAGGAAGAACTCAACGCGAGGGGATACCGTTCAACGCCCCAAAGAAAAAAGGTTTTGCGCATATTCATGGAACTGACCCAAGGGGAGCATCTCAGTGCAGAGGATCTCCATGCCCTTTTGGAAGCAGATGGAGAGCGCATCAGTCTGTCTACGGTCTATCGCACACTACATTTGATGGTTTATATGGGATTGCTACGCGAGCTAGAATTAGCAGAAGGACATAAACACTACGAACTCAATCGGCCTTTGCGAGACCATCACCACATCGTTTGTGTGTATTGCAACCAGACGCTTGAATTTGCTGAGAACTCGGTGTCGCAGATAGGTGAAAGAACAGCAAAGTCAGCAGGGTATCACGTGCTGGACTGTCAGCTAACGCTATACGGAATCTGTGCGAACTGTACATCGCAGCATTAAGCGCTATCCAATGTAAAAAATGAAAACTAATGATAGTCGCTCTTAATAGCAGAGACTTAGTGCAAACAGAACATAGTGATCGCTACTAGCAAGAATCCTATCTACTTGGTTGATACTAAGACCAGAAAAGCTTCCAATAGCAGACATACTTTTAAGCTAATGAGAATTTTTTCTAATAATGAATTATTAAGGTATACTCCTTGTAATTGTCTATTGAGTATGAATCTCAACAAGGAGCTAGTATCATGTCTTCGAAGAAATCTACGCACCAGAAAACGGAGGCGCTATGGCTGTCTGTAAGCCCATATCTAAAGTGTTTCGACCAGCGGCTGCTAAGTCGATTGTGTAAGGGTAGAAACGTTCGACGCTGGCAGTATTACCAAACGATTGACGAACCTTGTTCGGCTGCGGCTGTTGTCGAAGCGCTACACGAGTATTTGCGATCGCGCCCACTCCAATCAGACGGTCAGCCTGCGCCCAAAGTTCACATCATCGGTCACGGAGTCAGCGGCGCGATTGGACTACTCTATGCTCGCCAGTATCCGCAACATGTCGCTTCGCTAACCCTACTTTCAGTAGGATCTTTGCCTGTTGTTAATTGGCAAGCACATTATTATGCACTCAGGCGACTAATTCCCTGTAGCCGCGAAGTCATTTTAGGTCAGCTGGTTCGACTGTTGTTTGGCGAGCAGGCTCCTAGGTTCACGATGGCGCTAATTCATCTGCTAGCCAAAGACCTAGATAGTAACTTAACCCTACATTCTTTGACGAATAGCATGCACGTTGAATCAGGCGGGGTAGAAGTACCCTTGCTGATCTGCAATGGTGCTGACGATAGGATCACAGTTCATAGTCAAGATAGACCCTGGCAAAAGTGGCTAAAGTCGGGCGATCTCCTCTGGCACTGTCCTAAGGGCCGATACTTCTTCCACTTTTACCACTATCAAAGCGTCGCTAGAACCATTAACAACTATTGGGCCCAGCTTCCTACACAACCGGCTGATCAGTTCACCTTTCAACCTAGTCGTTCGCAGAAACAATTAAGCTCGCACCCAGAAAAGAGCTCAACAGACATAGCCGCAGAAAGTTGTTCTATCACCTGTCGCTCATCTACTAGCAAGTAAGATTGCTAGTAAACAAGATCGCTGACAAATAAAACAAACGTCGTAAATGATGTCTAGGTAAGTTACCTATGCTTAAAACCGCACCTAAACTGCTTCGCGACTCAAGCATCTCGTCTACACACGCTCACTTAGGTCCGATAGATCAATCGACTCAACCACTCCGCCCGCATCTAGTGAGGTTCAAACGCTATGAACAGGTGAACTTCGTAAACCATAGCCTTTGGAAGATTCACAAAGGCTATATTCGCACTCTAACTTACGATTCTCAAGGAGAGCCTGTCCCTACCGGATTTTGGAGTGCAGGGAGCATTATCGGCTACCCCATCGCCCAAACCTATCCTTATATTGCACAGTGCTTGACAACTGTAGAAGCCGAATATCTTGACGTAGGCGATAGGCTGTCTCGCGAGATGCTTCTATCGCAGGTTCGACAGTCGCACACGCTGTTGAAAATTGCCCATTGCAAGCATGCTGAACAGCGCTTACTACAGCTTATCTGCTGGCTATCAGAAGGCTTTGGCCGCTTGGTAGGCGATCGCCGCCAGATTGATTTAAAGCTAACTCATCAAGAGATTGCAGAATCTATCGGAATCACGCGAGTGACGGTAACTAGGCTGATCAAAACCTTAGAAAAAAAAGGGCATATTGTCTGGAATTCTCATGAAAAAATGGTTTCTCAAACAACATTCGAGCAGCATTATGTCTCACTCAGCTCTCAAGCATGAGCACTCAAACTATCCTATCTATCAACAGTTGCGACAATAGTCATTGTCAACCATTGAGAAGAAATAGGATAAGAAGATTGCTTCCCTATGACAGAGACTGAAAGTTCTTCGGACTGTCAGTTCTTTGCCTATATGATAGCCATGTTCTTACGGCCGTTACACTGCTATCAAGACGCTATTTAGGACTGTATGTGGTCTCTCTAGCAAGCTCAACGTTGAAGTTTTCGCACAACACTATTTAAGTTTTTTGCACAACCCTAACTGAACCAGCGAATACCGGGACATGAGAGATAGCAGACAGAAACCATTTTACTCAATTGGCTTCTTGACATTAATTGTCAATTGATTGTATAACCATACATATCAACGCTGATACATTTAAGAGCGCTGCGAAGCAAAGGTCTTACTTTAGTAGTAGTCGCCTTTTAGAGCGCAAAGTTGGGAAACTAATTTATGTTTCAGTTGATAACTATGCTTTTGCAGGAGTTGGTATTGCTTTAATCGAGTCCCATTCGATCTTGAAAACAAAAAATAAACACGCGAAAAAGCAGAAGCCTTCCTTAAAGCCTCTGCCCCCTCGTTTGACTTATTCGTTTGTAGATTTCCAACAACTGTTCAAGATCGCTAACAAAAAGCTTTTATCTCAGGTGTGCATACCTGAAGGAGTCTCTATAGCCAACCCTCTATCCAAACAGCCTGTAAATCTCCAGGTTAAAAAGTCTTAGTTTAGGAAGTTGATGAGTGTATCAGCAGCTAGGAAGTGATCCAAGTGGTAGGCACGCTCTTCGGTTTTTAGAAGGATGCCCTCATAGAGGTAGCGAGTTGCTCTATCCCCTAAACTTTCTGCCTGCGACGCATTCCGACGCAGTACTTTGATGACCTCTTGTTCAGCCTTTAGGTCGTTCACCACCATCTGACGGCAGCCGAAGATGCCATCGAGCTCTTGCTCAAAACAGCAAATTTCAGCAAGCTTTGTAAAGCTCGCAACAGGAACACCGCCTAGTCCATTCAAGCGCTCGCCAATATCATGAACATGTTCTCTAGTTGCAGTGTAGCCTTCTTCAAAAAAGTTGTGTAGTTCTAAAAACTCTGCTCCTTCTACAACAAAGTGGTGCTTTTGATACTGAGTATAAAGACCCTGAATACTAGCTAATGCAATGTTTAAACCTTCACAGACGGGTTCTGTAACAGACTTCTCTAGCAGAATGACGTTATCAGCGACCTGACCAAATGGTGTGATAACAGCAGATGAAATTGCCATAGTGTTTTATCCTCTGAAGTTGATTTTGCTAAGACAAAAAAGATGCCGCTGACATCAGGTAAAACGCTGCGGCATACGCTTTAAGACGTTTTGACTACTGAAGTATAGCTTATTCTCAATAACCTGAAACCCCCTATCTTCGCGGGCTGCGGGCCTAAGTGATTGATATGTATTCTCAATAGAGTTCAAAGGTTCAAATGATAGAAGCCTTCCTACACACTTTGCTAAAAGGACATCTCGAAATGTTTCGTTAGCTGGCGACGTACGATATTTTTGTCTTGGCTATTGAAAGTATCTTCTAGTTACACAGACTTTATCGACAGCCATAAACTTTTTACTGTTAAGTATCCAATGAACGTCTTTATTAGAAAAATTTCGCATTAACCATCGTAATGATACCTTTTCCGATTGAGATATCCATCGACTGCTCTAGAAAGAATATAGATCGCTTACCTCTTTATTCAGAGATATAGAGATATCGGAGACATATTAGAAATACTTCAATTACAAACCAGCTAGCCCAGCACTCATCCATAAGGAGTTTTTTAGTGTCACTATTTAGTTCTGCAAAATCAACTGGTTCATCGGCCAATCTGGGCGGGAATTCAGACGGCTTATCAATCTCAAGTCTGATACTGGTAACTTGTGAGGACCGCTGGCAGGTTTATCATCGCCTGCAAGATCTTGACATTGAGTGTTGTTGCAGTGGTTTTCAGCCACTACAAGTAGAGGTGAGAACGCCGACACAGGCACTGCAATTATGGAGCGTTCTCAAGCGGGTTGCCTATTCTCGAACAGCTTTAGTGGCGTCGCTCAATCGATGTTGGGAAGCCTCAGGTTCGGAGGAATAGATTCCCTAAGCATCTAAGTAACGGTACAATTGGGCGGCAGGAGATAGCTTAGGCGATAATATTGTCGGCTCAGTAATATGGTCAAATAGGCAGCGCTTTATTAACTAGCACAAAATATTAGGTCTAGGATTGGGCAATGCGCTCAAATCTATGTGTTCAATAGAGAAATAGAGAAAGACAGCTTAAGGCAGTATGGACAGACTGACGGACGCTACAGCACAGAAGCAACAATTTTTTTGGCAGCCTTCGGCGTGACTTTCCGATGTCTTTCTTTGGATGTTTTTTTGTTTTTGTCATTAGCTGGTAAAACGACAACGGTCGGACCTGTTTTACAGCATTTGAGACAACCCGTCGATTTGACTATCACCTGGTCGGAAGCTTCTGCATTAGCGATCGCTTTTTCCATCGCATCGCTCACCTTCTGACTTCCCTTCTTACGGCAGCTAGACTTCTGGCAAACCAAGATCCTAGTAGGCTTTGCTTTAGCCGTACTCAGCGATTTCGACTGTACAGAGTGCGATCGCGTCTTCGCCTCTTCCTTTACTTTGGCTACCTTTCGAAGTGAAACTTTCTTTATAGTGCTGGCTTTCCACTCAATCTTGCCTGTTTTTTTGTCCGGTTTGCCCTTACCAGCAATTTTGATCCAATCTTTGGCCTCAATCGAGTGAGACGCTGCCTCTCGAATATCTTTATCTAGCTTGATCTGATAACTTTGGATCGTATCGATAGGTGCGCCTTCTTCGACAGCAACTACCTGAACAATAGCAGATTGATAAAGAGACTTTTTCCCAGGAACAAAAGCTAGGAACTGTCCTACCCAAGAGAAACGATTTTTCTTTGAAGCGACCATACTCTCTGTGGAAAAAACAAATTTAACATTTGACTGAGGATCCTAATTTTATCAGTTAATTGTTCGTAGAGCCTCTGTAAATAGAGGTGTTTCTTGGTGTTTATATCAATAAAGACTATAAAGTGAACGGAGAACCTCATGGAAGAGGCATAAGGATAGCTAGAACAGTAGCTCATATAAAAATCATCCTGTCGTCTAGTCCCTTGTTTGTCAGAGAAGGCAGATTAAATTATCTTCTCTGTAGTTTCTGCTACATATCAATGTAAAAAAGGCTAGTTCACTATTGCGTATTAGTACATATGCATATTAGTAAGCTTCAACAAAGGATGTGTTTCGATGACAGAGAACATGATGTGGCTTAGATCGCTTCTCAGGCGACTCCATAGGAATTTTGTAGGGTCTCAAGAGAAGTTCTCAGCAGGCGAGCTTATGCGATCGCCCCTTGCGCTCTGTTTAACGACAATACTTTCCCTTTTGGTAATCAACGGTTCGCTGAAATCGTTTGCTAGATTGACTGATCCGGTGAATATCTCACAGGCAACTCCTCAGGTTTATACAGTGAAATCCTCGCCCGATAACGTGATTTGGGGTGAACTTTTCAAGCCAGACAGTGCGCCGATTTTAACAGTTCAGTCGGGTGATCGTGTGACCTTAGAAACCGTCTCTCACGAAGGTATTCTGGCAGATCAAGGGGATACAGTTGATTTCTTAACGAGTAGAGGAATTAAACAAGAAGATATTCTACCCGATCAGCTCACCGTAAAAGCCAACGTGGAAAAAACGGGACCTGGTCCTCACGTGATCACTGGTCCTATCTATGTAGAAGATGCAGAACCTGGCGATGTACTAGAGATAAAAACGATTGATATAGCCTACCGTGTTCCTTACGGCGTAATCTCTAACCGCCATGGCAAGGGGTCGCTACCAGGTGAGTTTCCTGTCGATGACGCAGATATCTACACTAAGGTAATTCCGATTGATATGGCCAAAGAAATGGGCATCTTTCGTCCTAGCAATAATCAACCTGATATCGGTATTCCTCTAAAGCCCTTTATGGGAATTATGGGCGTTGTTCCTGCTGATGTAGAAGACTCGGTAAACTCTATTCCGCCTGGTATTTATGGTGGTAATGTAGATATCAAGCTGCTGGGTGTTGGCAGCAGTCTCTATCTGCCGGTTCAAGTCCCAGGAGCACTCTTCTATTCTGGTGACCCGCACTGCGCTCAGGGCAATGGAGAAGTCGCACTCACCGCAATTGAGTGTTCGTTAACGCCTACTTTTGAGCTAGTCCTTCACAAAGGAATGATGCTTGAGCAGCCGATGGGTGAGACTGAAGATCTTTGGATCTCCATTGGACTAGATGAAGATCTCGATGAGGCAATGAAAGAGTCAGTGAGAGAATCTTTGCGAATCGTCAACGAAGAATACGAGTTGACTGAGCAAGATGCGCTCTTATTAGGTAGTGCTGCTATTGATTTTGAAGTTTCGCAAGTTGTGGATATTGTCAAGGGGGTTCACGGCGTTATTTCCAAGCAGCTCTTTGAACCTATGCCCTAGACCACGTTCTAACATAAGCACTAGAGCTTGGCAGCAACTTCGTAAATTGCGGAGGTGATCGCACTGAGCTCTTCCGGTTGGATAATGTATGGCGGCATGGTGTATAGCAATCGACCGAAAGGTCGTAGCCATACGCCCCTCTCGACAAATTGGGGCTGGACAATAGACATATTCACCGGGTCGTGGAGTTCGACCGCTGCGATCGCGCCCAATACCCGCACGTCCTTCACTGCCGATAATGCTTGACAGGACGCCAGCTCTAGTCGCAACTGCGCTTCAATCTTTTTAATCTTCATTGACCAGTCGTAGCTTTCTAACAGTTCTAGATTTGCTAGCGCTACCGCGCAGGCCAACGGATTGCCCATGAATGTAGGACCGTGCATAAATACGCCTGCTTCTCCCTCAGAGAAAGTCTGGCTGATATGCGTGGTTGTTAGCGTTGCGGCTAGGGATATAAATCCCCCTGAAAGCGCTTTGCCAAGGCACATAATATCTGGAGAGATATCTGCATATTCACAGGCAAATAACTTCCCGGTACGACCAAACCCAGTGGCAATCTCATCTAAGATCAGCAGCACGTCGTACTGTTTGCACAGCTCACTGGCTCTACGCACATACTCGGGATGATAGAACCGAACCCCTCCAGCATTTTGCACGACCGGCTCGAAGATAGCAGACGCAATGTGATCGCTGTTCTCTTTCAAAAGAGATGCAAAGCTAGCGATATCCGCTTCCTGCCAATCTTCGCCAAATCGAACCTGCGGTGCATCGGCAAAATACTGTGGCATCAGCATACCGCTGAATAAGTGATGCATGCCGTTGATCGGATCGCAAGCGGACATGGCTGCGAACGTATCACCATGGTAGCCATTGCGAATGGTCAAGAAGCGATTTTTTTCAGTCTGGCCTTTGCTCTGCCAGTACTGCACGGCCATCTTCATGGCTACTTCGACGGCAACAGATCCAGAATCGCTAAAGAAAACATGCTGCAGCTCAGCTGGCGTGATCTCAATTAGCTTACTGGCTAGCTGCACCCCAGGGCGATGGGTCAATCCCCCAAACATCACGTGAGACATTTGTTCAATCTGAGCGTGCGCAGCCGTGTTGAGCTGAGGGTGATTGTAGCCGTGAATGCAAGTCCACCAAGAGGAAATACCGTCGATTAGCGATCGCCCATCTTCTAATTCAATTCGCACCCCTTTGGCTGAACGCACCGGGAACACTGGCAGCGGATTAGGCATCGCCGCGTACGGGTGCCAAACATGCCGACGATCTAGATCTATAAGCTTTTGCAGAGAGTCCATTACCGGATTAGAGAGAATGCACTCTATAGTATCTCTTACTTTGTTGAAGTATATAATTACAGGCTGGAGGTCCCGTAGCGCGACAGGCAAAGTGATCCGCGTGTGTCTAATTTATCCGGTACACGCTATATCTAGCCATCTTTTGAAGGTTGAAGACCCGCGTCGTGCAACGGCCTGCGAAACTTTTGCGACAAAATCCCATACTTTGGCGCAAACAGCATTGCCATTACAAAAAAGATTGTCATTAATACCACAATGCAGCCACCGGTTGAAGCGTCTAAATGGTAGCTGAGGTAGGTCCCAAAAAAGCAAGAAAGGACACTGGTTGCAACAGAAATCATCAGCATTCGATCAAAGCGATCACTTAGCAGATAAGCGGTTGCACCAGGCGTCACCAGCATCGCCACTACCAGAACAATTCCCGCTGTTTGTAGCGCTGTTACGATCGTTAGCGCCAGTACGGAAAGCAGCGTATAGTACATTGCTTGAGTATTCAGGCCAATTGCCTTGGCATGGTTTGGATCAAAGCAAAAAAGCAACAAATCCTTTCTGCGAAACAAGATGATCGCTAGCGTCAAAAAGCCCGCAATTAGCGTTTGAATAATATCCTGTGGAGAGATCCCTAGAACATTACCAAAGAGAATATGAAAAAGGTCAATATTGCTAGGAATCTTGGTGGCAAGCACTAACCCAAACGCAAAAAAACCGGTAAAAATTACGCCGATAACGGCATCTTCTTTTAGTCTAGTTTTAGCTTTCACATAGCCAATCGCTACCGTTGCCCCAAACCCAAAAACAAACGCACCCAAAGCAAAGGGTAGCCCTAGTGCATAGGCAACCACGACGCCCGGAACAACCGCATGAGAAACGGCATCTCCCATTAGCGACCAGCCCTTGAGGGTGATGTAGCAAGAGAGCACCGCACAGACAGTGCCCACAAAAGAGCTTACCCACAGCGCCCGGATCATGAATCCCAGCTGAAAAGGCTCGATTAACCAATTCACAATGGCTTCAAGAGATATTGCAGCTTCAGAGGATACTGCTAGCAGGGCGCTCACGAGTCCAAGCTCCTGGGCTGGGCTACTTGAATAGAGGGATGTCCTGGCTGGCTATGTGATTGGTTACAGTGATGATGCGCTAGGTTTGGCTGATCGGTCGAGGTGGCTTTTAGACTGCTTAGTGGCAAGCCTCCAAAGGTCATAGCAAGATTTTCTTCGGTGAAGGTTTCAGCCGTAGTCCCTGCTGCGAGGATGGTTTGATTGAGTAGAATAACGCGATCACAAAAAGTAGAGATAGCAGACAAGTCGTGAGTAGAGACCAAAATTGTATGGCCCTCGTCACGTAGCTGCATTAACAAAGTGACGATACTTTTTTCCGTCTTGACGTCCACCCCTGTGAATGGCTCGTCTAGTAAGATTACTCTTCCCTCCTGTGCTAAGGCCCTCGCTAAGAAAGCACGCTTCTTCTGTCCGCCAGAAAGCTCTCCAATCTGACGGTCTTTGAACTCACTCATCCCAACCCGTGCTAAGCTCTCTCTGACGATGCGGCGATCCTTACGGCTAGGAATGCGAAAGAGATTCATATAGCCATAGCGGCCCATCATCACCACATCGAACACACTAATTGGAAAGTTCCAATCTACCTCGTCTGCTTGGGGTACATAGGCTATGAGCTGCCGCTTTTGCGCCTTTCCTATTGACATAGCATCAATAGACACCTGCCCCTGACTCGGCGATAGAAAACCCATAATGGACTTAAAGAGAGTAGATTTCCCCCCTCCATTAGGGCCTACAAGTCCGGTGATAGTACCTGGTTCTACATAGCAGCTGGCATTGTACAGCGCTAGTCTGGCGTTACTGTAAGTGACGCTGATATTGTCTACAGCAATGCCATAGGTATCTGGGCAGAGACTGGGGTGCTGAATGTGGGTAGTCGAATCAGGCATAGGTCGATACAAGGGACGCCAAAGGGGTAAGTGAGAGGTTAGAAAGTCGGCTGTAAGGCACGCTTAGGAAGAAGCCAGTCTTAGGAAGAAGCAGGTAACCAGCAGGTAGAAGGCGCTATCAAGGGACTAGGGAACTCCTTCTAAAAGTCCATTCGCAATTAGCTGCGCATCATATTCCAAGAGATCCAGAAATGTTGGAACGGGACCACCTTCCCCAGAGAGCGAGTCGACATATAAATTACCGCCAAACTCCGCATCAGCGGCCTTGGCAACTTCCTCTTGGGCCTCACTGCTCACAGTGCTTTCACAAAAAACGGTCGGTACCTCGTTCTCTTTCACTTTGTCGATAACCTGCTTAATCTGCTTCGGCGTAGACTGTTGTTCAGCGTTGATAGGCCACATATAGACTTCTTCTAGACCATAGTCGCGCGCTAGATAAGAGAATGCACCCTCACAAGTGACTAGATACCTCTGGTCCGAAGGGACCGAATTGAGACTATCAGCTAACGTCGCGTCAATTGCCCTAAGCTCCCGGCTATAGGCGTCAGCATTGAGGTTATAGGTATCGGCGTTGTCTGGATCGAGTTCTACAAACGCCTGGCGAATGTTTTCTACATAGATCAGTGCGTTTCTAGGCGACATCCAAGCGTGCGGATTGGGCTTATCGGCATAGGGCCCTTGGGCGATCGCAATCGGCTCAATCCCCTCAGTAAGAACTACGGCAGGTACGTCATCGAGGCTACCTAGAAATTGATCAAACCAGCGCTCTAGGTTCATCCCGTTGTAAAGTACGAGATCTGCTTGCTGTGCCTTGGCTATATCACTCGGAATCGGCTCGTAGCCATGAATTTCTTCGCCTGTGCGAGTGATAGATTCAACAGTAAGCGCTTCTCCAGCTACGTTTTGAGCAATGTCTGCCAAGATGGTAAAGGTCGTTAGAACCTTCTTTTGGCCGGCTGCTTGACTGGCTGCTTGCTCAGATTGAGAAACTAGCTCACCGCTAGGGCTAGACCCATCTGCTCTGTCAGCGGGCGCACAACTCCACAAACTGGCTGCGAGTGTCAGCATCAGAAAATTGGCACTAAGGAAGCTAATCCTCTGTCGAAAGTGACTTTTGTCGCTAGCCGGACGGTTCATAGAGACCTATGCATTTCATAATCGTTTCACTTTTCATAATTGTTTCATAATTAATTTAAAACGACAATGGATAATTTCCGCGGTCGACCATCTGCCACCCGTTTGTCAAAATTGACCGTCTGTCAAAACCGTCTGTCAAAGTAGAGAAGACGCGGTCACAGACAGCACCCTATAATAGGCCCACTTGTGGCTTTAGGCTGAAGGTGGCGTTGGGTGGAGGCGCTTGTTTAGGGATCCGTAGGTGTACGTATGCTTGTGTTGTGGCTCTGAATTTGTGAAGTTTTATAATCGCTCGGAACGGAAAAAATCGGCTGTCAAGTCAGCGGCAATTCTGCAAGGAGCCAAGCAAGAATTCTTGGCAAACGGCTATGCGGCGACCAGCATGGACCGGGTCGCGGCGGCGGCGGGCGTTTCAAAGGCGACGGTCTATAGCCATTTTCAAGATAAAACTGGCCTCTTTTCTGCGCTAGTACAGCAGATGGCAGAAGAAAAGTTCCGCTCCTCTTCTTTCGATATTCGCCGTGAAAATGCGTTGGCAGGCGAGCCGAGACAGGTTCTAAGTGATCTAGCTAAGGATTTTTTGAATGAAGCGGCCTGCGATTCTCAATTTTGTGAGTTTATGCGACTCATTATTGGTGAGTCAGGTCGATTCCCAGAGCTATCGGAACCCTATATCCAAAATGTGGCCAAACCGGTCTTGGATGAGCTTACCCGCTACCTGTCTACTTGCAGTGAGCTGAAGCTAGGCGACCCGGCCGCCTCTGCGCGGATGTTTATAGGCACGCTGGTTTACTTTGTCATGCTGCAAAGAATGTTGGGCGCCGCCGCTACGATGCCGCTAGAGAGCGATCGCGTGATTAAAACCCTCGTAGATGCGATCGCACCACCGGCTAGCTGATTTTTCCATATCAATATCCATATCAATATAAGTTCATAGGTTATTCGGGGAACATTCTAGTAGCTTGATGACTGCTGCTAAAAGGGAACCAACGCAATGGGTGTGATGCCATCCGAAACGCTATTCAGTGGATTGATAGTACTGACCTGCTGGGGTCTTGCTGGAAGCGTATATCAACTCTTTAGTCGGCTCAGCTCCCGATTCGAGATCTCACCTGCCAATCCAATCCACAAGTCACTTTCTAGATTAGAGCAGGAAGTAGATAGCCTAAAGCCAAGCCAAGCCAATCGGCTAACGCTAGCAACCTTCCGAGAGGCCATAGCGCATACCGCTAGTGGATTAATCATCTGCGACGCTCAGACAATCGACTTGTCTGTGGTCTACGTCAGCCCTAGTTTTGAGTCGCTAACTGGCTACTGCGCGACAGAAATCCTAGGTTGTAGCTATTGGTCTTTACCGACAAAGAAAATGCAGAAAGCGGAGCTAGATACTATCAGTAAAACGGTGGCTGATGGCAACAACTGTAAAGTCTTACTGCAAGGCTTGCGCAAGAATGGACAGTCTTTTTGGAGTGAAGTTACGTTTTCACCTATCTTAGATACTCAGGGTAAACCAACTCACTACGTTAGTACCCATATTGATATTTCTCATCATCTTGATACTTTCAAAGCCCTTCAAGCAAGCGAAGCTCGCTATCGATATCTGTATAAGCAGACCCCGGCAATGCTGCATTCGATAGACGCCGGCGGTCTTATTGTGGGGACTAGCAACTACTGGTTAGAAAAGCTTGGATATCAAAGAGAAGAGGTTATCGGCCAACCTCTCATAGACTTTGTTGCGGATAGTTACAAGCACGAAGTCAGCGAAGGGCTTTCAACATTGATGAAAGATATGTCGGAGCGCGATCGCTTCTGTCAGTTCATCAAAAAAGATGGCACTTATCTAGATGTGTTGCTATCTACTACCGCTGAGGGCAACGAAGGCCCTTGTAGCGATGGCAGTACACTCGGCGTACTCGTAGATATCACAGAGCGTCGGCAAGCCCAAAAGAAGTTACATCGTAACAGTGCGCTCCTACGTGCCATTAATAATTTGCCGCCTACCGGCATCTTTGTATTAGACTGCGATACCAATGAAGCGCTGTTTGTAAATTCTGAATTCTATCGAATCTGGCAGCTAGAGCATTTGCAGCCAGAGGTGGCAAGTGGCAATATCAATGGGGAACAGCTATTGACGGAGTGTCTAAGCAGTATAGACCTTGGCAGATTTGTTGCAGATTCCACTGAAAATGACTTTACGAACGGCACTAAAACAATTGAGGACGAAGTACCGCTATTAGATGGGCGGACGTTGAGGCGGATCTATGGGCCTGTACAACAAGATAACGCTACTTTTGCCTACCTCTACATGTTTGAAGATATTACCGAACGTAAACAGGTGATACGAGAGCTAGCGCATGCGACCAAGGCTGCGGAAGCCGCGAATCAGGCCAAAAGCGAGTTTCTAGCAAATATGAGTCACGAACTTAGATCGCCTCTTAATTCCATACTAGGCTTTACTCATATTCTACGAGAGTCTAATCCAAATCTAGAGCAAGCAGAGAATCTAGATATCATCTATCGCAGCGGTGAACATCTACTCGCTTTAATTAATGATGTTCTAGACATCTCTAAGATCGAATCGGGACGAGTTGAGCTAAACAACACCCAGTTCGATCTGTATTGTCTACTAGATGAGCTTCAGCAGATGTTTAGTAGTGCAATAGATAGAAAGGGTCTACGGTTTCTGATGAGGCGATCGCCAAAGCTGCCTCGAACTGTTGTTAGCGATCACCTTAAGCTTAGACAGATCCTCATCAATTTGCTAAGTAATGCGCTCAAGTTCACAGCCGTCGGCACAATTACCCTATCTGTACACAGCCAGAACCAAGATGGTCAGAACCAACATAGTCAGAATCAATACGGCCAGAACCAACTCAACCATGCCTGTGAAAGCTTAGAGAAGCAAGACAATCCACAGACTACGACTACCAAACCACCTTCGACGCTACTGACCTTTTCAATCAGCGATACAGGGCCGGGCATTGCCGCTGCTGATCAGGCTCATCTATTTGAGGCTTTTGTTCAAACTCAATCTGGCCTGGACTCACCTGAGGGGACTGGACTAGGGTTAGCGATTTCGCACGAATATATTCAATTGCTAGGTGGTAATTTGACCGTTGACTCTCAGCTGGGTGAAGGCGCTACTTTTGCATTTAGTGTTCCTGTTGCCGTTGGCGATCACGCACTTAGCCTTCCTACTACAACTAAGCAGCCCTCAAGACGAGTGATTGGACTAGCTCCCGGACAGCCTGACTATAGGATATTGGTCGTAGATGATGTTGCTGTTAACCGTAAGCTGCTTTCCCATTTGTTGATGAATGTTGGATTTGAAGTGCGTGAAGCACAGAATGGCGAAGAGGCGATCGCTCGCTGGGAGTCGTGGCAACCCCATCTAATTTTGATGGATATGCGTATGCCTATCATGACTGGAGAGGAAGCTACAAGACGGATTAAGACACTAGAAAAAACTAGAATTAACCCCTACCATCAGACTCGAATTGTTGCGCTGACAGCAAACGCCTTTACAGAGGATCGAACCGCTGCGATTGCTTGTGGGTGCGATGACTTTATCAGTAAACCTATTCGAGCTAACGAAATCTTTGAGAAACTGAGTAACCAGCTAGATATTCGCTATCAGTACACCAACAGCCATCGTCAGTCAGTTTGTTGTGCCAGCGCTTGCACGAAGACGCTTTGTTGATACCTTTTGTTGATGCCTTCAAGACCTGACGAGACAACCCAACTCCAAGCTCTCTTTGCACTAAACAAATGACGCCATTCTCTCTCTATTCACTCAGCTGCCTGCGATAGCAGCGATTCCTCTCGTTAGAATAGAACAAGCTTTAGCAAAGTCTGCTGACCAAAAAGCCGTAAAGAATCAGTTGGCAGTCAATCCTAGCGGTTCTCTATTTTTGTCATATCTGGCTTTGTGATATTTGGTTTTGTGGTATCTGGGAGATATCGTCTTTGAGCCACTACCCCATAGCGTCGTTCACTTAGCTAGGGTACAGTTATCCGCCTAGAAGCCTTGCAAAGTCACAGATCAATTGACTTGCGTTCCTCGTAAGCTTACCGTCCCTTATGAGTATGCAGTCAAAAACGCTATATTCACTCTATTTTTCTCGTAACCCGATATCAAGATGCTGATAGCCCCAACCGGCACACCCTTTTCCTATCGATTACCTGAGACAGCAAAGATAGAAAGCTATCCGCATCCTTAATGGGTTTTGCACAAACCGAATCGGCTAGCGCTTCGCTCATTAAACGTCCTTTATTTGTACCTGCACTATTCGTTGTTAGCAATATGACGGGGATGTGCCAGGTCCTAGGATTGGATTTCAATAGACGAGAGAGATCGATGCCCGTTGTTTCTTTGTTTTGCCACAAGGTTCCTGGTAGATTGACATCCATCAGCACTAACTCAATGCTACCAGTCTCGCAGTACTTGAAAATATCTGCGGCCGTACGAGTTAGCTTGACTCTATACTGGCTGGACGCTTCTAACAAACGGGCCATACTGCGACCGAGCAGATAATCATCTTCAACCAACAAGATATTCACAAGCGAAAAGTCCCTTAAATCAGTCAGCGAACACAACCTTTACAGATTTGACGAACTCTAGAAAGGATCGTCTCTAAGTACTAGCTGTATGCTTTATACTGCCCATCCCGAGGGCACCGATAGTCATTATTATTACCTGTAGAGACTCTAATTACGGACACATCCATACACTTAAGGGATAGTCGTTTCGTCAGTTGCTTGATTATCTTCTCTTTGTAGGACAGCACTGATTCATCAGATAAGCGATCAAAGGCCCTAATTTCATATGGTGTGGGAGTTCGCTTATCCATCAAGCTTTACAGCACTTGGTGATGGTGCCAGCTTGCTTTTCTACTATGGACGAGCAGATATGGACGAGCAGATATGAACAAACGGCCTAAGGAAGGCCCGAAAAGAACAGCTTCAGTTTGCATATACTATTCTCTCCGATGAGAGAATAACTATAGACATCATTTCCCCAAACGACTTTTAAGATGACTAAAGCTCTCTAAAGCAGCTATTTTATATAGGCTGATCTCTTTCGTTTTCATCATGGCGAGTTCGAACACGCTACAGACTGTCACCCTTGGACCCAAAGGCCCAAAGGTCCCCGCGCTAGGGCTGGGCACTTGGGCCTGGGGTGACTCAATATTTTGGCAGTACGGTAGCGCTTATGGCATAGATGAAGTTCGAGCTGCCTTTAAGACTTCTTTGGCTGCAAATGTTAATTTCTTTGACACTGCTGAAGTCTACGGCCTCGGTAAGTCGGAAGAGCTGATTGGTCAATTTATCAAAGAGAGTAAAAAGCCTTCTCTAATTGCGACAAAATACATGCCTACGCCTTGGCGCTTCTCCGCTCAATCTGTTGCAGATGCCCTTAGTGCTAGTCTCAAACGACTCAAGCAGTCTTCCATCACGCTCTATCAGGTCCATTGGCCCTTTGATTTTTTCATGAGTCAAAAAACACTCATGAATGCTTTGGCAGATGAAGTAGAGCAAGGACGAATTCAAACGATTGGTGTTAGCAATTATTCTGCAAAGCAGATGCGCGAAGCTCATAGCTATCTAGCCCAAAGGGGTATCCCCTTGGCCGTTAATCAGGTTCAATATTCTTTGCTACACAGAAACATTGAAACAAATGGCATCTTGGAAGCGGCTCAGAACCTCGAGGTGACGATTCTAGCCTATAGCCCTCTGGCACAGGGCCTATTGACTGGCAAGTACACAGTAGACAGCGATCTTCGCCCAGCAGGCGCAAGAAAATTAGATCCTAAGTTCAGCCGGAAGGGATTACAGAAGATTGAACCCGTGCTAGCTGCGTTACAAGCAATTGGCAAGACCCATAACAAAACGCAAGTACAGGTCGCTCTCAACTGGCTAATCTGTAAAGGCAATGTTGTCCCAATTCCAGGTGCAAAAAATGCGAAACAGGCAGAACAAAATGCAGGCGCACTTGGTTGGTCAATGACAGAAGCCGAATGTGAACAGTTGAGTAATGTTTCTCTACCCTGGCTGAAGTAGCTCTAGCTCGTGACTTTACACATCACTTAAACCGTGACAGACGTTGCCGAATCGCTAAGTGTAGCTATCCTTCTAATCGCGATTTGATAAGTCCGATGCTCTATTAAGAAACTGCGTAAATTCGGGCTGAAATAGAAGCTTAACAGTGCCCGTCGGTCCGTTCCGGTGCTTTGTCAAGATGATTTCAGCGATGCCACGATCAGGCGTGTCAGGGTCGTAATACTCTTCGCGATACAGCATCATAATTAAATCTGCGTCCTGTTCGATTGCGCCACTTTCTCTTAGATCAGACATCATCGGGCGTTTGTTAGTTCGTGATTCTACGCTGCGACTGAGCTGAGAGAGCGCGATGATAGGAACGTTGAGTTCTCTAGCAAGTCCTTTGAGCGATCGCGTTATCTTCGACAATTCCTGCACCCGATTATCGCCGGAGCCTTCCATCAGCTGCAAGTAATCGATCAGAATGAGTCCTAATGCGCCACCTTGTTCCGCCTGCAATCGCCGTGCTTTCGATCGAATTTCAGTTACACCCACACCTGGCGTATCGTCGATGAAGATTGGTAGCTCAGAAAGCGTATTGATCGCATGGCCCATGGGTCCCCACTCATGCTGGGCAATCCGCCCGGTTCGCAATCGACCACTCTCAATTTTGGCTTCAGACGAAAGCAATCGATAGATCAACTGCTGCTTTGACATCTCTAAGCTGAAGATCGCAACTGGCTGCTTATGCGTATCGGCAATATTGCGAGCAACGTTGAGTACGAAGCTGGTTTTCCCCATCGCCGGACGAGCCGCAGTAATAATTAAGTCAGAACGTTGGAAGCCCTGAGTCATCGCGTCTAGGTCATAGAACCCGCAGGCCAAGCCGGGTAAGACCATGCCCAGCGATCGCTGCTCGATATCGGTAAACGTATCTGTAAGTATGTCGGATGTTTTGGTGAGTCCTTGGGTAGGGCGCTCTTGAGTAATGCCAAACAGCGTCTGCTCAGACAGATCGAGTACATCTTCTAGGGATGTTTCGGTCTCGTAGCCTAGCTGGATAATTTCTCCACCTGATCGAATGAGCTGGCGGCGAGTGTACTTATCCATTACCAGCTGAGCGTACTGGTCAATATTGGCCGCACTGATAGTGCGATCTACTAGCTGGGCTAATCGACTTTGCCCACCGACTTTTTCTAAAGCACCTTTGTCCTTTAGCCATGAGGCCACGCCCATCATATCTGTAGGCAATCCCCTCGCCTGTAAGTCTAGAGCAGCCTGGTAGATGCTGCGATGAGCACCGATATAGAACGCTTCAGGAGAGAGCAGTTCAGTCACGCGGCCAATCGCTTCGGGATCGATTAAGACACCACCTAAGATAGCTTCTTCAGCCTCAATATTTTGGGGTGGAAGGCGATCGGCGGCAGGCTTGAAGCGGGGTTCGGAAGCAACCATTAGAAGAGTGATAGGAGTGATGAGTGCTGAACGACAAGGTTGAGGGCGGTGCCCTATAGATTGCGCATTATAGGCTGGACTCTGGCAGACAAACGCTTATTTCTATTGAGGGTAGCTAGTCGAAGATAGGACTAGCTGTGTTATCTATCGCTCATACTTCATCCTTAAATATAAAAGGGTAGAGAACAACCACAGCTCTCTACCCTAATAAGTTAACGAATAGTACGTATGTTTGCTAATCGTTTGTAGTGAATGCTTAGTCAGGAGCCACACGTAAGTTGATAGTTGCAGTGACTTCGCTGTGTAGCTTGATATCCACCTTGTACTCACCAAGCTTATTGATATCAGGTAGCGTGATGTCGCGCTTATCGATTTCTTTACCTGCGTTGGCTTGAATAAGGTCAGCGACTTCGGCTGTGGTGACGGTACCAAAGATTGCATCATCTTCACCGACAGCTTTTTTGACGGTGAATAAGCCGATGGTGTTAAGTGCGACTTTGGTGGCTTCGGCTTCTTGCTTAATCGCCTCTAACCGGGCACGTTCACGCTCACGACGAATTTCAACCTGCTTGAGAACGCCAGGGGTTACACGGTACGCTAAGCTGCGTGGGATCAAGTAGTTACGGGCGTAGCCAGGTGCTACTTCTACCAGATCACCTGTGTTGCCTAGTTTGTCGATGTCCTGGCTGAGGACCAGCTGAGTTCTTTTTTTCGCCATTGCCTTTAATATTACTTTCCATCGCAGCGCAGCTTTCTAGTGTAGGCAACTTGGGTCAAAGGTGCAACCATCGAAGATTTCTAACTAGAAACGATCTTTAAGCTTACGGATATGCGCGAAGACGGTGATGGGATCTTGGCTGTTGGCCACTGACTGAAGCTCAGGGCTATTCCAGCGGAGGAAGGGATTGGTGGCTTTTTCAGTGGAGAGTAGTGAGGGAATGGTGGGCTGGTTTTGCTGACGGGCGGTGGTGACAGAGGCCAGGCGCGATCGCAATTCCTCATTCTTTCCTTCAACGGTAATCGCAAACTTCAGATTACTCAGCGTGTATTCGTGGCCGCACCAGACATGGGTGGTGTCTGGCAGGTTACGCAGCTTGGCTAAAGAAGTTGCCATCTGAGTAGGCGTTCCTTCAAATAGCCGTCCACAGCCACCTGCGAACAGCGTGTCCCCACAGAACAGGTCACCGGGTTCATTAGCCTTGATGGGTAGAAAGTAGTAAGCGATGTGTCCTCGGGTGTGACCTGGAACGAAGATGACTCGGCCAGTGCGATCAGCAAAAGAGACGCGATCGCCCTCGCCTAGAAAATGCCTTTGCCCGGGAATGCGCCCCTGATCTTGCGCGCCACCATATACTTCGGCCTTTGGAAAGCGGTCTAACAGCTCACGATTGCCGCCCACGTGATCGTTGTGGTGATGCGTATTGAAGATAGTGATTAAGGTTGCGCCGAGTTCGTCTAGCTTTTGCAGGACTGGAGGGGCATCGGCTGGATCGACGACAGCAGCGGTGTTATCAGCTGGATTATGCAGAACGAAGATGTAGTTATCTGAGCGGGCGGGTAGGCGATAGATTTTCATCTTGAGTAGTGCATCAACATGGAGACGTGAGGTTGATTCTAGTTGAATTGCGCTGATTTTTTTATCTTGCCTAGGTGCAAATATTTTGCCATGGTACATCTCACGCCAATCAAGCTACTTGCCTGGACCTAACCCCTGAGCGTGACCTACCCGATAGCTGCAATTGCCTCGTGGATAATGAGCTGCAGCTACTGATGATGAAATAAGTGACGTCGTCTAGAGAGCTAAATTTGCGTAGCGTAAGACCAAAAAAGCGCTTGATAAAACGTTTGCAATAGCGTCTTACCAAGCGCTTCTATACCTAGGCCATACTCAAGCCATATTGGAGCAGCCTATAGTCCAGCACTGCAATGTGCGGCACCCTGATCTACACAGTCGTAAAGTCGGCACTGGTCAACGCGGTTGCTGATAAACCATTCAAAGTAGCCAGCACTTCTTCACCGAAGCGAATTCCGTCCGTCGCTAACGTTAGTTGATCGAAGCTCAAATCATCGGCTAGGCCAATCAGATCTTGACCCGCATCGAAGTCCATGATCAGGTCAGTGCCTTCGCCCGCTGCTAGGACGAAGGTATCTGCGCCACTGCTGCTGTTGTCATCGCCAAAGATCTGATCATTGCCGGGACCACCGTAGAGCAGATCGTCGCCTGCATCGCCGTAGAGGATATCGTCGCCCTCCTCGCCAAAGAGCTGGTCATTGCCGCCTTTTCCGCCAATGCGATCATTACCTGTGCCGCCAAAGAGGATATCGTCGCCGCCAACCGTGCCGCCAGCGCTACGGCTGTTGTTGTCGCCGCGCAGCACGTCGTCGCCATCATTACCCTCGATGATGTCGTTTCCGAGTCCACCAGCGATCAGGTCGTTGCCGCCTAGCCCAGTCAATGTTTCATTGACCTTGGTGCCAACTAGCTCATCATCATCACCAGTGCCACGTAGCCGAGTTACCGCTACCTCTTCAGGCGCTATGCCAAACAGGGTTTGGTACATCAAGCGATACATATCGGTGTTGTCTGCTGTGGCTGGCAAGTCTTCTGCGTTAAGACCGTACGCCTTGGAGACAATGCCGCCATTAACATCCGTGAGGCTAGCCCAGGCAACCCCAAAGTCGAAGATATCACCGTCTGCGTCGGGAGCACCTGTCACGAATGGCTCGAAGTTACCGTTGTTGCTGCCGTCCATGTCGTCGAGCTGAACCAGGGTACCGTCTGCGCCAGCGCCAAAGGCCTGGGTTTCGGCCTGTGTTCGAATAGTGAAGTCAGATTCTGGTTCAGTGAGTCCGAAGGTGCCTGCGCCGATGGGGGTGTCGTCAACTTCTAGACCGCCTGCGTCGGAGTCGGCTGCCGTTAGTACTAGTGTGTTAGGGTCAACGTTATCGACAAAGTCAAGGGCATGACCAATAGCTTCGTCCGCTCGTAGCGCCGCTTCGATGGTCCCTGCCGCGTTGTTGTTATTGCCAAAGTTGTCCGTGGCTTCCTCTTCTAGTACCAGCATGAACCCATCAGGGTCGCTGTCTAGAATGGGTAGTGCCACCTCCGTCATCTCGGCCACAGTAGGCGGATTAGGATTAAGAGGAGGCTGACCGTAGAAGATCAAATCATCGTCTTCGTCAACGAGACCTTGAGCCCGCAGGTTATCTTCGAAGGTGTCGTTGTAAGTGTCTTCTGCTGCGAAGATCCCTAGCAAACGGTCAGTCGCATCGGTGTCGACTGCCATTAGCTCTTCGCGGTTATACACAATTGTGTAGCCCGCTGCTTCGGCTTCTTCAATTAGGTTGCGACCGTCTTTACGCGTGCCCTCTTCGCCAAAGCGACCGACCGAGCCGATAGGTAGGTAGTCAGTTTCGCCTGCACCTAGGATGACTTCGGCGCGCGAGTCGAGAATCTCGGCGGTAATTTCTTCGGTTGCTCCCCGGTTGTCCGCATCAGCAAGAAAGACGCCAGTTCCGGGCTCAGCAATAAAGCCAGAGTTGATGATGCCAACGGCCTTACCCGCAGCCTGAGCTTCTTGCATGATGGTATCGGGCACGCCAGAGAGCGAGACAATTTCTTCGCCGCCTTCTTCGACTGGCGCGTCAAAGCCGTAGCTGCCTGAAAATGGCTTCACACCGTAGGCATGAACAACCGCGCCCGCGTTGGACGTTGCCACCAAACGATCATCAATATGACCTAAGTAAACGCCCGCTTCACTCATTTGGTCCCAGTTGAGGCGACCGTCTGTACCTACCGAGGCAAACCGAGCAGCAGCGTAGTGAGAGGGGCTTGTGCCGTCTGGATGGACAAAGATGACATTGCCAGTATCAGCAGTTGGATCAGGCGCCTGACGGCCATTGAGATCATCAGGTATGCCCTCAGGTGCATCCAGGCTGACATCGAACAGGCTCTCATACATCAGGCGATAGATCGCCGTGTTGTCTAGCGTTGCGGGTAGACGCTCTGCGCCTTCACCGTATGCTTTGGAGACGATACTACCAGCAAAGTCAGGTAGACCTGCCCAGAGAACACCGTACTCAAAGACGTCGCCATTAGCATCCGGCTGAGCAACAAAAGGAGTTGTATCGCTGCCAGTCGTACCGTCGTAGGGAATTTCGTTACCCAATGACTCACCATCTTCGTCTAGTCTGGCTTGAGCAAAGGTTGTTCCAACGGTTTCACCAGAAACGTCGTCAATCTCTAGGCTACCGCCAGCGCTGTCAGCCGCTGTCACAACAAACGTATTAGCACTGACGTTCTCGATAAAGTTTTGGGCGACGCCGAGGGCCTCATCGGAACGCAGCGTGGCGTCGATGGTGCCACGGGCGTTGTTGTTGTTCCCGAAGTTGTCGGTGCCTTCTTCTTCGAGGACGATCATGAAGCCTGCGTCTTCTGCGGTGAAAGCGTCTAGCTTCAGCGTGGCGTCCAACATCTCTGCCACTGTAGGCGGATTGGGATTGACAGACGGCTGACCGTAGGTGATGAGTTCGCCAGCTTCGTCAACTAAACCAGCTTCAACTAGCGCACCTTCGGGTACGTCGTTGTAGGTATCCTCTGCGGCGAAGATGCCTAGCACTTTCTCGGTATTCGAAGGCAAACTTTCTAGCTGTTCACGGTTGTAGACTACGGTGTAGCCCATTGCTTCAGCTTCTTCGATCAGGTTACGCCCATCTTCTCGGGTGCCTTCTTCACCAAAAACACCAGTGGTGCCCACAGGCAAGTAGTCGATTTCGCCTGCACCCATAATGACGCTAACGCCGGACTCGACAATTTGGGCAGTGATGCCAGCGCGATCGCTGCGACTCTCAGCATCTGCCAAGAACACACCGGTGCCAGGCTCAGCAATGAAACCAGAGTTGATGACCGCAGTGGGACGCCCGGCTGCGATCGCCTCCTCTAGAATGGTTGCATCTTCAGCGGAGCCTTCTACGTTCTTCCCCTGCAAAGCTGCTAGAGACTTATACGCTTCGCCATTCTCATCAAAGCCGTAGCTAGGCGCAACCGCTTTTATCCCGTAGGCATGTACAACCGCGCCCGCATTAGAGGTGGCAACAATCGCGTCGTCCAGATGACCGAGATAGACGCCCGCTTTGGGAGCCTCGTCCCAGTTCAGCCGTCCGTCAGGACCGACCGACTCAAGCCTGGCAGCTGCGTAGTGAGAAGGATCGGCACCATCTGGATGGATAAAGATTACATTACTAGGCATGAGGGGGGCAATCTCCTAAATCAATTTACTTTTAGAAGAAACCAACAGCTTTGAAAGTAGGCCTGAACATCTCAGGACAGACAGGATGTCTGCTCTCATACCGCTGCATACGACAAACTAGCGCTCTCGCGATATACAGCCGCTACACATACAAAAATTGCCAATGTAGTCAGATCGCTACACGGCTTCTCCGGCAATATTTTGATGTTCCGGTGAACTTTCAAGCGTTTGGTTTCAAACTCTTCAAGTAAACCTTCGCGAAGAATTTTAATCGAGAGATTAAGGACGTAATAAATCTGTGTTAACCATTCAAATAGAACACATATCAACCCTTACAACATGCTTTTTACTAGCGGGTTAAGAAATCACTAAAAACCTGTTAAATGAACCCTCCTGACAGATAAAAAAAGCGCTCAGCAACCTGGGTTCAATACCGCTTGGCTGAGCACTTTTGTACGCGTTTACGTTCTATTTAGCAACCTGTGCTTACACCGTTGTAAAGTTGACTTCGCTCAGAGTTGTTGCCTCTACTCCTATTAAAGTAGCGAGTTAGAGGGGCGAGCATTTCTTCACTAAAGAGACTCTCGTTGGCTGGTAGCGTTAGCTCCACCGAAGCCTGGAATACACGCTAGCCTGATCAGATCGATGCCAACCTCGAAGTCCATGGTCAGGTCAGTGTCTGCACCAGTAGATAGGACGAAATAGTTGTTAAAAGGATATGTTGATACATGTGAAAGGATTTGTCGATATGTTTTGGCTGACTAACTCGAAATAGAAATTCTATTCACTAAAGATGTCTAGCTGCTCTTCAGAGTTTGTCGCTGAGGCTTGTTGAAGTGGAACTGAAGGGAGATATGCGTCGATTTCACTCGTTCGATCTTCTGTTGTTTTGATCGCTGTTCCGTTAGTGTCCTCAACAAAATTAGTGTTCTCAGCAAAAGAAGACTCAGCTTTTGGGGATCTCGCTTGTTGTAGTGGTCTTTCGGAGATTTCTACTGACGGATTGCTATCTTTCTGTTCTCTAAGACCTACCGCAATCTTACTATGTTGTTCTATCTGACTCATCACCTGCCTAGCGCGGCTAATAACAGTGGCCGGCAATCCCGCTAGTCGCCCAGCTTCTATCCCATAGGACTTGTCCGCCCCACCAGGGCGAACTTGATGCAAAAAGACGATCTTATCAGGCATCTCTTTGACGGTGACCTGATAGTTCTCAACATTGGAGAGAATAGAGGCAAGTTCGTTAAGTTCGTGGTAGTGGGTGGCAAAGATAGTACGAGCGCCGATGTCACTAGCAAGATATTCGGCCACGGCCCAAGCGATCGAAAGACCGTCGAACGTGGCGGTACCTCGGCCAATTTCGTCTAGTAAGACCAGAGACTGAGCGGTAGCATGATTGAGGATATTAGCCGTTTCGTTCATCTCTACCATGAAGGTCGATTGGCCTGTCGCTAGATCGTCTACAGCACCAACGCGGGTGAAGATGCGATCGCACACACCTAACATCGACGATTTCGCTGGAACAAAACTACCTATTTGAGCCATGAGTTGAATCAGCCCAACCTGACGCAAATAACAGCTTTTCCCGCTAGCGTTTGGTCCGGTTAAGATAATCAAATCCGGGGTGACATTCGTCGGCGCGTTTTCTACGCTACCAAGGCCTGTGTCATTCGGAACAAAGAAACCAGCGGGTAGAGATTGTTCGACGACCGGATGGCGACCATCCTCGATAAAAACAGGCCGACCCTTGACTATCTCGGGCCGACAATACCCTTGATAAACCGCAACTTCGGCAAGCGCTGCTAAAACATCCACCGCAGAAACAGCAGCGGCTACTTGACGAATCAGGCTAACGTGCCCAGCGACTTGATCGCGCAAGCTAATAAACAGGTCGTACTCTAGCTGGCGAATTTGTTCATTCAGGTTGTTTAATCTTGCTTCGCAGTCTTTGAGTTCAGTGGTGATATAGCGCTCTTCGTTCGTGAGCGTTTGTTTGCGAGTGTAGTTTGTCGGGGCTAGATCTGCCTTGCTTCGAGAAATGCTGATGTAGTAGCCAAAGGCTTTGGTGTAGCCGACCTTGAGGTTTGATATGCCCGTGCGAGTACGTTCTGTCGTTTCTAGGTTAGCAATCCACTGTTGATCTGTTGTAATTTGTTGGCGAAGCTGATCGAGCTGTGGGTTTACGCCATCGCGAATTAGATTACCTTCAGTCAGATAGAGTGGTGGGGTTTCGACTAAATGCGATCGCAATAGCGATCCTAATTCTTCTAGTTCTGGCGGCACAAACTGCAGCTTTACGAGATAGGGAGAAGTCGCATGCGACATCAGCCCAGCGAGATCTGGCAGCTTGGCAAAAGAATCTGCCATCGCTACTAGGTCACGACCGTTGGCTGTCCCTGAACCAGCTCGGCCAGCTAGCCTTTCAAGGTCATAAATTTGCTTTAGTAACTGCTGCAGCTGCTGTCGCAAGCTGCCCTGATTCACCAGCTCTTCAATAGTATCTTGCCTAGCCTTGATCCCTTCGACGTTCAGTAGCGGCTGCAATAGCCAGCGCCTGAGTGCCCGGCCACCCATAGCCGTAACGGTTCTATCAAGTGCCCACAGCAAAGAGCCGTGGTAAGTGCCATCTCGGCAAGTGTGAGTAATTTCTAAGTTGCGTTGAGTCTGATGGTCGATGATTAGATATTCGCTTAGAGCGTAGGCTTTGAGCATTTGCAGCGGAGCCAAGCTAGTCTTTTGCGTATCTTCTAAATATTCGAGCAGGCCACCAGCCGCGCGAGTAGCCAATGGCAGGTGAGCGCAGCCCACGCCCTCTAATGATCGCAGCTTCAAACTCTCTAGTAGCCGCTGCTGAGCTTCTGCCTTGGTAAATGGCGTTTGCGAGCGCAGGGTATAGCAAAATTGAGTAGGCAGGCACTTAGGGAGCTGGTTCGACTGCTCACCAGGGCGCAGCAGCCCACCGAGATCGGGCGCGTTACTGGGGACTAAGACTTCTGCGGGCTGTAGCCGCATCAACTCTTGAGCTAGCTGGTCAAGATCCGTCGCCTGCGTCGTGAGAAATTCACCCGTAGAAACATCCGCGTAGGCTAGTCCCCAGTGCTCACCAGCGATGACAACAGCGGCTAGGAAATTATTTTGCCGAGCGGTGAGCATGCCTTCTTCAATCACGGTGCCCGGCGTGATCACTCGGGTGACTTCGCGTTTGACGAGCCCTTGAGCCTGAGCGGGATCTTCTACTTGATCGCAAATGGCGATCGCATATCCTTTTGACACTAGCTGCACACAATAGCGCTCAAGGGCATGATGCGGGATTCCAGAGAGCGGCACTCTCCCGATCGCTTTGCCAGCGTCTTTACTCGTTAGCACTAGCTCTAGTTCACGCGCAATCGTGATGGCATCTTGGAAAAACGTTTCGTAAAAATCCCCCACTCGGTACATCAGCAGTGCGTACGGATGCTGATCTTTTATCTGCGCATAGTGCCGCATCATCGGCGTCATATCTTCCCGATTAACGTCGCGGTAGTCGGCATAGCGAACCGTATGCTTAGCCAATCGTTCGGGAATACCGAGGCTATTAGAGTGATGGTTAACTGTATGGTTGGCCTGATCTGAAGACTGAGTAGGTTTGGACTGGGCAGGTTTGTTCGCGGCTTTTGAAGCAGTCATAGAAGCTGGCTAGAACTAGGCAACAGAAGGACTTAGCAGTAGTAGCAAAGGTGTCCTTCATTTTAAGCGTTTCTGCTGAGATCACCTTGAATTACTTTTCTCGCTCCGTAGAATACGGTGCTTGCCCACGTTGGTAAGTACAAAGTAGATCAGGTGAGATAAGATTGCTCTCCCGAAAGCCCTCATTGCTCTCCGATTAGAAGATAATAAGTTAGTTGCAGCGATCGCCTCTCTAGGTAAGTACCCCTCTAGGTAAGTAACCAATGTCCACTTCTGCAAATACTTTCTCTAACGGTCTTGATAGCCGTTCTCAAGCTGCTTTTGAGATCGAGCTCGCCCCGCTAATTGACCATACGCTGCTAGGGCCTGCTGCGACGACAGAGCATATCCTTAAACTTTGCGACGAAGCCGATCGCTACAGATTCGCCTCGGTCTGTGTCTATCCGGTTCATGTACCCACAGCCGTTGAAAGGTTGTATGACCAACAAGTCAAAGTCTGTACGGTCATCGGCTTTCCTAGCGGGGCTACCACCTCAAAAGTCAAGCTGTACGAAGCTCAAGAGGCGGTTGAGAATGGAGCAAACGAGCTAGATGTGGTCATCAACCTAGGTTGGCTAAAGATGGGGGAGGCCAACCGAGTGCACCAAGAAATAGCCACCATTGTCGAGCTGTGCGATCGCCCCGTAAAGGCTATTTTAGAAACGGCTATTTTGACCAGAGAAGAAAAACAGCTAGCTGCTGAAATCTGCCTGGATGCTGGCGTTGACTTCTTGAAGACGAGCACTGGCTGGCAGGGTGGCGCGACTGTAGAAGATGTGAAGTTACTTCGGCAGATTGGTGGCGATCGCATTGGTATCAAAGCTTCGGGTGGCATTCGGACTTTTGATGATGCGATCGCACTGGTTCAGGCTGGAGCAACTCGGCTGGGGACCTCTCGTGGCGTTGAGATCATTAAGCTACAAGCCGAGGCTGCTAGCTAATGGCTCAGCGAAACTATAAGGCAACGGGCATCAACCTCAAAGGGATGCCGATGGGCGAAGCCGATCGGCTAGTGACCGTACTGACCAAAGAGTATGGGTTAGTCCGTGCGATCGCACCGGGTGCGCGTAAGCACAAATCGAAACTCGCTGGGCGATCGGGTCTGTTTGTCGTCAACGAAGTGCTTTTTGTCAAAGGCAAGTCCCTTGATAAACTCGTTCAAGCTGAAACCGTCCGTTCTTTTCCGGGCCTGAGCAAGGATCTTGCCAAACTCACAGCCAGTCAATATCTCGCTGAGATAGCTCTAGCTTTGGCCCTTAGCGAGCAGCCGCAAGCCGAGCTTTACTACCTCTTGATAGAGCACTTGGGCCGAATCGAGAGTGCCCCTACTGCCCATGTCTTAGCTTGCCTCGCCCAAGCCACCTTTCATCTACTCGCCTTGGCAGGGGTTGCCCCAGAGGTGCATCGGTGCTGTCTGTCGCGATCGCCCTTAGCAATCGATCTTAGCAATCCAGACTGGCGCGTTGCCTTTAGCGTTTGCTCTGGAGGTGCCGTCGCTCTCGAAGAAGTCGAGCGGCTAGAAAACGAATACCTGCAGGAGGTTAAGCAGCAGATAGATAGCCAAAAAGATGACTGGATTGCTGCAGAAGAAACTGCCGAATATTCTATTTCGTCTTCATATCCTCGCGCTTCTAAGCCTTCAAACACTGACGCCCCAGCTTCGAAGCGCACCTTAACCATGTCATCTCGGCTTAGAAGGCAGATCACCAAAGACATTAGCAACCGCCTTGGCATCGTCGCCCATCTCACCGCTGCCGAACTGGCACTCATGCAGCAGCTCAGCAAGTCCGAGCTAGTCCTTTCGCGTCTGGGTTCAACATCCGATCTACACTTTGAACCGATGTCAGGCACAATGAAAGAAGGCATACTTACCTCTAGTCGCAAACCGACCAACAGCACGCTACAGGCTGCTGGCCCCCATCGGATGTGGCGACATATAGAGCAGGCCCTGCGCCAGTACGCCCAGTATCAGCTTGATCGCCCTATCCGATCGGCTGCGCTCATCGACACCTGCTTTACACCACCTACTCATGCTGCGCGAGCCTGACTCCGACATCGACGACATCAATAGCGAATCCATTAGCCACAGCAGTAATAGAGCTCATCTCGACCAGCAGAACAAAGCGTCATCCGCACAGTTAGATGCCGAGGGCAAAAAGCTTCAAGACACTCAGGTATCTGGGTCAGCAGGGCTATGGCCGGTCTTTCGTAATCGCAACTTCTTGACCCTATGGAGCGGGCAGGTATTCTCGCAGATGGCTGATAAGGTCTATCTTGTCTTGATGATTGCGATTATTTCTGACGCATTCAAATCACCCGATCAGACGATTAGTGGCTGGGTATCAGCCATCATGATCGCCTTCACTATCCCAGCGGTTCTCTTTGGTTCGCTAGCGGGCGTATATGTGGATCGTTGGAAAAAAAAGCCCGTCTTGGTGATGACCAATCTGCTACGCGGTCTGCTAGTCGCCATCTTGCCAGCATTACTTTGGGTCACAACGGGCTGGGCGATAGCTGGATTGCCAGTCGGCTTCTACATCTTGCTGCTAGATACTTTCCTGATTTCTACCCTGACTCAGTTTTTCGCGCCAGCAGAGCAGGCGGCGATCCCTTTGATTGTTGAAGAAAGCAATCTATTACCTGCTAATTCGCTATATACCACGACGATGATGGCCTCGGTGATTATCGGATTTGCAGTTGGTGAGCCGGTGCTTGCTTTGGCCGATGCCTGGCTATCGCCTATCGACCATGGAACCGGCGTCGGTAAATCAGTATTAGTTGGTGTCAGCTACGCGGTAGCTGGTGTGCTGCTGCTGCTGATTACGACTAATGAAGTCATCACTGAGCCAACTCAGTCATCGAAGCCTTGGGAGGATATTAAAGACGGGTTGAAGTATCTACAAAAGCAGGTACAGGTACGAAGCGCCCTGATTCAGCTGATCGTGCTGTTTTCGGTGTTTGCAGCCCTAGCCGTTCTCGCCGTACGGCTAGCAGAAGTCATTCCTACGCTGCGGTCATCTCAGTTTGGCTTTCTGCTAGCAGCAGGTGGGGTAGGCTTAGCGGTGGGTGCGATCGCTATCGGTCAGTTCGGGCAGCGGTTTTCTCGGCCTCAGCTCAGCTTGGTCGGCTCGCTGGGAATGGCAACCACCTTGACAGGCCTCTCATTTGCTCCGGCCCAAATCGGACCTAGCTTAGTATTGCTAGTGGGCCTAGGCTTCTTTGGCGCCATGATCGGCATTCCGATGCAGACCACTATCCAAGAAAAGACGCCTGAAGAGATGAGGGGGAAAGTCTTTGGCTTACAGAACAACGTGATTAACATTGCGCTTAGCCTGCCGCTGGCGCTTGCTGGAATTGCAGAGACATTTTTGGGATTACGAGCCGTATTTGGGCTGCTCGCTATGATGGTCGCCGTCGGCGGATTTTTTACCTGGTCTCTGGTCAGAGGAGCAGCTGAAGAAACCGCTTAATGCGTTTGATTCTATGCATTAGGCCATATCGGTGTGACAAACTGATCCCATAATAGTCATAGGCTCTACACAATATGCATATACTGCTAGTAGCTGATAAGTGAAACCACTTACGCTATAGAACGGTTCAAGAAGCGCTTTAAAGAACTCAATGCATATTGCGTGGCTCGGTAAAAAATCTCCTTTTTGCGGCAATGTTACCTATGGCAAAGAGATTACGAATGCCTTACTCGATAGAGGCCACCGAGTTACGTTCTTACATTTTGCTCAGCCGGACGATACCACAGAAGACTCTATCAGCTATGAAGAGGTCTCGCTGCCTTTCATTTTTAAGTCACAGATTCTAACGATTCCAGCGCTAGGATCAGCCAAACTGCTGACCGAGACGCTGCAGAAGCTACAGCCTGATATCGTGCATGCATCGCTGATTCTATCGCCGCTAGACCTAAAGCTGCCGGAGATCTGTCAGGAGCTAGGCATTCCACTGGTAGCCACTTTCCATCCCGCCTTTGATAGCAAGCGCCGAAACCTATCTTCTAGCACGCAGCATCTGGCCTATCAAGTCTATGCACCGCGTCTAGCCAATTACGATAAGGTGATTGTTTTTTCTCAGGTTCAGCAAGCACTGCTAGTAAAGCTAGGCGTCCCAGCGGAGCGAGTAGCGGTCATTCCAAATGGAGTAGACATCTCTCGATATGCACCAGGAAGATCAAGCATCAAGCAACGGTTCGGGGCCCGGCAGCTCTACGTCTATCAGGGCAGGCTATCCATGGAGAAGAATGTAGAGTCGCTGCTAAAAGGATGGCGAGCGGCGAATATGCATCAGCACGATAAGCTGGTGATTGTCGGTAGCGGACCATTAGAGGCCTCACTTAGGGCTTTCTATTCAGACAAGAGTATCGTGTGGTTAGGCTTTGTGGCGAATGAGGACTACCGGATCAAGATTTTGCAGGGAGCGGACGGATTTATTTTGCCCTCACTAGTAGAAGGGTTATCGCTGTCACTGTTAGAAGCCATGGCTTGCGGAACTGCCTGTGTAGCTACTGATGCTGGCGCGGATGGAGAAGTCCTAGACCAGGGCGCGGGTGTGATTTTGAACACGCAGAAAGTATCTAGCCAGCTGCAGACACTGTTTCCCTTATTTAGAGAGCACCCCGATATTACTGCGTTGCTGGGAAAAAAGGCGCGATCGCGCGTTCTTGAGCGCTATACGCTTAGCCGCAATATCACCTTGCTAGAGCAGCTATACAGTACCTTGAGCGCTTCCGCCAAACCCCGTTACTCCCTCAGCAAAGGCGCTTAATATAAACCTAGTGACTGTGCTTCGAGCTATCTTGATAGCAATAGATAGTTTTTACTAGATAGTCTCTACTGGTTTCAACGACTTCGACTGTGACCATCTTCATGTCCCTTAAACCAACACGTTAGCAAACACAGCACTCTTTACAAGTTCTATGCTCGCGGATCCCTCTTTTACAGCTACGGGCCCAGCCCACCTGCATTCGAATGACAGTCTAGCGATCGCCTTCTGCCCACTTGATCTAGCTCAGGCCTATGCGCTAGCGGACGATGGAGCCAATGGTGCGATCGCGCTTTTTAGCGGCATGGTCCGTAACCAAACCGACGGTCAGCCCGTCATTGCTCTCGAATACCAAGCCTACGAACCGATGGCCATCGTGGTATTCCAACAAATCGCCGCCCAAATTCGTCAGCAGTGGCCCGACATCACCCGTATTGTCATCCATCACCGCACCGGCAAGCTGACAGTAGGTGAGATTAGTGTCCTAGTAGCTATCGGTAGCCCGCACCGAGCCGAAGCCTTTGCCGCGTGTCAATATGCTATTGACACGCTGAAGCACAATGCGCCGATCTGGAAGAAAGAACATTGGCAGGACGGATCTACTAGCTGGGTGAGTATTGCAGCTTGTGAAGTCGACCAGCATGAAGCAGCTAGCGTTCCGTAGCCTGAGATTTGTAGGCTAATATCTGAAGATAAGATCCGTAGTTTAGAACACCTTTTCCATTTGCCTTAGCATATACCGTTGAGCGTATCTCGCAGTAGAAGGCTGTATGGACAGGCGGTATCGACCTATATCAATGCGTGGGCATACTCAAAGGGAAGGCTGCGCCTACGTGCGATTGTCTTGGTAGGCGTTCCCTAGCGCCGTACGACGACGCGGGTTCGCACCGCTGTCTTGGTAGGCGTTCCCTAGCGCCGTGCGACGACGCGGGTTCCTACCGCTGCTATCGACTTCGCGCCGGATAGCAGGGGCTGTAGCCTCTTGTGAAGTAGTAAGCAAAGTGCGCAAAGCTATAGTGGTGAGTTCGGGTGGATAGGGTTTTTCAGACCGACGCAGAACTAAAAGAAGCCTACGCAGAGCGTCTAAAGCAGGCTGGAAAAGGGGCCTCGGTTGACGTACCAATTGGCGAGCAGGGAGGTACGGTTGATATCCTTACCGAACGTGAAATTATCTTCTGCACGGTTCAGCTAGATAGAAAGAGTGCCCTTCTGACCAAGTCCAAGCTCGATTTTATCAGCCGCTTTTCACCTAGCTGGCAACAGGTTGTGGTTGTTCAAAATGTCGTTGATCCGACAGCGGTTGGTTTGCTCACCGAAGCAGGCATCCAACTTATCATTCTCCCTACAAATCTTTCAGAAAGTGCTTCGCAAGCGCCTAAAGCGCCTACAGACCAGCTACGACCACCGCTAAATCAAGAGACCTTTGATCGAGAGTCTATCTATGCCTATCCAGCCCTTGATAGCGTTGAAGGCGCAGATGGATTTCGCATAGTCCTGCTTGTGATTGGAGCCGTTATCGTGGTCGGTGTTCTTGGCGTTGTTGTTTCTTTGGTGCGCTCACAAGAACAACCCTCGCCGGACTCATCTTCAGTTTCCCTGCTCTATAGCAATCACCGAACGCATTCAGCCAATCATCTTGATAAGCGTTCCCAAGCGCCCTACGACGACGCAGGATCCTACCGTTGCTAAAGTGGCGAACGCTATAGCTAGCAACGGTCAATTCGTGGTAGATAGTAGCGTACCGTTACGGTGAGCAGTTGGCTGAGCTTCTTTGAGTTTGCGCTGGCGATCCTCAATAACTGCGCCGAGCTGCTGCGCAAAAAGAGGCGTTTGGTTCAGCATTTTTTGAACGGCTTCGATTTCTAGGATCAAAACTTCCAAATCTTTAGTGGCAGTAATCGTCATCGGCGACGGTTCGTTAGCTAAGACAGCAGAATAGCCGAAGAAGTCACCTCTAGTCAGTTCGGCGATGGTGTATTTTTTGCCTTTGGCGTCTTGGCAAAAAGCGATCGCTTCCCCTGCTAATACAAAATGCAGCTTCACTTCCTGCTGATGTTGAACAATCGGCGACTCACCCTTACCAAAATGACGAAAGCTGGCTTGGGCAGCGATGGCTTCTAAGACGCTATCTTCTACTATGGCTAAACTTGGCAAGGATTTCATATAGTATGCCAACCGTTGTAGCGTCTCACCTTCCGTTACCTTTGGCACATGATGATGATACACATCGCGAATTGGGAACGGAATCGATAAACCATTTCGCTGGGCTGCGTACCATATCCGTGTCACGAACTCATCTCTAATAGTGGGTACTAGCGCATAGTTTGCCAGAAACAATCGAACCCGATAGGTGATGGAAAAATCATCGTAGGAAATCGTATGCACAACTGGAGCTGGCTGCTTTAGTACACCGTCTGTGCCTAGTGCTGTTTCTAGCATCACCTGCTTGACCTTATTAGGCGGATCGCTATACGAAAAGCCAATATCGACTGGTTCTATGTGGCGCGGCTGGGGGCCGTTGTAATTACGAATGACAGCCTGAGAGAGAACAGAGTTGGGTACGACTAGCATCTCTAGCTCTCTAGTGACAATATGCACAGAGCGCCAGTTGACCTCGATCACCTTGCCTGTATTGCCGTCTATCTCTAACCAATCTCCAACCTGGAAGGGCCGCTCAAAGAGCAGTGCCATTCCAGAAATGAGATTGCCTAAAGTATCTTGTAGCGCAAAGCCAAGGACGACGCCGCCTAAGCCTAAAGCCGTGATCAAGCCGCCTAGATCTTGACCGAACACTTCACGCAGGACTAGAGCAGCCCCTAGCGCGATCAAAAACACGCGGACTAAGTCACGAAATAGCTTGGGCATCTCCGCTTGCCAAGAGTGCGGCTTTGCTCCCGTGAAGAGCAACACGTTAGCAAACGACAGCGCCGCCGCGATTAGGGCGACCCACGCTAGCGTTTCAATAATTTTGATAACAACCCAGTCACTGCTTAGCTCTAGAACACGCGTTAGCAAAAAAAACAGCGCTGAAAGCGGAAACACGAAGGTCCGCAGCTCTTTAGCTACCTTCACCATGGGATGATTGAGCTTATCTAATTGCAAGACCAGCTCACCGACTAGCAGCATTAGGGTGGGGAAGCCTAGCATTAGGATCAGCCCCCATCGCAGCCAATCATCCGCAAGTGATACATTCATAGCTTTTAGCGCTCTCCAGTTGTTTGAGGTAGTTAGGTTCTCCAGCTTTTGAACAGGGTCTCTATATGTCTCTATATTTTGACTCGAAAGATAGGTAGGTTTTCTCGCGACTCAACATCAAAGGTAGGCTCAAAATCATACAGATCGCTTAAACGGCCAACGACAGCCTTAGTGACATAGATGCTGTTGGGCGCAGCGGCTGACTGTACATGGTGCGCTGTCACTACCGTATCGCCCCAGACGTCGTAAATCAGACGCTGCGTGCCAACTGTTCCGGCCATGACGCCTCCTGTGTGAACGCCTATCCTCATTTTTAGATTGACCTTCCATTCGCGGTTGACTTGAGCGACAATTTGGAGAGACTCGGCTGCAAAGTCGATAATTCGCTTGCTGTGATCTAGCCGCGCTACCGATAGACCACTGACCGCCAAGTACTCGCTGCCAGTTGTCTTAATCTTTTCAACGCCATGACTCTCGGTTGCTTCATCTAGGGCTTTAACGAGATCGTTTAAGACTTCAATTGCTTTTCTGGGCTTTAGTTCTTCTGTTAGGTGCTGAAAATTTAGCACGTTGATAAATACAACCGTGACGCTCTCGGCTTCATCGACAATCAGGTCCTCACCTTTCCTCAGACGCTTTGCTACCGAAGCTGGAAACATATTGAGAAGTAGCGCTTCAGTTTCCTGCGTTTTTTGAGAGACTAACGCGCTAGTTTTACGGTTCTTCTTGACCATGTGGTTGAACGCCTTGGTCAGCTCCCCCAGCTCATCGTCTGCTAGCACGTCGACAAGTACTTCCTGGTGCCCTAGCGCTAGTCGGCGAAAGCCTTCACTTAGCCGGTTGACTGGCTTCAAAAAGGCCCTAGCTAGCCACAGAGAGGCTAACGTAATCAAGAACACTAGCCCAGCTGCCGAGATCAAAACACGCCTTGCAAATATAGAGACAGGTGCAAAGATCTCAGCTTCATCAACTTCTGAGGCGATAACCCAGTCAACGCCTCGAATATCTAGCGGCGCGTAGGCGCTAAGCACAGGTTCACCAAGGTAATTGATCACCGTATCGATGCCAGATTGCCCCTCTTGGGCACTGTCAATCGCCTGGTTGTTAACCTCCTGACTGAGAATAGAGGTTTCTAGCTGCCGGATGCGTTCGATTTGTTCTGTATCTGTTGCGGTGGCTGCGATCGCTGCAAAATACCTATCAGGATCTTCAAGACGCACCCTAGAATCTGAGCGCATCATCGAATCTTCTCCAACTAAGAAAGTCTCACCCGTTTCCCCTAGACCGTCAGCAACCCAGCGTTGGTTGCCTGTCATCACTCGGTTGATTTCGTCTACTGAAAGCTGTATGGCCATCACGCCCACTAGCTCTACTCCATCATAGATAGGCGTTGCCATAAACGCGGCCGGCGCACTATAGGAAGGAATGTAGAACTCAAAATCGACCATAGCTACATAGCCACTATTCTGTCTTTGAGCATCTTTATACACTTCGGCTAGGTTAGAGCTAGCAGCGCCAAAGAGCAGGCTAGTTGCGAAATCGATCTCCTTTTCGACGGAGTAAACAACATTCCCCTGATTATCGATTAAGAACAGATCGTAGTAGCCAAGCTCTTCAACAACTTTCCTGAAGATTGGATGATAGCGTCTATGCGCTTGGCTGTAGTCGGTACTATCGGTCGGTCCTTCAAACTCTTCTTTATCACCAATAGGATTAGGATTTTCGACGATATATTCGAATTGCAGATAGCGAGAAACAATTGTAGAGGGTAAATAGACATCCGAGTCGACAGCGAGCCCTGTTCTCTCGACCAGCGCTGGGACAAATTCGTTTCGATAGAAGTCACGCAGACCATTTGTTCGTCGCACATCGATCGAATCTGATTCATCTAGAACCGAGTCGTATGCCGAGCTGAAAGCCTTCATTGCTTCGATCGTGCTAGGTGTGCTGCCGTAAACTTGGATTTCGCTACGCAGCCTTTGAAAATAGTTCTCTATTTGTCTGGCCTTTGCCGCACGTAGGCTAGTAAGCTGCTTTTCAAAGCTACCGGCTAGCGCTTTTCGACCGCTACGATAGCCTTCATAGGCGATTACGATAATAGACCCGATGCTTACAGCCAGGAGCATCGACATTAGCTTCGATTGAATACTCAAACGGTTGAAACTAGGCACGCGCACCTCTTTCTACAACGCTGTACAAAACAAAACGAAGTCAGCCAAAACGTTAAAATGTTGATTTTGAGTGCAATTGGACTTATTGACTCGTCAAATATTTTAGGCAGCTTTCAGGGACCAGCCGACGTTGCCCAACCAAGACGTCTGCCGTCTTGATCCAAAAGGCTTGGGTAGTGCGATCGCCTTCCACCAGAGCAAATTTCTTATTTAGCTGATAGAACGCCTTGTCTACAAACCGACATCGAAACAACTGAATCAGCTCATGCTTAGGTTTATCGTTGAGCGTAAAAATATTATCCAAACAGCTTAGATACTCAATATCTGTCAGCTCAGCTTGAATTTCTTCTTGAAACTCTCGAACTAGCGCAGCTTTGCTGGTCTCACCAAAGTCGATACCACCGCCTAAAAATCGATAGAACGTTGCTTTGGTTTTTTTGTCTTGTCCTTGGCTAACAAAAAGATGATTTTGGTGTTCTATCAGCCCTAGGGCGATGGGTCGAATGTGCTTGGCCATGGCTTTCTCTTTAAGACTAATCTGGAAAAGCCGCTTCTGGATTTTCTTGAGGGGTGGGCCAATCTTCGTTTTCTCCCCCAATGATGATCCGGCGAATTTCGACGTAATCTTTGCTGAACTGGCGCATGGTGTTGATTAAAATATCTAGCGCGATCGCATCTGTTGTCCCTAAGTCAAACCAGCAGCGACCCCACAGCCCCTTAAACTCAACTTCAGACATATTGTGCATCAACGAAAGCAGCGATTCTTCAGAGGCCTCTTCATCGTAGTCAAAATAGCTGATGTCCACCCCAGTCTCTTGCACCTGAAGATTCTCGGCGTTGAATCCGCCGAGCTTCCCCATAAAATACCAGGAAGCAAAAATCTCCTCAACGTACTGCTGCTCAGGGATAGAGGGCACCGTATCGAACTCCAGCCAAATCCATAGATTGAAAAAATCACACTCGCGAAACTGAACCTGCACAGCGCTACTCCACACAAAAGCCATTAGCACTATAGAGTAAAGGCAGGGGGTTAAAGTCGAAAGTCTAAATAATGAACGATGCAGTGAAAGTATTGACGCTCATCCGAACATCACCCCATTACCCTTACGTTCTACTTAACGTCATCATTTTTCCATTGCTCAAATGCTTCATCTGCGCGATATTAGCTATCACCCCACTGCAACGCCCACGCCTATTCTTAAGCAGATTACTTTTGATCTTGGCCCTCAGCAGCTTGGTTTGATCGTTGGGCCGAGCGGTTCTGGGAAAAGCACACTCCTCGAAATCTTGTCAGGACTGGCCACGCCGACTGACGGCGAGATCTTCTGGAGAGAAAAGCCACTGCTGCCTGAAGCCCTTCAGCAGATAGGAGGTCTAGTTTTTCAGTTTCCTGAGCGCCACTTCTGTGGCCATACCATCTTTGAAGAACTCCGCTTAGGTCACCCTGAGCTTAGCTCTGATCGCGTTTACGAGGCCCTTGCAGAGGTTGGCTTAGAGGGTCTCTCCTTGCAGGCCTCGCCTCAGCAGCTTAGCGGCGGACAGCAAAGACGACTCGCCCTAGCGGTTCAGCTCATTCGCCAGCCTTATTTACTTCTATTAGACGAACCCACCGCTGGGCTCGACTGGTCGATGCGTCAACAGCTCGTTAATCTGCTCGCAAAGCTCAAACAAGAATGGAGCTTATTGATTGTCTCCCACGACGCCGAAGATCTTGTTGATATTGCTGACTATTGCTGGACGATCAACCGTGGTCAGCTTGCCAACGCCAATCCGGATACGCTTCGCCGTCTGCTCCCTTCCGCTTAGTTTTCTTGATCGTTCGTACAGACTAGTCACTCGCGAACAGGGTTAAACCCGATTCCTATCTTTAGATGACAGCTATCCTCCCCTCTTATCTCGATATTTGGCAATCTACGTTAAACTGGCGGCCGACCAGCAAACAGCAGCAGCTATTTCAAGATCTGTATATACAGATATTAGAAGGGAATAGACAGCTAAATCTTACCCGTATCACAGAGCCCCAAGCGTTTTGGGAAAAGCACCTTTGGGACTCGCTCAGCGGACTAGCTCCTTGGCTTTCTGATATTGCAGAAGCTTCTAAGGCAGATACTGAAGCTAAGACTGAAGTAGGCGCTGAAACCATTCCATACTTTGCAAATGATGACTCTGCGCCTCTAAGAATGATTGATATTGGCACTGGGGGAGGGTTCCCAGGAATCCCAGCAGCAATCGCTCTCACATCGCTGGCAATCGATCTGACCCTTGTCGATGCCACTCGTAAAAAGATACTTTTCCTACAAACGCTTTGCCAACAGCTCGGTCTTAATACTACGTGCATTGCGGATCGCGCCGAAGCCTTAGGTAGAGATCCTGAACACCGCGAAACTTATGACTTAGCGCTGATCCGTGCAGTTGGCTCGGCAGCTACCTGCGCTGAATACGTCATGCCTTTTCTTAAAGTCGGTGGCCAAGCCGTTATCTATCGCGGTCAGTGGACCTCAGCGGAAACTGATGGGCTTATCCCTGTGATTGAGTTGCTCGGCGGTGAGCTCACTGACTTACAGCGCTGGAAAACACCCCTGACTCAGAGCGATCGCCACTGCCTGTTCGTTCATAAGAAACAGACTATCTCAACAGATTTTCCACGGGCTGTTGGTGTACCTAGCAAGTCGCCGCTGTCATAGTTTTAATCATTCAATCTGTTTAATAAAGATAGCGGGACTAAAGACCAAAGAAGGGAGAATATTGCTTTCCCCCTTCTCTATATCCTCACAGGATTCTTATTGCCAATAGTTTGCTAACTGGCTAGCAGAACGTATGAGTCACATACTGCTACCTAAACACGCTCAGCGAGTACCGCACCTCAAACGCGGCTAATGAGATGTTGCTAATCAGACACTCTGGCGCATCTCGGACTCTAGCTGTTCTAGCAAAGCTTGATTGCCCTTTTGCTTAGCAACTTCCATTCGATGCTGAAGTGATCGCGCAATATTTTGCTGATGCAAAGCAGTAGACTCTTCGAGCAGAGCCCTTCTAGCCTTTGCCGCCGAACTGTTAGCTCTTAGCTTGCCGCTCAGCTCTGCCCAAGCATTCGGAGTAGTTGCATGGGTAGTTGCATGACCACCTACATGGCTACCTAGCTGCTGCACTCCACCTGTGCGAGTAGTCTGATAGGCCACTCCTCTATAGTTCAGACGCTCAGCAGGCTGGGCAATAGGTACATGGCGAACGTACTTGTATTGAGACTGTTGGCCTCGGTACTGAGTAGGGGTGCTTGCAAGGGTAACCTCTAGCTCAGGTGGATTGTAGTCGTATTCAACGCCGCGATAAGTTAGTTTCATTCTCTTCGTTCCTTAGAAATTAGCGTGGTTGGTTAGGAACGCGTTCCTTCAGGGTCAGCGGGAACTGCTGTCCTTACTTCCGTCTCGAACTACTACCTTGAGGGGATCGAGATGAACGAACTCAGATTTCTCTGTTTCTGTATCTATTTTTACAGTTTTTCCAAAAAGATAACAACTCAACATGACATTCCAATTTCCATCTCATATTTCCTAGAACGTAGTTAGAGACTGGGTTTTATCCAACTGAAGCCATCAACTTTGCTTAAATTCTTTACAAGACGATAAATTAATATATATTCTCGTAACTTACTTAGCAACCTGACAGATGCTGTAGCTACATTTAGAAGGCTATAGCTTACAAACGTCAGCTTTTATTCGGCTATCTGGGATGCTACAAGCGACTAGTTTTATCTAAAATAAGAACTTAATGACCGTCATAGCATGGTTCGTTCTTTGTCGATTTTGGTAGCTTGTCTTCTGCATGAAATGCATCATCAATCGGCGATCGCAATTTTCCGCTAGCCATCGCTATTGGCTGTCCGAACTGAGCCCAGCAGAAAACCTTCAGCGCTTTGGTAAATGCACTAGAAAGCCAGGACATGGACACAACTATGTCCTCGACGTCTCACTTGAAAGTGAGCTTGATCCTTACGGTATGGTGCTCAATCTAACTGAGGCTAAAGCCATCATCCATCGAGAAATCATTGACCCTCTCGATTTCTCGTATCTCAACGAAGCCTGGCCAGAATTCCAAAAGACACTGCCGACTACTGAGCAGATTGCTCGAACAGTTTGGCAACGCCTAGAGGCTTATTTGCCCATTGTGAATATTCAGCTATTTGAAACGCCTGAGCTATGGGCTAACTACAAAGGAAATGGAATGGAAGCTTATCTAACGGTGTCCGATCACTTCAGCGCTGCTCATCAGCTAGCTTTGCCGCAGCTCAGTGAAGAAGAAAATCGGGAAATATATGGGAAGTGCGCCAGTCCTAATGGGCATGGTCACAACTATCAGGTGGAGGTGACGGTCAAGGGGCAGATTGATCAGCGAACAGGTATGATTGTGGACTTAGCGGCATTGCAAAGTGCGATCACCCATCACGTTATCGACAGATTCGATCACACCTTCTTAAACAAAGACGTTCCCTACTTCACCAGCGTCGTTCCCACGGCCGAAAATATTGTTCTTCGCATTTGTTACTTGCTCCGTCAACCTGTTGCTGAGATTGGGGTCACTCTCTATAAAGTCAAACTCATTGAAAGCCGTAATAATTCTGCCGAAGTCCTTGCAGAATCTATTGACTGTCGAGGAAAAACCCAGCTGAACTCAAAATCTCTAGCAGTGATTTAATAGACAGTCTTGGTCACTTTGCTTAAGCAGCTTCGATTAGCAAAGCCTTTTTGCAAGCACAGTGGTCGAGAACCTTCTATTAAATAAATAAAAGCCATCCCTTGTACAAAGGATGGCTTTTAGACTAAGGCCTTCAATTATCTAGTCTTTAAGAAAGACACAAAGAAGCATAATTAGGCAATAGTAGCCATTTTCGCATTGCTGTTAGCAAGCAAGGTCTGTAGCTCTTCAGAATCGACAGTTTCTTTATCTACCAGCATATCTGCTAGCTGATCTAGAATGTGACGGTTTTCTACTAGCACCTGCTTACAGCGTGCATAAGCTTGGTCAACTAGCGCACGAACTTCAGCATCAATCGACGCAGCGGTCTTCTCAGAAAAGTCCCGCTCGCTAGCAATATCACGACCCAGGAACGGATTGCCCTGCTGACGACCAAGCGCTACTGGCCCCAGGATGTCGCTCATGCCAAACCGGGTTACCATCTGACGAGCCGTATTAGCTACCTGCTGCAAGTCATTAGAAGCACCAGTTGTCACTTCTTCATCGCCAAAGACAATCTCTTCAGCTAGACGACCACCGAGGGCTACAGCCATCTGGTTCTGTAGGTAAGAGCGAGAGTACAATCCAGACTCCAAACGCTCTTCGCTAGGCGTGAACCAAGTCAAACCACCTGCACGCCCACGGGGGATAATGCTGATTTTTTGTACTGGGTCATAATCAGGCATCAGAGCACCAACCAAGGCATGACCCGCTTCGTGATAGGCCACTAGCACTTTACGCTTTTCGCTCATCACCCGGTCTTTCTTCTCTGGACCTGCCAAAACGCGATCGATCGCATCATTGACTTCATCCATGGCAATCTCAGTTAGGTTGCGGCGGGCTGCCAAAATAGCGGCTTCGTTTAGCAGGTTAGATAGATCGGCGCCCGTAAAGCCAGGCGTACGGCGAGCAATCTTCTCTAGGTCCACGTCTTGAGAGAATGTTTTACCGCGAGAGTGCACGTTAAGGATCTCCAGGCGGCCAGAATAGTCAGGGCGATCTACTACCACCTGACGGTCAAAACGACCAGGGCGTAAGAGAGCGGCATCCAAAACATCAGGACGATTAGTCGCCGCGATAATGATGATGCCTGTGTTACCTTCAAAACCATCCATCTCGGTCAGTAGCTGGTTGAGCGTTTGCTCACGCTCATCGTTACCGCCGCCTAGACCCGCACCCCGTTGACGACCCACAGCGTCAATCTCATCGATAAAGACAATACAGGGAGCGTTTGATTTAGCTTGCTCGAACAGGTCGCGCACCCGAGAGGCACCCACACCCACGAACATCTCTACAAACTCAGAACCAGAGATAGAGAAGAAAGGAACCCCTGCTTCACCCGCAACGGCCTTAGCTAGAAGCGTTTTACCCGTACCTGGAGGGCCAACTAATAGCACGCCTTTGGGAATCTTTGCGCCAATTGCAGTGAAGCGATCGGCATTTTTCAAGAAGTCAACCACCTCTGTTAGCTCTAGCTTGGCCTGATCGATACCGGCTACGTCGCCAAAGGTAACTTGGGTTTGAGGCTCCATCTGCACGCGCGCTTTGGATTTACCAAAGTTCATCGCCTGACTGCCAGGGCCATTAGAAGCACGGCGGAACAGGAAGAAGAGCGCGACTAGCAGTAGGGCTGGAATAATTAAGGCACTGAACAACCTAACAAAAGCGTTTTCGTCTTGAGTTGGCTGGACTGTGATATCTACATTGTTTTCTGTGAGCAGATCGACCAGACCGGGGTCTTGAGGCAGATTTACAACAACGCGACCTGTCCCATCTGGAGAAGCAAAACGAGCTTGAGATTTATCTGATGTGATAGATACACTCTCAACTCGCCCTTGCTGAACGTCGTTAATAAACTGGCTGTAGCGCTGAGACTGGGTCTCAACGCGAGGTTGATCAAAAAATGCAGTTGCCAATGCGATGACAACAACGACGAGTAGTACGTAAAGACCCGCGTTTCTCCAGCGTTTATTCACCGGGTTAAAGCCTCCTGTAAATAGTTAGGTAAGGATGCTTAGTCTTAAAGCTGGCTAATTTCTGCAGAAGACATCTGAGAGGCTGTAGAACACGTTGCTCTCGCATCGCCCTACAACAAAATGGTCTAAAACTGAAGCCTATAGCTCAACACTGATAGCTTGATTCCTTTGTTATTAACTTATGTTAACTCATTTCAGGAATCATCGACTTTTCTTCTGTCAAACGCGCTAGCTGGTGCTGTAACGCTTTAAGGTTGGCATTTTGAATGTCGTACTCTAGTTTAATGTCTCCGTCTAGAATTGTGTGGACAGGCAAAAGCCCAACGACGCAGTTGCTATAGGCGATCGCCTCAAACCCTTCGATCACCGCTCTAGTCCAGGCCAAGCCACCTACCTCTAGCCCCTTTGCCTGTAGCAGCATTTGTAGCCGGTTTCTCATCAGCCCTGGCAAACACTGTTGTGAGGGTGTCCACCACTGTCCTTGCCTGTATCCCCATAGATTACCCGTCGCCGTCTCTAACCACTCTCCCTGGGCATTTGTCAAGATCGCCTCTTGGGCGCCCGCTGCTTGCGCCTGTTTTTGAGCCTGCCAGCAAGCTAGATAGTTCCCGGTTTTATGTAGAGGAAAGCTCCGCTGATAATCAGCAGAAGCCAACCAGCAAGTAGCGCCTTCCGATTTTCGTTGAGCTAGATCAGGGGGCAGATCGCGACCTGTGATCCAGGCCTTGCCACTGGGGAACACGGTAATTCGGAGGACTAGGAAGTGCGCCTTGAGCTGGCTGGCTCCCTCATAAATAGATGCCCAATCGGGCTGTATCCAATTGAAGTAGGCAAGGGAATGAGCAAGGCGATCGCAGTGCGCCTGCCACATCGTCATTGGGTGGGCAAGATCTTGGCCATACACGCGCAGTGTCGTAAATACGCTCGCACCAAACCGCAGGGCCGCCGTATCGAGAGCCGTATCGAAAGTCAGCCTAACACCGCTTTGCTCGCCGACCGCAAATAGGTCTCCGTTATACCAAAAGGGCTTCCCTGTCATTTAATACTGGTTCAAGAATCATTCACTACTCGAACTGCGACCACTACCCCCAGACCGCTCAAAGACACTGCACGTTCCATCAGAAGTCACCTGCAATCCCACTAGAGGTGACTCAACATTACGACAGCGCTGCCCTCGAAGATGGCGACAGTAATAGCAAGTACGAGTCGGATCAGCAGCCTTTGTAGGTTTGATCTGCATCAGCTCTTGCTGATTGAGTCCTCGAATTACTAGCTGATTGCCTTGCCAGCTCGCCTCTACAATTCCAGTATCCGACAACTGAGCCCAGCGCGGATCGCTTCCTACCAAAGGCGGCAATCGTAACTGCACGCCCTGACTATCTATATTTATTTCACCCTCGTACGGCGTGCCTTGAGGTGGAGCAGGTTGCCAGAAAGCGGACGCCAGCGGCAAATCAATCAACTGAGCTGGCGTGGGTAGGTGCAGGTGATAGCGAGCTTGCAAATCATCCAAGCTAGCCAAATTATTCAACTGGTGTTGGTCGCCATGCACAAAGATGACATGCTGCGGACGGAGATTATGAATGAGCTGCGTGGTCCCTACGCCGTCGCAGTGATTGGTCAGCATGTAGTGTTCAACCGTCTCTGAATCCACCAAGGAGGCTAGTTCTGCTAGCCAATCGAAGCGATGATAGGCACCGTACATCTGTTCTGATAGCTGCGCTTGCCAAAGCGAGATACTCTGCGCATCCGGCACAAATACGGTCCAGTCAGCCGCACTTGCCATTCCATAGGCACTTGGATGAGTAGCCGGATGCACGATGAAAACCGTCGCCTCCGGTTCATCGGCTAGCATTTCTGGAGAAGTTTGTGATTCTAGTCGCCTCACCCGCGGTAGAACTCGCTCGTCCCAAAACAAAGGCTGGTGCTGGGCAAAGTTTTGTACTGTTGTTGGCAGCGCTGACAAACAGCCTAGGTAAGCGTCGCAGCCTCGGGCAATCAGCGGATCTACCCAAACATTGATGGGCTGTCCAGTGAAGTTGTGATGACTACGCATCAGCATCAATAGCTCTTGACCTAATCCCAATAGCGGGCTAGGAAAAACAGCGCGACCCCCGTGAGCTAGCGCTATGCTCAGCCGTTCAACCAGGTAGTTTTCCTGCTGCTTGCGGTGAGGATGACGTTCAGTGCCATAGCTGCCTTCTACAATCAGCACGTCCGGCTTGAGATTTCTTAGCTCTGCTAGGGGCATGCCGTCGACTAATCGCCCATTAGAGAGAAAGCAGTCGCCGCTATAGAAAACACTATAGGTTCGCTGGGTTGTCTGATAGGTGAGCAAGAAAGCAGCTGCACCTGGCATATGGCCTGCAGGCCACAGCTGAACGGATAGCCCTGGAGCGATCTCAACAGGAGATCGCCACGGAAGAGATCGGCAAAAGTTCGCATCACTTTGTCCCGGCCAATTCAACGGTAAAAGCCGAGTAGTCACATCGCTCGCAAATATTGGCAGAAGGGGGAAGGTGCGATGTAGTGAGAGTAGTCCTCGAATATGATCGGTATGAGCGTGGCTACAGAAAGCAAAATCAGCTGACTTCCCTCGAAGCGCAGTGATATCAGCTAGACCGCAGTCAAACAAAATAGAGTAGGGGCCAATCTGAATGCTCAGACAGACCCCTTCGTCTTCATAGCCAACGCTATGGGGCAAACAAGACAGCTCAGTCAAGGGAGGGCGCTACATGCACAGAACTATGCATTGAGAATTGAAAAAACAGGTAGCAAAACAGCAAAGCTGAGGGCTCGCAGTTGGAGAATTGCCAAGGATTACTTGAGTAGGTAGATCCGCAGTGAAAGAATCAGCTTAGAAAGAACTAACTCAATGAGCAGAACCGTTGCCATGATAGTTCTCGGAATCGTAAAAGCCGTTGCGAGTGCCAAAAAACAGGCAGGCTACTGAGAATAACCCAGTCAAGATAAAGAAAACGAGCTTGATGTCCATAGAATTAGGGGCAGAATTAAGTTAATTAACTTCATATAAGATCGTAACAACTCTACCAGCGTGAGCTAGCAATTCTTAATGGTTTATGACAAATAGCTTCAGCGAGGAAAAACCCGAATTTCAATCTCTGCCCCACTCCTACGCCGAATCCTCAGATGCGTCTACAAGCTCACCTTCAAGATTAATTCGATCAGACTGGTGCGATCGCCCTTCTACTCAACTTGCCCCAGCGCTCCTTGGCTGCACTCTCCATCGGCAGCTACCCGACGGTCCTTTGATCCAAGCCACCATCGTCGAAACGGAAGCCTACGCCCCTAATGATCCCGCCTGCCACGCCTACAGAGGGCCTAACAACCGCAATGCGTCTATGTTCGGGCCACCTGGTTATAGCTACGTGTATCTAATATACGGAATGTACCACTGTCTAAATGTTGTCAGTGAATCGGCAGGAACCGGTAGTGCCGTTCTCATTAGAGCGCTAGAGCTTGATACTATCCCCCCTCACCTCACCCCCAAACAAATTGCAAAGCCTCACCGAATTGCGGCGGGGCCGGGTAAGCTCTGTAGAGCGCTATTGATTGATCGAGAGCTAGATGGAATCTCGTACCATCCAGAAAACGGACTCTGGCTAGAGCATCGAACCAAGGCCATTCCCAGCCATCAAATAGTGCAAACGACCCGCATCGGCATCACCAAAGCCATAGAAAAGCCCTGGCGATGGTATCTAAAAAACAGCCAATCGGTTTCTAAACTTACCTAGAGAACCCCATAAATCAAACTAGGTCTAACTAGGTCCAAATCCGACTGGAGATGCTCCTGGCTCTTAGGACTACAGTATTAATTCTTTCCCGCTAGTGGTGAACTTTACAGCCTCTACGTCCCAATCGTTGTTATTTAGCAGCGTTTCTTCGACGCTGCCGAATAGCGCTCTTTGCTCGCAGCTAGAGAGCGAGACAAACTGGCGTTGAGAGCCCGGTGCTAGCTGCATATCGACAATTGCGGTACTGCCATTGATATCCACCTGATAACCCGCTAGCTTGAAGGCATTGTATTCAACTGAGCCCATCGCTTTACCCACAGCAGTGGCGATCGCCTGATCGCTTGGTACCTCTACTGACTGCTCAACAAATTCATTGCACTGATCATCAATTGTATAGACCGAGACGGTCACCATCTCATCGGGTGTAGCTTGCTGCCGGTCAGCCTCAGTGCTCTCTGGCTTCGCTTCATTTGGCTGGACTTTATCTGGCGCCTGCGCTTCATCCGAAGGCGGATCTATTTGAGCAGTGGGGGTTTCTTCTGGGTCAACCGTAACCGTATCCGGTGCGCTTGCACAGCCGACAAAGACCAGACTAAGCATCAGTGCTAGGCCCGCTGTACGAGTTTGGCTAAGCTGGCGAGAAATATGCTTTTGAATAGACTCTGGCAACCGAACCATCTGACGCAATACTGAATACAGCACTATATACAAAGACATCCTCATCCTACAAAACAACTTACCCGACCTGCCAAATTTATGTGCCAATTTGCAAAGCACATCGATAGCAGTTTGTCTTGTCCGATCCTTTATAGTTGGCAGCGAAGCGGTTTTAGTCGATGAACTTGCCCTGAGCAACCAGGCAAATGCTATAGCCGCATAACTACCCCTTCACTATGACTACTCTTCCCTGGATAAGGCAACACATCCTCTCTCTAGCTGACTTTACGCCCTCGGAGTATGAAACCGTTCTTAGCACAGCCCTAAGCTTTCAAGGCGTCCTTGCCCGTCGCAACAAGAAGGTCCCTACCCTACAGGGGCAGGTTGTCGCCAACCTATTTTTTGAACCGTCTACTCGCACTCGTAGCAGCTTCGAACTTGCGGCCAAACGACTTTCTGCTGATACTTTGAACTTTAGCCCAGGCAGCTCCTCTCTTGCTAAAGGTGAAACTATCCTTGATACGGCCAAGACCTATTTAGCGATGGGCACAGATCTAATGGTCATTCGGCATAGAGGGTCAGGCGTTCCTGCGACTATTGCCAAGGAAATGGACCGACTTGGCTCTGGTGTAGGCGTGCTCAACGCGGGAGACGGACAGCATGAGCACCCATCTCAAGCCCTGCTCGATCTGCTGACAATCTGTAACGCGTTAGACGCCGCTCACCCAAAGATAGAAGACCTCAAAGGAAAGAAGATAGCGATTGTTGGCGATATTTTGCACTCGCGAGTAGCCCGTTCGAACCTATGGAGCCTAAGTGCTTGTGGAGCGCAGGTCCATCTTGCCGCGCCGCCCACACTACTACCCAAAGCGTTTGAGGAGGCTTTTTCCACCTCGCTGGTAACGCATAATGGGACGGTAGAGCGTCAGGTGTTTGTTCACTGGGTGTTAGAGCCGGCGCTAGAAAAGGCTGACTTTGTGATGGCGCTTAGATTGCAAAAGGAACGGATGAGCGCTCATTTACTGCCGAGCATCAGAGAGTATCACCAACGATTTGGGATCACGCGCGATCGCCTCAAAGTGTGCCAACCCACTGTCAAGATCTTGCACCCAGGCCCAACAAATCGAGGGACTGAGATTACCTCTGATCTGATGGATGATCCCCAGCTCAGTCTAGTCTCTAAACAAGTTGCTAGCGGCGTTGCTATGCGGATGGCACTGCTGTATTTGATGGGGGGCGCTAAGAACGGCGTAGTCAATAAGCTATAGGGTAGAAGACGCTAGAGTGGAAGACGATAGAGCAGAAAACCCTACAGCGGAAGACCGTAGATATAGAAGACTTCGGCGCGAACAAAAGCGGTAAGGCCCTACAGCACCCCTTCTAAATCTAAATCATCTTCTAGATTTGCTTCTGATTCGACATCAGTGACTTTCTCGAACGAGTTGTGCAACTCCAATAGCTGCTCTTCAACGGCTTCATTTTCCGGTGTGAAGCTACTGAATAATAGGACGGTTTGATCCTCGTAGCCAATGAAAGTTGCGATCGCTCGGCTGAGAGCCATTGGCCGATCGGCTAACCAAATCGTAAACGCTTGGCGATCGTCAATCGTTACCTGACCATAGGGACCTACCGCAGAACCCTCTGTAATGAAGCTATCGATGTTAGCGTCGATCAACACACCTGGCGGCGAATCCACTACAAAAATCTCCGTCACCACCTGATCAGCACTTCCCTTAGTCCCATCTAGAATTTGCACATTTCCAGCCTGATTCACCATAATCTGCCAAGACACCGGATAGTCAATCGACATTTGATCGTCTGAATAGTTGGCCGTTGACAACACCGCAGGCCCTCCCCCTGGCCTCTCTTCGGTGGGCATGTCAAAATTGTCAGTATCATCAGTAGCGCCTAGATCTTCAGCAAGACCTGGAGCTAACTCTGGTATGTCCTGTGCTTGAGCAATCCGGGTATTCAGTAGAGAGGCCGTTCCAAACCAGGCCAAGACCAGCAGAGTAGATTTTATCAACATAAGAAACATCGATTACACAGCCTCTATCATCTCGCTTTGTAACATCTTTGTTAAGATGTCTACATATTCAATATATTCAATCTCTTACTCGACTAACTTTTCTCCCCTCGCTCAAAAGCGAAATTAGCTATAGAAAGCATTCAGTAAGAAATGATCTAGCAGAAAGAAATGATCTAGCAAAGAGACGGTTGAACCCAAAGCAGTGATCGCTTGCTTAGGGTTGCTTAACGACGCTATCGAAGATTAACCCTCCTCCGAGTAGCGCTAGCCAAAAGCAACTAGCTAAGAACCTCTGTCTCTCGCTCGATACAACCTTTGTTCCCTTCCACTTTTACCGCCACTAACGGAGACGTTTGTCTATGCTGCGCTTGGAAAATATCAGCAAGATCTATCCCACCGGAGAAGTTCTAAAAGCTGTGAGTTGGGAAGTTAAACCCGGTGAGCGTATTGGGCTAGTTGGCGTGAATGGTGCAGGTAAATCCACTCAGCTTAAAATTATTAAAGGTGAGATAGAACCCACAACCGGGTCGATTATTCGACCTAGCGGACTGCATATCGCTGCACTTAACCAGGAGTTTGAGGTTGATCCCCGCCGCACCGTCCGCGAAGAATTCTGGACGGTTTTCAAAGAAGCTAACAAGATCCAGCACGATCTAGCAGAGATTCCGATCAAAATGGAAAGTGCTAGTCCTAAAGAATTAGACAAGCTAATCAACCTATTAGATAAGCGACAACGGCAGTTCGAAGCGTTAGATGGCTACGGCCTAGAAGCGCGGATTGAAAAGATTCTGCCAGAGATGGGATTTGATAGCGATGCTGGTGAACGACTCGTGAGCTCCTACAGTGGCGGTTGGCAAATGCGAATGGGTCTTGGCAAGGTTCTTCTACAATCACCTGATCTGCTCCTACTCGACGAGCCGACTAACCACCTGGACCTTGAGACTATTGAGTGGCTAGAGACCTATCTAAAAGGGCTAACGATCCCTATGGTAATTGTCTCTCATGATAGAGAGTTTCTTGATCGTCTTTGCACTTCTATTGTTGAAACAGAGCGCGGGATCTCGACTACATATCTAGGGAACTACAGTGCTTATATCGCCCAAAAAGCAGAGAATCAAGCGGCTCAGCTTAGCACCTACGAACGGCAACAAAAGGAACTAACCAAACAGCAGACGTTTGTAGACAAGTTCAGGGCTAGTGCTACTCGTAGTACCCAAGCTAAAAGTAGAGAAAAGCTGCTTGCCAAGGTGGAAAGAGTCGAAGCGCCTGTTGCTGACCTGCGAGGACTACAGTTTCAGTTTCAGCCTGCACCCCGTAGCGGACGAGAAGTTGTGACTATTAGCGATATGACTCATAGCTATGGAGACAAAATCTTGTTTCTAGGCGCTGATCTAGAAGTAGAAAGAGGCGATCGCATTGCTTTTGTGGGGCCTAATGGTGCGGGCAAATCCACTTTGCTACGTCTGATTACTGGGATCGAATCATCAGACGATGGCAGCGTTACTATGGGCAGCCACAACGTGATCCCCGGTTATTTTGAGCAAAATCAGGCCGAAGCTCTCGACTTGCACAAGACTGTTATTCAGACGATTCATGACGAAGTTCCTGATTGGAAAAATGAAGAAGTGCGTACGCTACTGGGTCGGTTTTTATTCAGTGGCGACGCTGCTTTCAAAAAAGTAGAGGCGCTAAGTGGGGGCGAAAAAGCTCGTCTAGCCTTGGCAAAAATGCTCTTGCAGCCTGCCAATTTACTGATTCTAGATGAGCCTACGAACCATCTAGATATCCCAGCAAAGGAAATGTTAGAAACCGCCCTCAAGAACTACGACGGTACAGCCCTTATCGTCTCTCACGATCGCTACTTCATCTCTCAAGTAGCGAACAAAATAGTTGAAATTAGAGACGGTGAACTTAAAGCCTATCAAGGTGACTATCACTACTACCTAGACAAGATTGCTGAGGAAAAAGAACGGGCAAGACTAGAGCAGATAGAAGCTGAAAAAGCGGCTAAGGCTGCAGCTAGACGCCAAAAGCAAAGAGAAAAGCAGCGGCAAAAGCAAATAGCCCAGTCAGCCGCTAAAAGGACATAACGACTGTAAAAAGTCGCGCTCAGTCTTAGCTATAGTTATCACCGAGTGATTGCCGAGTGCGCCTACCTCATTTTCAATTATTAATTATTACAAGAGGCCTACTTTATTTTTAGGAGAGACTCATGTTAAATGTTTAGTTATATACACTTAGGGTTGTGCTCTTATCATTTCGTACAACCGGAGCGATCACGTACAACCGGGCAATCACGTAGTAGCGACGCTGCCTTGGCATTAAATTCACTATAAAACAAGTCGATCAAAAATATTAAATTCAAACTTAGCTGGCGGGAGATGGAGTTACCTTAAGACTTCAGATACGACTTCGTGTCCTCATCACTCATGTTCACATCCTAGGTGAACAACATTGAGGCAGATAGTAAGCGAGCTAGTGCAGTCAAGATTTTTCTTAGATTGACTTGTTCGGACTAATCCTACTAAGTCGTGATGGTTTTAGCCTGTGGGTTCATTGCTGGGACTTCACCTAAATCGTCTATCAGCCTACCTACCGAGTAGCTCATAGATGAATGGCTCATAGGTGATAGACAATTCAGTAGCTATCAACTAGCTAACTTGATAGTAGCCCTGAACCTAATTCACCCTTGCTGCTAGTTCCTGCCCTTGGCGATCCCATTGTTCCCAGCGGCGTTACATCGTAGCTTCTATCACTATCATCATTGTTGCCCAGTTGAGTGCCGCTTAATAGATAAAAGAGCGATTCTCTAGTCAGCTTTTGATCACTCCATATTCTCACTGTTGCTAACTGCAGAGGTTTTTTTGGTATGGCAGACTCGCCTATTTCCCCAATGGTATTAGTCATCCTCGATGGATGGGGCTGCCGAGATGACCGTGATGGTAACGCCATTAGCCATGCCAGTACACCGGTTGTGGATAGTTTGTGGGATACCTATCCTAAAGCGAAAATCAACACATCCGGCAGATATGTTGGGTTGCCCAAAGGACAGATGGGCAATTCAGAAGTTGGCCACCTCAATATTGGTGCAGGCCGAGTAGTTCCTCAAGAGTTAGTCCGCATCTCTAACGCGGTAGAAGATGGCAGTCTTGAAGAGAATTTAGACCTGCTAAAGGTATGTCAGAAAGTAGCCTATACAGGTAGCAAGCTTCACTTGATAGGACTGTGTTCAGATGGGGGTGTACATGCGCACTTAGACCATCTAATCGGTCTTATAGAGATGGCAAAGCGTCAGGGTGTTGAAGATGTCTGTATTCATGCGGTCACGGACGGACGCGATACAAAGCCTACAGACGGTGAATTTGCCCTCACGAAGCTACAAGATGCAATAGATCGCATCGGTGTTGGCAAGATTGTTACCCTTAGCGGTCGCTACTACGCGATGGACCGTGATAATCGCTGGGATCGCGTAGAAAAGGCTTACCGAGTCATGACTGAAAATGGCGATCGCTTCCCTGAAGACCCCTCTGCCCTAGCGGCGCTGAAAGCTTCATACGAACAAGGTATAAACGATGAATTTGTCGAACCTATTCGTTTAGCACCCGGAGCGATTGAGCCTGGGGATGGGGTTATCTTTTTCAACTTTCGGCCCGACCGGGCTCGTGAGCTGACCCAGGCGTTTGTCATGCGCGAATTTAGAGGCTTTGAGCGTGATCCGATCTTGCCACTGAGTTTTGTGACGATGACACAGTATGATCCCTCACTACCGGTCGGTGTTGCTTTCAAGCCACAAAGTCTCGACAACATCTTGGGGCAGGTCGTTTCAGATCATGGACTCAAGCAGTTTCGTACGGCCGAGACTGAGAAATACGCTCACGTAACTTACTTCTTTAATGGGGGCTTAGAAGATCCATTTCCTGGAGAAGACAGAGAGCTAGTGCCTAGCCCGATGGTGGCAACCTATGACAAAGATCCCAAAATGTCAGCTAAAAGAGTGACAGATGTAGCGATCGCAGCGGTTGACAAACGCAAGTATTCTTTGATTGTGATCAACTACGCTAATCCCGATATGGTGGGACACACTGGCAACATGGAGGCGACGATCACAGCCCTAGAGGCGGTCGATACAGAAGTTGGAAGGCTTGTCTCTGCGGTAGGTAAAGCCGGTGGTACTTCAATCATCATTGCGGATCATGGCAATGCTGAATACATGCATGACGAAGAGGGTCGTCCATGGACGGCGCATACCACTAATCCGGTGCCGTTTATTCTAGTAGAAGGGGAAGGGCTCAAAATTCCCGGTCATGGCGCAGAAGTACAGATCAGGCAGGAGGAAGGCTGTTTGGCAGATATTGCGCCCACTATTCTACAGATCTTGCAGTTGCCCATTCCTGAAGATATGACCGGACAGTCAATGATTTTGCAGGCAAAAGCTGAGTACAAGCAGAGCCGGACACCCGTGAAGGTATCTTTACAGCGGTAAGGGTCTCTTCTATTGAAGGAGCGCTATCAGCTTGCCTATGTTTTGCGATAGACTAAAGCACACCGCCGCATATAGGTTTCCCCATGACAGTTACGGTTATTAGAGTTATTTGGGCGATCGCAGCCGTTGGGGTCTGCGTCTTGGTCCTATTACACAGTCCTAAAGGCGACGGACTAGGTGCTCTAGGGGGTCAGGCGCAGCTTTTTACTAGTACAAAGAGCGCTGAAGAAACCTTGAATAGAGCCACTTGGCTATTGACTATTGTGTTTATGGCGTTAACGGTTGTTCTAAGCGGTGGCTGGCTCGATACAGTCGCTCAATAGATTTGGGCTATCTAGAACGTGATTGTGAAAGGACGCTCGTAGATAGAAAACCAATAGATAGAAAACCAATCGCAAATAGAGCTAGTCAAGTTAGCTGTTGTCGTTGAGTAGGCTACTGAGCTAGCCATCAGTCACTTGAATGATTTTGATATCGTGGTTGGTGATCAGTGAGGTTAGCTGACGCTGACGCTTACCTGTTTCGATAAGGGCTTGTCTAGCCTTGTTGATAATTATTTGCTCTTGGTTGGTTGGATGATCTCGATCGGCGATCGCTCCTCCTATTTTCACACTCACAGCGACCATTGACTCATCGGCTAGTTTCAGTGGCTCCTGAGTCAGCGCAGTTTGTAAGGTCTCCCCGTACTGCCGCAGGCCACTTTTATCTTTGCCAGTGAGCACACACCAGAACTCTGCTCCTTCAGGCGCTGTGCTATCGCAATATAGCCAAGTATCGACCGTGACATTCCTGCGGATGATGTTGGCGACTGCTTCATCTAATAATTTATCCTGTTGCTTAGTCGTACTCACTTCGCCCAAAGGCTCTTTGCGATGGGCTTCTAAGATGAGTAGCCCAATCGAGTCAAACTTAGAATTTCCAGGCTGTAGCTTCATTTGTTGGATCAGAGCGGACAGCGTTTGAGCAAGAACTCTTGAAGAGACTAGTCCCGTATTGTTATCGATTAGCCCTAACGCTTGCAAAAGATTCTGATGGCTTTGACGAAGTGTATCGGTATTGTGATCGCGATTAGCAAGTGTGTGATCCCGCTCTTGCAACTGCTCTTCTAGTGCCGCGGTCTGCTTTTGCGCCCGAGCAACTCGCCAACCTCTTTTGATTAGAGACGGCAGTAGGACGAGTAGACCAATCAAAACGCCAATTGCTAGCGTAGTGAGCAGCAAGAGCGCTAGGGAAAACTGAAACTGCTCTACCAGCAGGTGGACTTCTACTATGGTGTTATTTTGAAGGGCAAACGCGATCGCTAGAAAAGCAATCACAATCGCGACAATGATTAGCAGCGGCATATCACAAAAGTCCTGCGCAAAGACTCTTCTAGCCTAGCAGGGAGGGCTTAACCTTTGATCTACTTAACCTTTCTAAAAGCTATCACTACCCTAAGCGGCATCCACTCGAGGAGAATATCTACAGTGCTGGCATCATATAAGGAATGAGTCGAGACGGCAGTTGATTCAATGCATTTTGCTGGCCAGCAAGACCGCCATACTTGTAGTGAAATCGCAAGTTCCTTAGGATCACAGCGAGTATAGGTTGGAAAAGCGGCGATGCTTCCGTCAAACACCCAATTGATTGAATATAGCTATGCAACGCCTTTTGTAGCGCGTCAGCTATCTCGTCTTCAGGCTCATCTTCAGGGGTAACTTCTACCATTTGCATGTACACATCACCTAGGCAATGGTAGATGGTAGCTGTGTCTGTATCACTCAAAATGCTGCGATCCTTAGCAGTTTTAAGCGCAGCGTTGAAAGCGGCGATCGCATTCCGCTGATAAATAGTTTTTTCAGTCCGTTCGACGATATCTTCTTTGGATAAATCCCAGTAAGCCAAAGCCAAGTTGTTGTAGGTAACTGCGCAGGCTGCTGGATCACTTTCGCAGGTACGGTAGACAAGTGCCGCCTGGTAAGCAGTGATTGCCTGTTCATACAGAGCTATTGATGATTCACGCTTTGCTAGACTCCAGCAGGCAATGCCTAGGTTGTTTTGTACGGCCGCATAGTCAAGATCGCGCGCTCCTGAATCATAGCTTTGTAGCGCTGCTTGGTAGGCGCGGATCGCCAAGCGCAAGTGCTGATCGGTTTGATCGTGGTGAGATAGCTTCCAGTAGCTTGAACCGAGGCTGTTGTATAGCGTCGCCTGTTCTCGAGGCGTATGCGCGTGCGAACCTAGCGTAATAGCCTGGTTGTAGGCAGCAATCGCCTGCTGAAGGCAAAAAACAGGATATCTATAGGACGCTAAGAGGCTATACACTGCGCCAACGTTGCTGTATATCTGACCGGCCATAGTGGGATCTTGCTGCTCTAGCGCCTGTGAGTAAAACTGAGTGCTATAGACCATACAGTCAGCTATCCGCTGCGGATCGCTCAGTTGCTGAGCTTTCAGCCAATAGAGAGTCCCTAGATCGTTCAAGCAGCTAGCTAGGCCAAAACGTTCACCTTCTGCGTCTTCCCTCATTCCATCTGTCAGTGCCCCCTGCGACTCCAAGCACTGTAGACCTGCTTCATAAGCAGCGATCGCAGACTCGATTGTAGCTAACGTGTGATCGCCCGATTCGATTAACCTCCGATGCTGATAACCAACCGAGAAATGCTCATCTGCCCGCTTCTGCCAGTTGAGCCAGTCGGACTTATTTGTAGACGAGTCGCTGTCAGCTTGGGAAGATATCGACTGAGGGTTCGAACTCAAAACATCAACAGAGGCCCCCGCTATAGAACCAGCCACAAACCCAGTCGCAACGTTCGTAGCAGTACCCGCTTCAATCTCCTCACAGTCGTCTGTCTCTCCATGTAATCGAGCAATTATCTGTGTAGATTGTTCATTCCGGTTGGCGAAAAAGCTATCAGCCGTCGCTAGTGACCCCTCTGCTTGCGAATCGATCAGCTGCAGAGTATCAGCTTGCTGAGCAGTCAATATTTCTGTCTTTTCAGTCTTTGATGGATAGTTCGAGTAGGCAGGGGTGGGCGTTGGATCACTGACGAACTCATACACCCCATTACGCCACTGCCAAAACTCGGGCGCAGACGCTTGCATAGTACGTAGCCAGGGCCAAGACACCCAAATGAGTAGACTTGTCTCAAGTTTGGGTAGAAGGGTGTCTATTGTGTTTAGCGATCGCAAAAAGTAATTTTGAGTGATAGCAGGCTGGCGTGTCATCTGCTCAATGCCTAGCACCTGTAGCTGGCTTAGCTGTCTGCCGCTCTGCTCTATCTGGCTCATCCGACGGGCAACCTGTCGCGGCAGATGAGCATCATTAGGCTCGAATTTCAGTCGGCCAATAGTGTTCGCTCCTGGTTTTGTCGTAATCGCACCAAAACTATCGAAGCCAGTGCCTTCAAAGGACGCTTTGCTATTGAACATACTGTCGCCTTCTAGCTGTGTGGCCAACTGCTCTTGCAAAGCGACGCTATCACACACAGCAATCAGAAGCTGCCTACGTAAGTTCAAGCGCAGCGCAGATCTAAGCGTCTGATATGCCTGTTGGTTGATCCCTAGAAGCCGACGGGACTTAGGTTGAACTGCAATCATAGCGATGCGAAGATAGATGACCTAGCAAACATAAGCTCTATGAACCCAAGTGAATATCCCAAGTGAATATACTGGATAGTACGTACGAGGCTCTATAGATCGAGTGACTATACAGATGCCTATGCATCTATAGACCTAATGAACCTGCATGTCACTACAGATTAGAAGGCTCAATATCTCTACCGGAAGGGGAGCATGACCTCCCACTGTTTTCGAGCCGAGTCCTCACCTTTAGGAACAACTAGATATCCCACTGAAACTGCTATGCTCTTAAGTACTTAATCATAAGTAAACTAATCCATCTGCCGCTGCTGGGTGCATAGTCACCGCTCTTTTTTGTTCATTTCTTCAGTAAATGCCGCTTTCTGTCGCTACTTCATCTATTCGTCAGCATCAGCATCCCCTCGTCCGTCAGCTGGCTGAGGGCATAGAAGCCTGCTGGCAGCAGTTAGAGCTTTCTCCCTGCTACCTACCAGAAGATCTAGGCTATGTAGAGGGCAAGCTCGAAGGTGAAAAGCTCGTTATTGAAAATCGCTGCTATCAGACACCTCAGTTTAGAAAGATGCATCTAGAGCTTGCAAAAATTGGCAAGAATTTGGATATTTTGCACTGTGTGATGTTTCCACGTCCAGAGTACGAACTGCCGATTTTTGGCTGTGACATCGTCAGCGGTAGAGGGCAGATTAGTGCAGCGATTGTTGATCTCTCAGCAGCGACTGCTACGGGTAACTTGACCGCCGAATATAACAGTCAGCTCTCCAACCTAGCTCAGACTAGCTATAGTCAGCCTAGAGACCTACCTGAGTGGGGAAAGCGGATCTTTTCAGAGTTTTGTTGCTTTGTGAAGCCCACAAGCCTTGCTGAGGAGCAACAGTTTTTAGTGCAAACTAAAGCCTATCTAAGTATTCACGTACAAAGAGCGCTGAGTAAGATGCCGACACCAGAGCGCCGAACTGATTTGCTAGATCGACAGCGCTATTACTGCAGACAGCAACAGAAAAACGATAAGACACGCCGTGTCCTAGAAAAAGCGTTCGATCCTCAGTGGGCTGAGCGCTACATGACAACCGTACTATTTGATCTACCAGAGGCATAGGACAAGGGCTGTGGGGCAAGGGCTGCAAGAAAGGCATGAAGAAAGAAGCGACATCTATATGTCGACACCAGCAGCAGCTACTGGCCAGTTGATTGTGGTAGCGGGTCCTAGTGGGGTTGGGAAAGGAACATTGCTAGCTCATTTGCGCGATCGCCACCCTGATCTTCGAGTCTCGATCTCGGCGACGACGCGTCAGCCTAGACCTGGAGAAGTTGATGGCCAGCACTACTACTTTGTCAGTAGGGCTAAGTTTGAAGAGATGATTGCCCAAGGTGAGCTACTAGAGTGGGCAGAGTTCGCTCAGAACTACTACGGTACGCCCAAAAGACCTATTAAAGAGGCGATCGCTGCAGGTGAGCGAATTGTTTTAGAAATTGAGCTAATCGGAGCGCGTCAGATCAGAGAGAGCTTTCCAGAGGCGAAGCAGATCTTTGTGTTACCACCTAGCGTAGCGGCGCTAGAAGCGCGAATTCGTAGCAGGGGCCAAGATAATGAGCCCGCGATCGCCAGACGTTTAGCCCAATCGAAAGTAGAGCTAGCCGCTGCCGATGAATTTGACTATCAGATCGTCAACGACAGCCTAGAAACTGCGCTCAAAGATCTAGAAATCGCTCTCTTCAGCTAGGTTATAGAGGCTAGCTAGGCCATAGAGAAAAATGGGAAAATTTTACGTCCCTGTCTATTCGCGTTATTCCTATTGACGCTGTATACCTGTACGCCAGCGGCAACAATAGAGATGGTCAAACCAACAAACCATCTATCAGTGGCGACAATCAGTGTTTAGCCCAGGCAAGTATTTGCTCTGTCGGCTTAGCGCAAGCTACCCAGCAAACCCGTCTGTAAACCTAGCCTATAGGTAGATGTTGGCAGCAGAAAGGGACCTGTGCTAGCGGGTGCTTGGGATTTCGCTTTATATTGTGGATGCTGCTTTTGAAATGTCGCTGCTGTATGACAAGCTCGATTCCCACCCCCGAACATATTCGACTGCAAGAGAGTCAAGCACAGCCCGGAAGAAACTGGAAGAAATGGGGCCCCTACCTCAGCGAAAGACAATGGGGTACCGTGCGCGAAGACTATAGCGCACATGGCAACGCCTGGGATTATTTTCCGCATGAGCAGGCCAGATCTAGAGCTTATCGTTGGGGTGAAGATGGCATCTTAGGCATCTGTGACGATCGCCAGCAGCTCTGCTTTGCCCTCTCTATGTGGAACACTCGCGACCCCATTTTGAAGGAGCGATTCTTTGGCCTTACCGGCAATGAGGGCAATCACGCTGAAGATGTCAAAGAGTACTATTTTTACCTCGACAGTACGCCAACGCATTCTTATATGAAGGCGTTGTACAAATACCCGCAGATAGCCTTTCCCTATCAGCAGCTATTAGAAGAGAATCAGCAGCGCGATCGCCTACAGCCAGAGTATGAACTGATAGATACGGGCGTGTTTGAAGATGATCGTTACTTTGATGTTCAGATTGAATATGCCAAAGCCGACACCGAAGACATTCTGATTCTCATATCTGTCACCAACTGGGCGGATACGACTGCCGACTTACACCTACTGCCTACCCTATGGTTTCGCAATACCTGGACATGGCAAACCGATACCGTTAAACCGACAATCAAAGTCAAAGAATCGAACAGTACTTACTCGATTCTAGAAACTCATCATCCTGAACTAGGACAAAGCTGGCTATATTGCCAATCGCCAGCTGCTCAATCTGAACAAATTTCATCTAGTTCAACTTCACTCGATCAATGGATACCTTTAGGAGAGAACGCAGACGAACTTTCTCTGAAGAACAATCTTCTATTTACTGAAAACGAAACGAACAAAGAGCTACTCTTTGATGTCTCTAACGCTTCTCCCTATGTGAAAGATGCCTTTCATCGTTACTTAATCGAGCAAGATACAGCAGCGGTCAATCCCGACCAGATCGGAACAAAATCAGCCGTTCACTATTCGCTTACACTTAATCCTGGCGAAACTCAACAGCTCAAGCTGAGACTCGCTAACTCGCCAACTATAGAGGACCCGCTAGGCAGCAGCTTTGATCAGACATTCGATTTGCGACAGATTGAGGCTGATAAGTTTTACCATCAAGTCTCTCCGGATGTGCATACTGCCGACTTGCGAAACGTCCAGCGTCAGGCATTTGCTGGGATGATGTGGACCAAGCAATATTATCTGTACGACGTCAGCACCTGGCTAAAGGGCGATCCAACCACGATCAATCCGCCCACCGAACGCCAGCGCGGTCGTAACCAGCACTGGCATCATCTCGACAGTCAAGATATTCTCTCGATGCCAGATAAATGGGAGTATCCGTGGTTTGCCGCTTGGGACACAGCGTTTCACTGTATTCCGCTGGCGATGATCGATCCAGACTTTGCTAAGCAGCAGCTCGATGTTATGACCCGCGAGTGGTACATGCATCCAAACGGTCAGCTACCGGCCTATGAGTGGGCCTTTGGCGATGTGAATCCGCCTGTGCATGCCTGGGCGACCTGGAGACTGTACAAGATAGAGCGCAAGCTAACCGGAAAGAGCGATCGCCTATTCCTAGAACGCTTATTTCAAAAGCTGCTATTGAACTTTACCTGGTGGGTAAACCGCAAAGACACCGAAGGCAACAATGTTTTCGAAGGCGGCTTTCTAGGCTTGGATAATATTGGAGTATTTGATCGCAGCAAGCCACTACCGACTGGCGGCAGGCTAGAGCAAGCTGACGGCACGAGCTGGATGGCAATGTACTGCTTAGACATGCTCTCCATGTCTCTAGAGCTCGCGTTAGAAAATCCTGTCTACGAAGACATGGCGACTAAGTTCTTTGAGCATTTTATCTATATCGCCGAAGCCATGAACGCTGCTGACGAGCATGCTACGCAGCTATGGGACGAAGAAGATGGATTTTTCTATGACGTGCTGCACCTGCCCGATATGAGTCGTATGCCAATTAAGGTTCGCTCGCTAGTCGGCCTCATGCCGCTCTACGCCAACGTCACGCTAGAACCTGAACTGTTGGATCGCCTACCCGGCTTTACCGAACGATTGGAATGGTTCGAGGCCAACCGCCCTGAGCTTTCTAAGAATATGATTACCCACGGTGAAAAAGAAAACAAACGCCGTCTACTTTCTGTTGTAAAACCGGATAAACTACGTCGCATCCTAGCCAAGATGCTGAAGCCTCACGAGTTTCTAGGTCCGACAGGCATTCGGGCACTTTCACGCTTTCATGCAGACAATCCATATATCTTTGATGTCAATGGCACTATCTACCGGGTGGACTATGAACCCGCAGAATCTAGCATTGGCCTATTTGGAGGGAATTCCAACTGGCGGGGCCCAGTATGGTTTCCAACCAACTATCTGCTAATCGAATCATTGCAGCGCTATCACAAGTTTTTTGGCGATCGCTTCAAAATTCAATGCCCCTACGGTTCTGGCCCTGAGATGAATCTATGGGATGTCGCCACAAAGCTAGAAGAAAGAATGATTAGCACATTCATAAAAGACGAAAACGATCGCCGACCCGTTTATGGCAACAATGAAACTTTTCAAACTGATGAACATTGGCGTGACCATATTCTGTTTTTTGAATACTTCAATGGAGATACGGGCGAAGGTATTGGCGCTAGCCATCAGACAGGTTGGACTGGGTTAGTTGCTAAGCTGATTCACCAGTGCTGTGAGTATAGAGAAAGTAACACGTTGTAGGTATGCAGCCTTCTGAGATCGGCTAAGTCAGAGAGCTTTCTCTCATAGTTATTGACTGTAAGGCTTAGACTTTGGCGATAGCCTAGAATGACAATAGTTCTATATTCACTCACGTCATAACTGGTTGACTAAGGTAATGATTTTTTGCTGAATGAGTTGGTCAAAATGGTCTGATACTTGGCAAGACAAGGCTTTGCTATTGACTAGCAATCCCATTTCCATATTGAGTGACATAGCGTAGCCAGTGAGATTAGCGCTGGTGATAAAAAGGCGCTGACGATCTGTGATCGCAACTTTCATATGCAAAGAACCATACCGCCCTGTCTTATCTCTAGGTCTTTTCGCTTTATTCCATTCGTACACCTTTGCCCGCGCAGCAACCTCCTTACCAAGCCCAGCTTCAACCCCAAAAGGGACAGAAGTATCGCCTTCGGGTGTTTCTGCAATAATACTTACTTGAACACCGCGCTCTAAAGCCGCGATGAGGGCTTGGGTAATGGTAGGTACTTTATAAAGTGCAAAGCTCGCCAAAGTAAGCTCTTCTGAAGCGGCTCGGATAAGCTGTTTCAAAACCTGCTCTGTTCGGCGGACAGGTATTCTAGAAACTTCTGGCCCTGTCCAAACAACTTCTACCTTAAGCGCTTCCTCGGCCTGCTTCAGGCAATGCTGCACGGAGCACAAAGCTGTTGCAATAGATTCGCCGCTTAGCCTAGGACTATCTTCGTACCACACAACTAGTAGCTCTGTGAGGGTCTGACGCCAAATGGGTTTAGGTAATTGTTGAAGTAAGGGTACCCAAACTCTTTTGCTATCACTTGCCTGAGGCGTGTTGAAGAGGAACTCAGCGACAGTTGAGAGCACCGACGGTGGCAACTGTTGTGCTAGCTTGCGGACGTAGGTGAGCAGTTTGGGTGAGAGAGATTGCAAAGGACTACTTATGTTGGAAAAAGGCAAAGCTTTCGGTGATTTGATTCACCGTTGCTACGAGTAAGGCTCTGTCGAGGTATTTGTTACCGCGCTCGCAGGAAGTTTCTGGACTAAAGAGGCAGGCATGACAAGCGGAACTATGTAGAGTGCAGTCTTGCATCGGGTCATGTTCGGCGCACAGCGGATCGGAGGCACAGAGTCCAATTTGTTCGAGAGCCTGGTCGATATGTCGCCCTAATACATCAGGCTTTCCGAGGCCGACCAGTCCACCTAGAGTGCCTTCACTATCTGGCGAAGCGGTATAGATGAGAATACCCGCCATCGAAATGTCGTCTCCTCGGCGGCTGGAGTAGATGCGTTCTCGTAGGCTTGCGGCTGCGTAGCCACATTCAATAGCCATTTGACGCATGAGCGCGTGGGCAAAGGAATGCAGGAGCATGTAGCGCAGTTCTGGAAAGTTTTCAGTGGGGTTATCAATATTGCGGACTCGGCGCCATTGGGTGTGGGCAAGGTGGCTTTGTTGTTCGTAAGCTTCTAAAGCAGGATGCCGCTGTATCCAGTCGGCGATCGCATCCTCGCGAAACTGAAGAAAAATGCCCTCTCCTCGAATGTCGCTAGCCGGTACCCATGCGGGTCTTTCTCGGCTGAGCGGTGCTAAAGCAACATCATTAATATCACCGATATCGCTGAGGTCTCCAGGCGATTCAATGCGGGTAAAGCCAACTAGGGCCCTGACCTCGCGCAGTCGCTCAATCAGTACCGTTTTGGTGAAATAGCTGCCGTAGCCCGTAGGTGGCTCTTCTGGCTTTAGCCGAAAGTTGACTGTGTTCAGATCTGGATCGGCGCTCGAAAATACTTCCCACTCGGGTAGCTTCAGGTTTCTGACGTCTTCTGTTTGATCCAAATTAGAAGACTGCTGCCTTTGAATTTCTTGCCAAAGGTCTGTGTCCGAATATTGGGAGAAGGCTTTGAGCTGGCCAATTCGTCGTAAGAACTCGACTTGCGAAGCTTCGGAAATCTCTTTGAAAGTTGCCCAGTTTGCTTCGACTAGCTGGCCGAGAGAGTTGTTGGTACTGGGAATAGAAAGTACTGAGAGCGTTACTGGGAACCAGCTATTAGACGCTCCAAGCAGAATGGATTTCATTTGCTCGGAGCAGCCGTCGTCGCTGAAGTTTCGCAGATGAGGATGGCGACCTCTGCACCGGGGCATGTTTTGCTTGCCAATGCCGCCAAAGGCTTCGGCCAGTGAGCGGGATTGATTGCAGCGATCGCACTTGATAATCACGTCAGCCGCCGATCCTGAAATACCCGCTTCGAGCAGTCGCAGTCGGCCCGGGCATTCGCTTTGTCCTCGATGGATAAAGTACAGCCAAGGGAAGTCATCTAAGTGGCCCTGGTTGCACGCCACCAGAAATCTGGCGGGAATAACGGTGGGAGGATACTTGCCCGATTTGGTGCAATTAGTGTGAACATAGCGAGTTTTGTCAGGTCGATAGAGATCGTCTTTGAGGGTGAACATACTGCTGCTAAAAGGAGCCAACAACCGACAGGCCGGACAAACGCCCCAGCCAGGAAAGGGCGAGACTGGAATGCCGACTTTCGCCGCTTGACTTAGCGAGCTCACTGCGCCACCTTGGTCATTCAACGGCACGGGCGGCGGCATCAGCTTTTGCACCTGTGGGCCTAGCTCCTCACGGACGGCGGCAAGCAACCGCTCCTCCGCCAGCGGATCAGACAGGGTGGTATCCCATTCGTTTAAGCCCATGACCATGACCGAGAGATTGGGCAGGTCAACCACCGCCCCTATCCCAAAGGAGAACATAATTTGGCTGGGACGCAGCTCTCCTACTTTGTATCGTTCAGTATTCATCGTTAAGTATTTAGGGTATTTCAGGCGGGGGGTACAGGCATGGGCTGAGGTGGATTACTGATGTCGTCTTCAGGGACTTGCGGATTGAGAATAAGACCAATGGTCGGCTCTACATTTCGCAGTGAGTTCAGGCAGGTAAAAGGCTGTAAGCCCTCGCTACCAGGCTGTTCGAGCAGGCCAATAGTGACATCGTCTTTGGCTGTTTTATAGCCGAGCTCTTTGCCGCCTTCGGTATCTTGAGCCTGGGCGAGCCAGTAGTCTAGGCGATAGTTCAGCTCACGCCCTACAAACTCTCGGACAGCTGGATCGCCGCTCACATGCCATGCCCTTTCTACAATCTGCTGAATCGCTTGTTGAATGTAAGGATCGTCTCGGCGGATGCGACTGGCCCACTTGTTGAGGTTATATTCTTCGTTTTTTAGGCGAATGAGAGAAACCAGCAGCGCCGCTAGCCCTCGGTCGGTCGCGCCCGGAGAGAAGGGGGTGAGCGATAAATTTTCGACGTGCTGATAAAATGTGGCATGGTAATGTTCAAAACGCTCATAGTGAGAGAGATCTCTAGGTCTAGCCCAGTTAAAAATAGTGACGACTAGGCCAGGGTGCTGACGACCGACTCGGGAGGTCGATTGGATGTACTCGGCGGTGGTTTTGGGCTGGCCTGTGACAGCCATCACGCCGAGCCTACCGACGTCTACCCCGACTGAAATCATGTTGGTTGCTAGGAGTACATCGAGCGGGGTGGTGCGATCTTTACGGCGCTTTCGCTCACCAACGAAGGGAGTTTCCATCCAGTCGAGCACCTTGGGAATATCTGTAGAAGATTTTCGTGAGGTGAGTTCCTCTACTACCAGCTGACGGCGGTTGGAGAGGCCGCGCCGTTCCATTTTGTTGAGGCGCTGCTGAATGTCATCGTCTACCAGTCGGCGGGTGCCGCCCAGTTCTCGCATGGAATTGAAGTAGCCCACTAGGGTCATCCATGGGTCGGCTTTGTCTCCGGCCCTTTCAAACATGTCTTGGGAGGCGGCGAGGATGGCAGTGTATACGCGAATGGTAGCGGCCTTGAGGCGGCGGCCCGTAGCGCAAATGCCTAAATATCTTCTGCCGGGATAGTCTTCGCCAGGTGGGCGCTGGCGAGAGAAAAAGTTGTCGCTAATGTCTAAGCCCTGAGGCGGGAACACATCTACCTTTCGTAAAAAGAGATTGTGCATCTGGGCCTGCGCTTGCCGAATCGTTGCGGTAGAAGCGATGACTTTGGGACGGACTATTTTGCCATCTATTTCCCAGGAGGCAAGCTGGTCTATGGCAGTTTCGTATAGGCCGACGAGGGTGCCTAAAGGGCCACTAATCAGGTGCAATTCATCTTGAATTATGAGGTCAGGTGGACGCAAGTTGTTAATACTTTTGGTCGTGGCTTTGGGCAGGCCATGTTTAGCCGGATGGCTGTCGCTATCTTCAATCTCAGGCGAGCGGTAGCCGTGGCGATCACAATACCCATTCACTCGCCCAAACAGCATTTGCGTCTCTCCTTTCCAAGGCATTTGGGCAAATTTATCAACCGTAGCAATTAGCAGCGTCGGCAGCCGTCGATAAATCTCTTCATCCACCACCACAACCGGCAAACCTTCTTCTTTAGACTGTTTACGGCTGAAGGGGCAGTGCCCCAGAATATCGCCACAGTGAACCAGGGTACGAGCTTTGCCTTTGTTGAGGGAACTGACGCTGATATGCCTGCCTTCATCAATCTCGGTGCCGCACCAGGGGCAGCTAGTGAGCTGATGGGGAGATCCCCCGCTAGGCGGCAGGCTACGGGCTTTGAGCGCTTCGACATAGGCTTCGCTGTCTTTCGTGCGGTTTGGGGTCGTTTTCATCCCCACCCACAGGCCAATGCGAAAGGGTTCTGCTCCCCAAGAGTCAACATCTTCACGGCGGATGACTTCGCAAGCACAAATCAGCGCAGTGGCTCTTTGAAACTGTTGCAGGGTGAGCAACCGGAGCGTATAGCGCATCAGGACGGCAACGCCCGCTGCGCCAGAGCGTCCGGCAATGGTGCCCTGCAGCCGACGCAGGCCAATCGTGTAGGCAGCAAGCCCTAGATACGCTTCGGTTTTACCGCCGCCTGTAGGAAACCAAAGCAAGTCTGAAACGGCTTCGGTGGGATGGCAGCGATCGCGATGCGTCAGATCTGTTGTACTTGGCAGGTTCAACAGAATAAAAGCTAGCTGAAAAGGATACCACTTCGGAGAATCGATGGCATCTAGCGTAATTGTCTCGCCCCGCCTTTTTTGACGAGCGTAGATAGAGCGCACCCGCTGTAGGTGCATCGCCCGGTTCATAAACAGGAAAGCACGAGCGGCTTGCGGATTGGTTCGTAGCGTTTCAATGCCTGCACGAATGCGAGCTAAGGCGCGATCGCACTTCTCTAGCGCTTCGTGAGCACTTCCTTGATAGTTTTCTAAGCCCTCACTCGGATCCGTTAAGCGATCGCGCTGTCCCTGAATCCACTGCTCATAGGCAATCGGCAAAGCCGCTAGCTTGTCTGGCAGCGCTTCGGGCAGTAGCCCAGCGAGCACCTTCATTTCCAGAACTAGCCCTTTGAGTGCAGGTTCTTCGGCGGCAGTGGGCGGCGTAGACTTAGGCACCTCAAACCCGGGAACCACAGTCGTTGCTAGCTCAGTGGCCCGAGTAGGATCGTCAGGCAGCACACTGGCATGGACACCGACACCGTGACCGACGGCAAACTCTACTTGCTTGCGATAGAGCATGTCCATCATCTGCTCTTCGCCGTAGTAAACAGCATCTAGCTTGTGATCAGCGGGGCGATGGTGAGAGCGCTTGAGGAAGATATCTGCTTTTTCGGTGGCTGATTTCACCGAGAGTTCAGGCTGAAACAGCCAGGCGCTGTCAGATTGCTGGTCGGGCTCGGTGCGGTCGTTAACCAAAAACAAAGAGATAATCCAACAGTCTTGCTGACGACGAATTTTACCTTTTACAAAAACGGCGAAGTCTTCGTGAATGCGCCAGTCCGTAAGGGTGCCTTCGCGTAGGGTAATGGCCGGAGACTGTTTGCGAATAGGGTAGCGTTTCCAAACTGTTTTAGGATTTCCTTTTTCAGTTTCTTTGTATTCGCTTTTGGTGCGCTCGTATTGTCCCCAGCCAGCGACGATATAGAATGATTCAGCCTCGTCGCTCACGCAGAAGGTCATCCCCAGTGAGGAAGGGAAAATAGTTTTAGAGGCGACGTTAGCCTGTTCGCTGCTGCCATCTTCAACTGTCTCTATGCCTGCGATTTCTAGCGGTTCTTGTAGCTCTATTAGGGTATCGATTTGAGCCTGCCGATCTCGCTTTTTAGGCGCTAATAGTCCGACTAAGTAGCGATCGCTTACTTTGCCATCATCAATTTCTTCTTGCGGGCCTTCGGCTGGCCCTAACAAATCTTTCACGACTCTAGCTTCTAGCTCTTGCCGAATTTGATAAGGCGTAAAGGTTTGCAGAATTCGGTCGGGGATTTCGGCTGCAGGTGCTGCTTCGTAGAAGTCTAGATCTGTTGTTGTATTTATTGTTGCATTTGTCTTTGAGGCCGTTTCAGAGAGGGAAATCTGTAGTGGCTCAGGTTCAAACAGTCCTTGCTGTTGCCAGACCTCTGGCGTGAGTAAACTATCCGACGCAGTGGCTTTCTTTTGGGGTGGCTTTGGCGGTGGGTCAGCTTGATCAAAATAGGCCATAACCGCATCGCCCAGCTGGTCTGACAGAATTGTGTCTAAGCCTAAGCTTTCTGCATGATCAGAGAGATCTAAGCCCGCCAGCAATTGAGCGAGCTGCGGCCCTTCAAGATTGACAACAGCGCTCCAGTCTAGCTGAACAGCGTGAGTTCTAAGCTGCTGGTTGACGGCACTGAGGTTGAGGACACCAGGGAGCTGGGCGGGAAGCTGAATAATGGTCATACGTCGGTATTTCCCAGGTTCCAAAAGTCAGGGGAGAAAGACTGTAGTAGCGGGCTGAGCTTGCGCTTAGACTGACTCATAGATTGAGCGGCGGGAACAACCACCAATAATGCCCGCATCGCCCGGGTCATGGCAACAAAGAGGGTCCGCCGTTCGCGAGCCAAGATCTCTTGAATTTCTAGCTCGGAGGTGCCTTTGGGAATGTAGGGATAGACACCGTCGAAAAAGCCTGCAATGATCACAATCGGAAACTCTAGTCCTTTGGCAGCTTTGAGCGGCAGTACCTTCACCCCCTTCCGGTTCAAATCTAGATCTTTGCTGGTCATGAAATGGGCTTCTATGCCCAAGTAAGAGAGCTGACCTGCGATCGCCTTTCCTGCTCTATCACTAGGTGTGAGCACGGCACAAGCACCTATGCCTAAGCGAAATTCACGGGCAGCCGCGCGGCAGAACTGAGCTAGTAAATAGCCTTCTTGTTCGCGATCGCTCACAGCGCGAACAACAGGTGGTGGCCCGCTATGAATGTACTGTGGCTCAAGTGTCTTTTCATCTAAGCTGCCGTCGTATAGATAGCTGTGGGCGGCGGCATCAATTTCCTCAGTAGTGCGGTGGTTCACGCGCAGAATACCGGTGCGCCCGACGAACTTCAGTGATTTGCTGACATCGGCCCAGCGAAAGCCACTGCCGTAAATAGACTGGTTGGCATCGGCAGTAATAAACAGGCGATTGGGCTGACGGCACAGCTGAGCCAGCAGCCTCAGTGCGTTTGGCTCTAGGTCTTGGGCTTCGTCAATGATGACTGCGTCGTATACCAGCGGCGACTCGGCAGTGACTAAAATTTCTAACGCTCGGTTACGCAGCTGAGGCCAGGTTTCTACAGACTGCTCGCTCAGTTGCTGACTGAAGTGCTCATATAAATGCCAGATCGCCTGTCGCTGAGTTTTATTGAGGCGAACGCTGCGTCCACTGCGAGAGGTGGCTTGATAGTCCGCCAAGGGTTGCAGATTTCTCGCGGCGATGACGCTGTTTAATTCTTCGAGTAAATAGTCGGGATGGAGCCGTTGAAGAATGAGCTGTTGGGCCTGCTGCTGGAGACGGTTGCCAGGCAGGGAAGCGATCGCATCGACTAGGGCTTGCTTCAGCAGTCGCTTTTGCTGGGCATGGCTAGCGATCGCCGGTTTACCAGTCGCTTTTACCACGAGCCTGTAGGCAATCTTGTCAGCAGTTTTCACCTCGACAAATTTAGCGTCTGCCTCCAAGAGCTGGGTCAGCAATTGCTGAGAGAACTTCACCAAAGCATTGGTATAAGTCGTGAATAAAATTTTGGGCTTGGCAATGCCCTCCGCTTTGAGCCGGGCGAGAACCTCGCGAGTACGATAGAGGGCAACGGTGCTCTTGCCAGTGCCGGGGCCGCCTTTTAGTAGGGTGGGGCCTTTTGAGTCGATCGCCCAGGTCACGTATTTCTCTTGTTCGGGATTAAGCTTGAGTAAAAAGCCGAGGAGGTTGCCTTCTTTGAATTTGAGTAGGTCGTCGGTGCCTGCCACCAGATCGGGCTGGCTGAGAACCTGATCAAAGTTGGGGGTGGTGACTGCATCGAAAATGCGCTCGCGCAAGGATTCAGGAATGGCGGCGCTAGTGAGATCGTCTAGCGTTTTGCAGTTGGTAAGAACCTCAAAAAACTGGTCAGGCACCAGCAGCCGCTTTAGGAAGTCTGACGTGAGCTTGGTTGGGAGATAGTTTAAAGGGTCTGCGGCGGATTCATCTTCAGCGGTGGGCTGACTATCGCTGGCGTATTGAGGTGGCGGCGTTGGCGTGAGCAAATCCTGCATGTCTGGCAGGCTGCTGACGTCTAGCTCGGTTTCTCCAGCGACGAGCTTTTGGCCTTTGTATACATCTTTGCGAGCGTCTACGCCCAGGAGCGCAACCCAGCCGTCGCCATAGGTATAGATAATGCGCTGATCGCCAGAGCGTAGGCGGTAGATGTTGCCTTTGTAGCCGTGGAGTTTTTTCTTGAGCTTACCGTGGGGTTTGGGGTCTTCGCGCAGGAGTTCGATTTTTTCGAGGACTTGGCGCACGCGATCTTGCGGAATGGCCAGGAGCTGGTTAGTAAAGGTAGGCTTGTAGAGCAGCTCAAAGGTCATGTAAGAACGATAGGGCTAAAGTCTCTGGCATTTTAGCGATGTTTTTTTGAAGGAGGTAGCATTTTCGATCATATTGAAGTTGATTGTTGCGTGATCTTAATAATGACGGTGAGTCACGGTGGATGGATTTGTTTCGAGCCTGCGTTTTAAGTTTTTTGGCGGTGCGGTAGCAGAGAGCTGCTGTCGGCTTTAGAGTGACGGGTGTCACATTGCGTGCGGGTCTTTTATGAGGGAGAGGCGATCGCTCGCCTCAGCAGCTCAGGCGAGCGAGATTGTAGGTTATTACCCGGATTATCCGACTGCGCTCAGAGCATTTTTGGTAGAAAGAGGCTATCTGTAGCGTTCCTCATAAGCGCTATTCTTGTGTGAATATGCATTCGCTAAACGCCCTCACAGCAAACGTCCCTGTGTGAACGTGATAGGTAGCTTGCGAACTTCGAGATAGCCTTTAGCGAAGTTCGCAACATCTGAATCCGAACTGTATATGCAGTTGGCTTTCCTAGAGATAGCGGTTGCCACTATCATGAAGTCGATTTTCATCTTTGCTCTAGTTGGCTTGTTTTCTCCCATTGTCGTTGGCTGTTTTTGCTTGTGTTGTTTCCACAGGGTCGCAAAGTGAAAAGCAGCTTGTGCATCGAAAGGCACAATCATAAACTTTCTACTGAGTTCAGCGAAGAGTTCCCCATGGTTTGCCTCGCTGACGGGCATGAGCAGCTCTGCTAAGACCAGTGCCGGGATAATCACCTGACTTCTACTTTTTTCTAGCCTATGTATCAAGTCTTTGGCCCGAGGAATCATATGTTCCTGATCAGGATTAGCCTGTCGTTTTATACCCCAGATCAAGACATTAGTATCTAGGCAGACAACCTCTCTTTTAACTCCTGTGGACAAGGTAGATACTCTTTAGGCACTATTCTCTAAGTTCACGAACAAAGCTGTCTACATCGTCTATGGCGTCGAAGTGTTGGCCATAGTTTTGCGATAGTGATTCAACCGCTTCAGGTAGCGGCGTCATTTCATAGCTAGAAATTTCTGTAACGGTGAAGGCTTTAATCTCATAGGTTTTTACGTCCCATTCAGCCATGCCGATGAGTCCTATCTGTTGGTAGAGGCGCTGTGCCGCTATCTTTGCAGTTTTTCGATTAGCTGTGCAGTAAATTAGTCTACCTTCGATCGTTCTGATCTGAATTGTTGGGCTATCTTCGTTGGCCCCGCCTACGCGAGTAACCACGCCGTAGATAATGGTTTCTCCTTTTATGGGTTCGTAGTCTTGAATATGAGTTTCCGGCGTAATAGCGGCCAGTAGCTTTTTATCACCATTCACTGCGTATATCTCAGCAGTGCAGTTTCGCGCCTGAGAGAATTTTGAGATCACTCTCAAGGACTTGACGCTATCTTCGGGTAGGGCGTAGAAGTCATTGTTTGCTAATGAACGAGCAATTTTCTCTAGCGCTGGTGTAGTCAGTTCGTCAGTGCTGGAGGCAAACGCTAAGGTAACGCTACCTGGGACAACATCAGCCAACCCGATCACTATCTGGTCTTTCTTGATGTCGCTATTACTGGCTACAACTTCCGCTGCGATCATATCTTCTACGGCTTCTATCAGCTGAGCAAGATCGCGCGATCGCACTAGCCCAGGCATCATGCCGTCGCCCTTCAAGCGAATTTCTATAGAGTTGTGCTGGGGCATAGGTGTATACCTCTCAAGCAGGACAAGGGCGATCGCAAAGCAACTGAAGTTGAAATCTAGGTAAAGTCCTCCTACGCTGAAGCCTTTTGATGCGTGTTGCCAGGTGCTACAAGGCTGTTTAAATAGTAGCATCACCGCTCAATCGTACTGCCAAGCGACATTTTCTATAAAGCTATTGCGTACACGCATGAACCGTAGTGGCGACCTCTTCTACCAATGGTTTGTACAGATCTCCTGAGAACGGCTGAAAGGCTTCTGACCATTTTGCTCTTAGGTGACAGAGCAATCTAAACTGTACGGGTGTAGGGTGAGGATTGACGCGCTCCACCACCACCGACAAATTTTGAGGATCCTTGTTCAATAGCTGTAGTACATCATTAGTGAGATACCGAGGACAGTACCCTACATTGCGACAGTCTTCGGTACGCAGCAGCAGGGCATCGGTGTCAAAGTCGTTCTGACTATCTTGCATGATGAATAGTTGGGTGTCTGCTTTGAGTTGTTGAATATGCGTTTGAGTTTCTGAAGGCATATAGCGCAGACCATGAACAAAGAAGTGAATGCGATAAAGTCCGTTTTCGTCAGGCTGCGGGCAGGGAAATACTTCAAACGTATCAGTCATTCGCTGACCGCCACTGCGCGATAGGAGCGCGATAGGATCGTCAGATTTTTTAGGGATATTGAGCCACTTTACGTAGTCAGGAAACTCAGGGCGAGAGCGTCTAAGCAATCGATTTTCAAATAGCGGAAAAAGGCGAGGGGATTCATAAACAATATAGAAGTCTGGAAATGTGCGAATGGGTCTGAAATGACCTTTCTCCTCGGCAACTAGCGCCCCTTGAATGTAGCGAAAGCGATAGAGACCGCCATCGAAATCTAATCGACCGATAGGAAACCATCGGCGAGAGACTGGATTTTGCCAGGACAAAAAGAGCTTTTTCACGACGGACTCTCCACGGATTTACGCTGTAACCTCTCTTTATTCATGATAAGGACTTGCTGTGCAAAAGTGACGGCGGTTGTTGACGCCCTGTTTGATGGAATTTTATCGAAGACGAATGATATCATCTCATCCGTAATTTCTTCCAATCGGGATCGCCATACAGCAGCGGCTTTTGGAGAAAATGCCGCTGCTCTTTGAAAAGCTGATAGCGTAGGGAGCGGTTTTCGATCGCCCACTTGTCCATAGAACGCAGACATAGACTTACTGATGTATTTATCGACGTGGTTGTTTTGAAGATGCTGTTGCCTTTTCGGGTCTAACAGCTCTCTGCCTAAGCAAGAGGCATGGTCATAGGTGGGGGATAGGAAGGTTCCTTGGGTGATCGCTTCAATGAATCCCCAGTTTTCATGATGGCGATCGCCATTCCCAATCTAGGCATCTAAAAGCAGATAGCCAATGAATGTATCTAGCGCTGTTTCGATGCCCTCTGGCGGTTGCCAATCATAAGGCTTTTGCACTTCAGGATGGCTAACTGCCTGAATGACAGCATCCAGCGTATGCTCAGACACGTTGTATCGCTTCTCGCGAGGATAGTTCGATACAATGCCTGCTAGGATATCGTTTCCATGAATTAAATAGTCGTCTGGACGCATCATGAGAGGGGAGATAGTGCCAGGATTCTCGCTCCAAACGGCCAGCTCTTGTCTCGCATGAGGTAAGCCAAGAAGTCGCGCAAGTTCAGCGGCTATTTTTTCTGACCAGTCTTCACCCGTATTTGGCCGTGCCTGTTTGAATAAACACCTTCCCATTTCTGGATGCTCGAACCAGAATTTAGGCTTGGTTCCCATGTCTTCTTGAGTTTGTTCGGACTCATATGAAACCTCAAAGATTGGGAAGGGAGCGCTCATCTCTTTCTTTCTGTAGCAGGTTGAACAACATCTGAAAACAACAATGTTTCATAGAAGCCGTGGTCTAGAATGAAGTCTTGCCAGTCGTAGACGGCGGCGGCGGTATCTATGTCTTCATGGTGTTCACTGGTTGTTTTAAGATATTTCTCTGTGTTCTAAAATATTATGATACTGCCAACAAGCATCTGAACTTCTGCTAGTCGGGGTAGTAGGACGTCTCCAGGGCGGGATGAATGTTGGCTGGAGTGGTTTGCGGTGCCGATTTGTAATAATTCGAACTCGTGGCTTATTTATCTCATGCCCCTGACGATTACTAATGTTTCTTGGGACAACGGCCAGACACAGAGGCTTTCAATCACGGTGTTGTTTTATCCAATTCATAATCGTCAAGCAAACTCCATTAATATCTTGCTTCACAGCGTCATCTGAAAATCGTAAGAATCGAACACCTAACGATTCTAAACGTGCTTGCCTTTCCTGGTCACGCAGCTGTGCCTCTGAGGTGTCATGAACAGAACCATCCACTTCAATTGCTAGCGCTAGTGCCTTACAGTAAAAATCAACAATAAATTGATCCATTGGTTTCTGCCGATCAAAATCGTATCCCATGATTCGTTTCTGCCTCAGCCTCTGCCAAAGCATCTTTTCTCCTGCCGTCATGTTGTTTCGGAGGTCGCGCGCCCTAGCTGTCAGCTTTGGATTGCAAGGAATAAAGTGATTTTTCATGGGCGATCACTACTCACTGAACTAAAGTCGTCAACCCGTAATATGCCCACTACAACTGTCGTCGTCTCCTCTGTACACAATTATGAGATGTTGGTTAGCTGCCTACGTTGTTGACCCACCCCGACCTCCGCTACTCTCCGGCCACCCCTCCGGCGGAGGGGAGATTGGCTAATTGTTTTGGTGGGCTGGCTCGGTACAAAAGTCATCAGTGAGTCTATAGCCCTCCCAAAGTGGCAACCTCAACCACACAGCCAACCACTCACCCCTCCATCGGAGGGGCCGGGGGTGGGTCGGCAACGTTTGCTACCCTCCCAATCTCTAAAAGAACAACTTCATCTGATCCTCCGGCGGCCCTTCCTTCTTAGCCGCCTTTGTCTTCACCTTCGCCTTCTTCTTCCGACTCTTCTTCTTTTTCTTATCATGCAGTCCCAATGCCTTCTCCTCCGCATAGCGCTCATGGTTCAGTGCCAGCAGCCGATCGAGCACTTCGCGCCTCGCCGCTTCGCTGATGGTGTAGCGTAGGCCCTGTTTGGTTTCGTGGAAGCCGTGGTCTAGCGGGAGGTCTTGCCAGCCGTAGGCGGCGGCGACGGCGGTGTCCATTTGGGTGTGGAGGTCGCGGAGTTTGACGATAGCGGGGGTGGTGTCGTCGGGGTTGTGGAAGCGGTTGTAGGTTTTGGTGAGGCCCTCGTTGTGGGTGAGCATGGTGGATTGGCGGTGGGTGTAGTAGGTTTCGCCGATGGTTTCGAGAGTATTTGGTTGGATAGGAAAAGGAAAGGTTTCAAAGCAATCTGATGGTGTATATTGCATATCTTTCCTTAGGCTTGAGCTATATCTTCTGGCCCATGCCTCGTGGATATTTGACTGCATGATAGTAAAAGAACAGTCAACAAAAACAACGACTTTCTCGTTATAAACCCAGCCTTTGGGAACCCAAGTGATTGAATGAATATTTGCGATTCTGGCTCGTACAAGAACGCGATCGCACCCCTCAATCGCACCATAAAGTGCTTTCTGCTTCTCTGCATATTGCCACCAGATTTCTCTATACTGCTTTCGCTTTTTCTTATCTCGTTCTGGCTTAACCTTTTCTCTTAAAATCGATAAGCAATTAGGATAATCTGCTGCATATGGTGACCCCTTCGGTTTATCTGGATCATCATGCTTAGCATCTAATGGCCAATCAAAAAAGTTAATAACCCAACGACTTGGTGACTGGTCAGGTCTTGAGTTTAAATCTTGTCCATTCAAGTACGGAAAAAGCACATCAGCATTGCGTTGATCTTTATTAATTAAGTCCTGTGCCTCATCTGGAGTCAGAATATAGCCCATACCTAAAACATAAGAACCAATGTGGGAACTGCCTTTGTTGGCTATTAGCTTTTCAGGATTTCCACTGGATTGTCCTGGGATTGTCAGGAATGGGGTAATCCCTTGAACTGACTCCTCACTAAGCTCAAAGCCTCCTTCCCACTTTCCCTTCTTCATCCAGATATGGGCTACTTCTAAGCTTGCTGACCCTGGCCATTTTCGACTTGGTATTGCGCGAGGGATTAGCCTTCCTTTGGCTGCTAGTTGATCTAGTCCTACCTCTCTTGTATCTCCCTGCGCAATCGTATTTGTAGCAATCAGACCCATGCCACCATCTAGCCTTAGCGACCCATCTGCCCGTAAGAAGAAATACGCACACAAATCCGCACTGCCTTTTATTCCATTCGCAATCTGTTCTACTAAGAAATCTCGATAAGAGTTTCCTAAAGATCCAGTAATTTTCTTCCCACCCTGAAACGGCGGATTCCCTACGATCGCATCAAACCCACCCCCTGCAAACACCTCCGGGAACTCCAGCTCCCAATGAAAAGGCCGCACATTGTTCTTCTCCAGCACCCCACCGATTTCATCCGGCTCATCCCGCTCCCCCCGATACACCTGCAACATAATCTGCCGCGCGTCATCTTGCCGACTCTTCTTCGCAGAGATAAAATAACTCTTCAACAGCTGATCCGCGCTATCCAACAACCCCGTCGCCTTAGCCTGCGCCAACCCCAGCCGAGTCTTTTTCTCCATCTGATCCGCCGTCGTCTCCACCGAAATCCGCTCCAGATCCCGCCGCATCTCAGCCACCTCATCAATCTGCTTGCGAATCCCATCCGCCAACAGCTCCGGCGTCGTCCCCTCACTCGTATCCATATTCCAATACCACAGCTGCCGCGCACTCACCCCCACCAGCGAATCCCCACAGCGCAACGCATGATCCAAAAACGTAAACGGCTTATGCTTTTGCAGCGTAATCAACCACAGCGACAGCTTCGCCATCTCCACCGCCAGCGGATTCTTATCCACCCCATACACACAGCGATCCGCCACCAGCCGCCGCGCCATAATCAACCGCTCCTCCGCATCCACAGGCAACAATCGCTCTGTTACGTCTCCCACAGAAAGCGACCCATCCGGCAACACCCTTGCCTCCAAACCACTCTCTCTTTCTTTTATCCGCCCCTCCGCGTTTTCCCACGCCTCCACCACTCTCGCCGACAAATACCGACACACCTCCACCAAAAACGCCCCACTCCCCATCGCCATATCACACACCTTTAGGCTCAGCAGCTCACTCGCCTGCTTCAGCGTCCACTTATCCTTCGCCTTCCCCTCCGCAGGCCCCACATACACCAGCGGCTCCAGCGTATACTTCACAATCTCCTCCGTCAGACTACGTGGCGTATAGTGCGTCCCCGTATCACGGCGATCGCTCCCCTGCGTCACATACACACTCCCCGCCCCAATCACCACCGGATAGCCAAACGTATCGCGCCGCACCAGCCCCGCAAACGGCCTCACCCGCTCGTACAGCGCCTGATCATTCCCACAAGCCACCCGTAGCCGCCCCAGCTCATACGCACTCCACTCCTGCCCCACATCCACCGCCAGCGCCTTCTTCAAAGCCGACTTACTCCGCCCCGTCGCCTTCTTCAAAAACTTGACTATGTCCCCATCCCCCATCTCCCCATCTCCCCAAAGCCCTTCCAACACACCCAGCCCCACCTCCGGCTCCTTCTTACTCGTCCCCACCAGCCCCAAAATCGGCTCCGTCGCCCGCACCGCCGTATGGTCTAGCAAGCCCTCATACACATGCCCAATCTGTTCAATATCCAACGCCCGAAAAGAGATCTTGCGAGACACCTTGCCTCCACCCCCCGGCATCGACACCTCCAATAGCTGCAGCGCCTCCAGCAAATGCAGCACCGTTCTGTTGTTGATCTCAATCGGCCTTGCCTCCACCCGCTGCCAGCAAGAGCCCGACTCTCTCCCTTCCAAAAACGCAAACCGATCCGGGTCAAACAGCGTGCCACCATAAGCAGGCAGCCGCAGCGCCTCATGCCCAATTCCGCCATACACCGCCCGAAAAATCGCCAGCAGCCGACACCACGCATCATACCGCCGCTCCAAAATCTCCTCCCCACTCTGATCCGCCTGCTCCCGCAACGTCTCCCGCAGCGTACTCACCGCATAAAACTGGTCATACACCGGATCGCCCAGCAACAGCAGCCCCCGCTCTTCTGCAGAAAACAAAAACACCAGCCGCATCATCACCGTCAGCGCCGCCTCATACAGCCTCGTCTCCGGCAGTCCCGCTAGCAGCTCTCGGTTTCGATCCTGATCCGCCCGGTCAATCGACTGCACCAGCACCTCCACCGCCTCCCTCACCTGAAAGCCCAGCTGATCGGTCACCTCCTGCTGACTATTTACACTCGCTGCCAGCAGCGCCTCAATCGTCTCACTCTCATCCACACCAAAAAAGCGCTCCACCCCCAGCAAAGAGCGAAACGCCCGTAGCGTCAGCTTTTCCTCCTGCCACAGCGTCGCATACCAGGAGATATAGCCCGTCGCCTCCCCTTTCGGCGCATTCACCAGCAGCCAATGCTCCCCATTCGTCACCAGCCCCAGCCGCACTCCTGTACCATGTAGCAACTCCATCACCCGCGCCGCCGCACTCGCCGCCCACCGCGACCCTTTCACCGCCTTCTCCAAATCCTGCCCCGGCGCATACACCTGCACCAGTAGCCTCACGTTTTCTTGCTTGATCACCCAATCAGGTCGCAGCGTCTCCCCTTGCTCCGCCACCGTTACCGACAATCCTGACGGAATCGCCTGCCCACTCAGTAGCACTTGCTCCGGAAAGCCCAGTACCTCGCGTAGTACAAACTCTACCCACGCCGCACGAATGCCTTTATCGTGATGATTGGCCTGCCACTCATCATGCGCCAGCCGCACCAACCGCATCACCTCTGGATCATGCGCATCTAGCCCCTGCGGAAAGGCCTTCAGCAGCACCGGCATACTCACAAACGGCCCCGACGCCTCAACCAGCGACAGCCATTCAGCATGATGACGAGCAGTAGACATAAGAGAATCGTTAAATTTGTGTGATTTATAGTAAACGGCTGACCTGTATTCAGCAATGGTTCCCAGTCTTCAGATCAAGTCCCGACCGCCCACCGCTACAATAAAAACATACACAGCCAAACTCTGACCATGGTTGCCTCGCCGTCTTCTTCTGGTCTATCTCCAGAGCAATATCTGAAGCTAGAAGAAACCAGCCCCATTAAGCATGAGTACATAGATGTCGAAATCTATGCTACGGCTGGGGCAACAGACGCACATGTCACACTCACAGGAAACCTATTTGCCGCGCTACTGACTCATCTTCGAGGCAGCGACTGTCGAGTCTATTTCTCTGATATGAAGGTACAAGTTGACGCCGTAAATCGGTACTACTACCCCGATATCATGGTCACTTGCAACCAGCAAGACAAAGACGAAACTACTTTTAAGCGCCATCCAAAATTCATCGCCGAAGTCTTATCAGATTCGACAGTGGCCTTCGATAGGGGAGATAAGTTTGCAGATTATCAAACGCTTGAGAGCCTACAAGAATATGTGTTGATCAACACTCATCGGCAGCGAGTAGAATGCTTTCGGCGAAATGAGAAAGGATTGTGGATTTTGCAGTCTTACGCATCGTCAGATGAGTGTTTTGTTGTGGAAAGTGTTGGGTTTAGGGGTGCGATCGCAGCCCTCTACGAGAATGTACAAGCAAAATAAATGATCTGTGCTTAAGTTTTGCAATAAAGAGTAGCTCCACGAAAAGCGGAACTGTATTCTTCTGAAGCTTCTTTAAGAGTCTTTGCAAAGCCGTTATGGGAAATAGAAAAGATCGCCATGATTGTAGCGATTCATTCTGCAAAGGCACATGACCCATGAAAATACTCTCAAAAGTTCTGTCTTTCTGTCTCGTCTTACTCTATTTTTATGCCCCTGAGATTGAAAGTATAAGTTCAGGAAAACTCAGAAAAGTAGTCGCTATAACCGCTATCTCTGGAGCCTTTATCGCACGAAACGAAATCTTGTATTTAATACGTAGCAACCCTTATCTATCCGCTGTTGTTGCTGTTCTCAGCACATGCCTTGTCTCGTCTTATCTTATTGCCATCAGGCGAAAACAGAAAACCAAGAGGAACCGAACTAGGTCACATAAAATAAGGCGAATCTATCGGACAGGACTAGTCGCATATCAAAAGGCACTGGGCTGGCTTTATTCGTCAACACCCGAAAACTATGCAGAAGCGCTTGAACAGATAGGCTATAGAGCAGTCAATAGCAAAATGAGGCTCTTCTATCTCTGTGCGATTTTGCCGCATACGCCACTCAATTACTCATCTGCTGAGATCTTCCTAGCTGCTGCTTGCTTTTTTGGAGTTCTATGCGTAGGTAGAGTTATTCAGCGCTACTTCTTCAGAGTCCTTGTAATTGCAGTTCTATTCGCATGTGTACCCATATGTTTTTGCTACGCTCTTTTTGGCTACGAAACTACGGCTGCATCCTTTTTATTAAATCAGCCAATAGCCCAGCAATTTATCTTAAGCCACGGTCTCAGTGAAGCACAGTCAGTAACCTTTCTTTGCTTTTATATCAGCAGCCTTTTTCTCTTTGTCGCCGTCTTTTTTGGAGGAGCATTGGCAACCGTCAGGCAGGTGTTCGTAAAACTTCTATGCTTGGTCAAGCTAATAGCAGTCCGCATAGGGCTTTTCAGAAGGCAGCAGAGAAAATCTCTGCAAATGCTCAGCTCATAAATACTTCCTGGAGCAAACTTCTAGCTGACACTATTGGTGGTGCTATAGTAGTGTCATGCTTGATGAAGTCGTTATTGATACAAACGTTGTGTTTGAGGGTTTGACACAGAAAGGGGGAGCGTCAGGACTTATTGTGGATGCTTGGAATGCTGACCTCATATCAGTAAACGTTTCTACAGCGTTGGTGTATGAGTACGAAGATGTGTTGTCACGTAAGCTTTCACCTGCGCGATGGCAGCGGTTGAGACCTTTGCTATCTATGCTCGTTAAAAGGTCTAATTTCACTACTATCTACTTCTCTTGGCGACCAACCTCACCAGATGCCGGTGATGACTTAGTTATTGACTGTGCTATGAATGCAGGCGCTACTGTCATTACCTCCAATATTCGTGATTTTAAAGGCGCTCAAAAGTCATTAGGGCTAGAAGTGATGACACCAGAACAGCTGATAGCAGCATTATTATCTAAAGGAGAAAAGCGATGAGTCGATTAACCCTAAGACTCCCAGAGACATTGCATAGCCAGCTATCTCAACTGGCAGAGAATGAGGGGGTTTCTCTCAATCAATATATTGTTTATTCGCTAACTAGGCAGATTGGCGCTTCTTATACGGTGCAAGTTCTCCCGGAAGCTGCGGTCAATCAACAACAAGCGGATTTAAACCGTTGGCTCCAATCGTCAGAGCCTTGTTCAGAAGCAGAAGCTACGGAAATACTCTCAGAGAGAGAGACTGCTCCAGAGCAGTCGCAACTCAGTGCTGAAACAGTTAGTCGATTTCAGGCAATGCTACAAAAAGGTCATTCAGAGAGAACAAGCTAACGGCCCACTCCATACCTACTTTATTAACTTTTGCGGCACCAAGTACGCCACGGCTAGCGGAAACAACCTCGGCATCGGCTCCGCAAACCGGGCCCGAATTAGCGCAGCCTCCTGCTCAATCTCCTGCGGAATCTGTTCCACCCTTAACCGCAGACTGCTCAAGTTGCGTTCTAGCTGCTCTTTTTCCGCACTGCTAAACAGTTCCATCTGCTCCACTTCCGGCTCAGCTAGCTCAGCGATAATCTGCTGACGCAGCTCTGTAAGCACCGCCGTCATATTCTTCACTTCCTTTTCACAGCGCTCTGCCAGCTTGTTTTGCAAACCCTGCGTTCGATTTTCCATCCGCACCTCCAGCGATCGCAACAAAGCTTCCCGATGGCCCGGCCAAGCCTCCTGCACCATACTCTCCGGCACCGCATCCGCCCCATCAACGACCTGTGCTGCTGCCAACGCCTCCTTGAGTTGCCCCACAGTCTTAAATCGGCTAAAGCGTCCCTCTTTCAGCACACCACCCGCCGTAATAATCTCCTCATGCAGCCGCTGCTGATCGCCACCCAGCACCACCAACCGCCCATAAGCCACCACCACCGGATGATCCAGCGCCGCACTCGGCACCACCCGAGCCGTAACTCGATACAGCTGCCGCGTATCTTGCCGCGACCACACCTCCGCCCGCAATAGCCGCAAACACATCTGCACCAGCCGATGATTCAGATGCACCAGCACCACATCATCTCGCCCCCGTGCCGTATCCGCATCGAACACAATCGGGCGAATCTCATTCGTATGCGGATGCGCTAGCCCTGCCGAACACTCCGCCCAGCTCCCCTGCAAAGCAGGCAGCTGATAGGCCTTTCCCTTCAGGTTCGGCACCTCAACGGGCTCCAAAGGCGGCTGATTCGCCAAATCCAACCCAATTTTGACCACTGTTGTAATGTTCTCAGGGCTGAGCCGTAGCTCACGGCGAGTATCCCCTAGCTGCGCTTTCAGCTGCTCAATACGCCCCTGCACCGACCGCTCAAACCTCAACAGCTTCCGCAACGGCTGCGCTGCTTTCTCTGCCACTGCCGTATCCAAGGCTCCGCGCCGACCGAGCATCGCTTCTTCCACCTGCGAGGCAATCACCGGCCCCACCTTCCCCAAATCTTCTCGAATGGTATTGACCTTCAGCGCCGCCCGCATTAAAAACTCCAAATCACCTGCCAGTTCTCCTGGTTTGGTGCCCACCGATGTCTTTTCAAAGCCCGCCGCCACAAAGTGATAAATACTCACCTCATCAGCGCGCTGACCATGTCGGTCAACCCGCCCATTTCGCTGCTCCATCCGGTTCGGGTTCCACGGAATCTCGTAGTGAATCAATCGCGAACAATGATTCTGCAAGTCCAACCCTTCACTGGCTGCATCCGTCGCCAGTAAAATCCGCACCGGAGAAATCTCAGGCTTCGCCTGAAACGCCGCTTTCGCTTGCTCACGCTCCTTTGAGTCCATGCCGCCATACAGCGTCATCAGCCTTTCCTCTCCGGCCTTGCCTTTGGCATATCCCTCATTTGCTAACAGGTCAAACAACCACTTTTGCGTTGCCCGATACTCTGTAAAAATAATTACTCGCTCAGTGCCCCAGTCTCCACTAGGCCTTAGTACTTCAGCAATCCAATTCAACAACTCTTGGGCTTTAGTATCCGGATTCAGCGATGCTTGATCTGCCCAGTTTTGCATGTTGTCAAGCTGTTGTTGTTCGTCGGGGGTGACTGCATGAAAAAGTCGGCTAGACGTTGCGATCGCATCTGCCGTCACCTCTTCATACACATCATCATCCGCAAATTCTTCCTCAATCTGTTCTAGCTGCCGACGTAATAATCCGACCGCCGGTTTCGTCAAGCCTTTCTTTTCAGACCGCTCGCCTCGCAGCGTTTTTTGGTGCTGCACCAACGTCGCCCGAAACGCTTCCGGCGATGAAAACAGTCGCTTTTTCAATAACTTCAACACAAATTCTGTGGCATATAGCTCAGTCGGGTTATCCTGAGCACCTTGCCGCCTCAGCTCTGTGTAGGTCTGTAGCCATTGGTGAGCCTGTTGTTCTTCTTCTGTGTAGTTGACTGCGATCGCCTCCAACACGCGCTCAGGAAAACGAGCCTTTCCAAAATCATCCGGCGGCAGCTCCTGCTTTAGCCGTCTCACCATCACCGTTTGCAGCTGCACTGGATCTGGAGAAACACCCCTCGCAAATCGCTGCGCATCTAGCAGCTCCAACAACGCTGTAAAGCTTTCGGGGTAGCCATTATGCGGCGTTGCCGTCAAAAACAGTTTGTGCTCAAAATGCGGCTCCAACAGCCGAATCGCTGCCGTTCGCTGCGAATCAATCGCATATTTCCCACTACCTGATGGCGCAACATTATGCGCCTCATCTACAATCATGAGATCAAACCGACGAGGGTAAAGAGACTCTCCTTCAGCCGGGAGAATTTCTCGAAACAACCGCAGGGGGCGATCGCGCTTAATAAAATCAATCGACGTAATGAGCCTCGGGAAATGCCCCCAAGGATTCACATGAATCCCCCTACGCCTACGCAACCCCTTCATCAGCTCACTATTCACAATGCGAAAGTCTAGCCCAAACTTGTTCCGCATTTGCTCCTGCCACTGCACCTGCAACGACGACGGACAAATAATCAAAATCCGCCGCGCCCGCTGCCGCAAAATCAACTCCTGCGCCACCAGCCCCGCTTCAATCGTCTTCCCCAGACCCACATCATCCGCAATCAGTAAATTCACTCGAGGCATCTGCACCGCTCTTACCACCGGATCCAGCTGATAATCCTCAATATCAATGCCACTGCGAAACGGCGACTGCACATTGCGCACATCCGCTACTGAAGCCGCCCCCCATCGCACCGCATCCAAAAATGCGTCTAATCGCTCGGGGCTATCAAAACCCACTGGCTCTGGCAGCTCAGCTTTTTCATACACATGCGCCCCCGGCTCTAACTCCCAGATCACCTGAAGTTCCTGGCCCAACGCATCATCTTCAACTGAAGACAACGTAATCAAATGCTGAGAGCCCGACGTGCCCGACTCCGCCAAACGTTTAGGCAATTGCGTCTGATGGACATCCGTCACAACAAAGCGACTCTGACGAACATCGACTAGCTGACCCTGCTCAGGAATGGAAATAGCACGCACAAAAATTAAAACCTGAAATAGTTAACCCTGCCCAGAATATATCAATTTTTCTCAATCACACATCAGTGAGCAGACCACTATAGAAGATGTTTCATAGTTTGTCGAGACGAGCAGAAGAAGACATTCCTCAAAAATCAAGTCGTAAGATTGCTATGCATCTTGCACAAACTTCCTTGCGATACCGCTTAACCATCTGCTTCTCCTAAAATCCAATCATCACCGCTGACTTCTGAATCACAGAGGCATAATGCCTGAATAAGATTTGCGGATCATGTCCTGTTTGCTCTGATACGGCTAATGGGTTTGCTCCATTCGCGAGTGCATGGCTAACCGCAGTATGTCTGGTCGCATAAGGCTTTCGATACGGGATCTCTAACTTCTCCAAGACCTTCTTCCAAGCTCGTCGTCGAAAGTCTCGGTCATTGAGTTCCGCACCTTGAGGTGCCGGAAATATCAAGTCATTTTGTCGATAACATTCCTGCTTTCTCGCCTTCAGCATTTCAACAACTTTCCCGGGCAGAATTACTGTTCTATCTTTTCCAGTCTTTGTGGTCTTTCGAACACCTCTTGATACCGACTCACCAATCCACACAGTAGAGAGATCATTTGCACAGTGCCTCCACTTTAGTGCTGCTGCTTCGCCAAAGCGACAGCCTGTACCAAATAGGAAAAACAACAAAGTCAGCATGGTGTTTGTAGTGGTGATCGCACCTAAACCCTTCCAAAATCCGCTGCACCTCATCAGCAGTAAATGGCTTCACTTTCTGCTTAGGCGCAGGCTTCACCTGCTTCAGAACTAACGGCCAAGGATTCTCTGGCAAAGTCGTTTCAGCCCATACCCAGCAAGACTGCACCAAAATCACGTAATCCTCAACCGTTCGCTCAGAGACTTTAGCTCGCAAATATTCCACAAATGCCTGCGCATCCGTATCATTGACCGTCTCAGCAGCCTTCTCTTGAAAGAACTTCTGCAAGTGTTTCAGCGCACAATCATAACGGCGCAAGCTGCCCGGAGCTAACCCTTTCACCTTAGTCTGCTCAATCATGAACCGTTCAAAGAGCTTAGCCCCTTGATTACTGGTAGCAGTCCGGTCACTTTTGAGTGGTTTGTACTTCTTCAGCGTGGCATCAAAATTACCAGAAGCAATGTCCAGCTCAATTTGAGTTGCTTTTTGCTGTGCCACCAGTCGATTAACTCTGAAGTCGGGCAAACCCACCGCCAGTGCATATCGCTTACCCTCGTACCTGAAGCGGAGCCTAAGCCGACCATGATGATTTTCAATGTTGACCCAGCCTGGCTCAACACTATTGTTCGTACCTGAAGCACTCGAAACAGAGGCAAATACTCTACCCATCTTTCTACCTACCTGGCTACCTGTCTGGAATACAGTTCGTACCCAATTCCGTACCCATTCCGTACCCAATAGGTAGCTAAAAACCCCTAAACTCGTCCAACAGTCTTAACCCTTATCGATGATTTCGAAGGGCTGAAAACGTTGATAAAAAAGCTCTAAAGCCTGCGGTGGCTAGGATTTAGCTAAATCGGGATGGCGGGATTCGAACCCACGGCCCCCTCGTCCCGAACGAGGTGCGCTACCAAACTGCGCCACATCCCGATGTTTTGCTCGATTGTGCTGAACCATTGTAAGCCATTAGCTATAGCAGGCATAGGTTTAAAGATGAATTAAGTGAAAGCTATAGGCTAAGGCGCTAGCGTAACTTTATTGTGTCCTCACATCTCTGGTGTTTTGAACGTGTCGTCGGTACACTTCGTGGGGAAGGCTTTGAGCACAAGCTTTGCCTTACTTATCTAATGTTATCTTTGCTACCGGTAGACCTAATCATGGCTTCTGTTTCTCCCTCGACCTTTGTTGGCAAACCAATCAAATTTGGAACGGATGGTTGGCGCGGCGTGATGGCGGCTGATTTTACGTTTGACCGGGTAGGAAAGGTGGCGGCACTAGCAGCTCAGGTGCTGGAAAAGACCCATGGCAGCAATGGCAGTAAGACGGTGATCGTGGGCTACGACCGACGGTTTTTATCATCGGATTTTGCGCGGTATGCGGCAGAATCGGTTGCAGCAGCAGGGTATGAAGTGATGCTATCGGAATGCTTTGCACCGACGCCTGCGTTTAGCTGGGCAGCGTTTGATCAAAAGGCGTTAGGCGCAATTGTGATTACGGCGAGCCATAATCCGGCGGTGTACAACGGGCTGAAGATAAAAAGTGCCTTTGGCGGATCGGTGCCACCGGAGGTGACAAAGCAGGTAGAGGCAATGCTGGATCAAGCAGTGCCCATGGCAGAGACGCCAGGGCAGATTACCAGCTTTGATCCTTGGCCTAGCTATTGCGCTGCGCTGCGTTCGATGGTCGATATTAAAGCGATTCAAAAAGCGGTAGATGATGGGCGGCTGACTGTATTTGCAGAGGTGATGCACGGGGCGGCGGCGACGGGTGTAGGGCGTCTGCTAGAGCGTGAGATCAACGAGATCGATAGTGAGGCCGATCCGCTATTCGCTGGGGGAGCGCCGGAACCGCTGCCTAAGTATATTCCTAATCTGTTTGAGGCTATTAAGAAGAATCAAACGAATGGACTGACGGTAGGACTAATTTTTGATGGGGATAGCGATCGCATTGCCGGAATGGACGGAAATGCCAACTTCCTTAGCTCTCAAGTTCTGATTCCAATATTGATGGAGCACCTCACTCAGCGGCGCGGCATGACGGGTGAAGTCGTTAAGACCATCAGCGGATCGAATCTGTTCCCAGCATTAGCCAAACTGTATGAGCTACCTCTGTATGAAACACCAATTGGCTATAAGTACATCGCTGATCGCATGCTAGAAGCGAATGTGCTGATTGGGGGTGAAGAATCTGGCGGCATTGGCTACGGTCATCATATTCCAGAAAGAGATGCTTTATTGTCAGCCCTTTATCTGTTAGAAGCGGTTGTACAAAGTGGGAAAGATTTTGGTGAGCTAAATGACTCGCTTAGAGAACAAACTGGATTTAGTTCCGCATATGACCGTATTGATCTGCCGCTTGCCAATATGGAAGTCAGGGCAAAGCTGTTGGAAGCGTTGCAGTCAAACACCCCTGAAGAAGTCGCTGGAAAGAAAGTAGACAACTGCCTGACGATTGATGGATACAAGTTTAATCTAGAAGATAATAGCTGGCTGTTGATTCGCTTTAGTGGAACAGAACCTGTGCTACGGCTTTACTCGGAGGCTAGCTCGATTGAAAGCGTTCACGAGATTCTCAACTGGGCAAAAGACTGGGCTAATTCTGTTAGCTAGCTAGCTATTTAGACGAATTAGCTAACTAACAGCTTGACAATTAAAGCAATAGTCACAACCACAAAGATAGGCTTGATCAGTTGGGCACCTTTTCTCGTCGCAAAGGTTGCTCCGAGGAAAGAACCGAGAATGACACCTAACGCGCCTGAGAGTCCCTTTGAATAGTCAATACTGCCAGTAGTTGCGAATGTGACAAGCGCAGTGAAATTAGCCAGAAAATTAAGCAATTTAGTAGTGCCTGTGGCCCGTAGAAAATCTATGGAAGCCAGAGAAAGTAGCGAAAATACAAGAAAGATACCGGTTCCAGGCCCAAAGAATCCATCGTGGAAGCCGATAGCGCCGCCTGCGAAGATCATGGCCAAAGTGCGCCCAAATGCATGCTTAGAAACAGAGCTTGAGCGTTGTAGCTCACTCGAAGCTGATGAAGCTGCTTCTACTTTAGCTATGCCAAAGCCAGGTTTGAAGATAACAAACAGCGTGATGATAGCCATTAGCGTGACGACGATAGGCTCTGCCCAAGTTGAAGGTAATAGTCCAATACTGCGGCTACCAAGATAGGCTCCGATGATGATTGGTAGTGCCATAAGCTTGCAGGCTGACCAGTCAATTTGCTGCGACTGAGCGAATTTTAACGTGCTAGTCAGTGAGCCGAAGGTGCCACAGAGTTTGTTAGTAGCGATCGCACTTCCTACGGGCAGTCCAGTAAACAACAATCCTGGCAGCATAATCAGCCCGCCACCTCCTGCGATCGCATCTACAAAGCCAGCGACCAATCCTATCGCGAACACCGCTAGCAAAATCATCTACGTTTTTCTCAATATTTGCTCTCTATTCTATTTGTAGGCCTGTTTAGGCGGCTACTGTTCCAGCATGATGTGTAAGATTTCACCTAAGATTCTCACACCGCGTTCTGTTTCTTCTGATGGCAGAGAAAAGTTCAGCCGCAGCGCTGGGTAACCTTGTTCTTTCGGAAAGAAAGCTGCTCCTGATCCGACTAACACTTTTCGTTCGGCAGCAGCGCGACACAGCAATTCGAGATCAATGCGATTAGGTAGCTGAATCCATAGAAACGTACCGCCGTCTGGAACAGTCCAGGTGACGCTAAGCGGAAAGTGTCGAATAAGTGCATCGATCATATAGTCACGGCGATCGCGATGCAGCCGCTTAATCTTTGTCAGTCGTCGCCGATAGTGACCTGAGGCCAGATACTCTTTCACAATCGCCTGCGACGCAGCAGATACGTGCAAGTCATGCAGTAGCTTGCGTTCAACAATTGATTGGCAATCATTACTCGTGACGGCCATATAGCCGACTCGTAGTCCCGGCATCAGCGTCTTGGAGAATGTGCCTACGTAAACCACGCTGCCTCTATTATCGAACGCTTTGATCGGTGGTGGCGTAGTTCCAAAGCTCAATGGCTCGTAGGCATTATCTTCTATAACCAGGCAGCTATATGCCTCAGCAAGCGCTAGTAGCTGTCTGCGATGCTGAGCAGATGTGGTGATGCCAGTAGGATTGTGTAGCGTGCTAATGGTGTAGATCAGCTTCGGCCGATGGCTTTCTAGGTACTGAGCTAGCAAATCTAGATTCATTCCTTCAGCAGTCATCGGAATGCCAATGACCTGAGCACGGCGCTGCTGAAAGATTGAAAGTACACCATGATAAGTCGGCGCTTCTACAACTACTCGATCTCCGGGCATCACATAATGATTAGCTAAAAGAGAAAGCGATTGCATAGAGCCGCTGGTAACAATGAGATCTTCAGGAGAGATCTCTAGCCCTTGCTGTAGAAGAATTTGAACAATTTGATTTCTCAGCTCAAGATTGCCCTGCGGATCGCCAGGTTGAAAGAACGTGTGAGCTGATTTCATCGCACGGCGAGAAATGCGCTGAAGATCTTCAACATCGCTAGCTTGGGGAAAGCCAAGTCCAAAATCGATATAGTCAGGTCGATTGTGAGATCTGAGCGAAGCGGAGTAGATATCAGGGAAAGAGTAAACTCCTTTGGTTGGGAGGATGACTTGCTGAGCGGGATTGAACCGGCGCTGGGCGTAGTCTATAGTTTTGCTGAGCTGCTGATCTTGATGCCCATTAGAAGAGAGCGATCGCAGCTTAGCGCGAGAATAAGAAGGGGTAATAAAATAGCCAGCGCCCTGCTTAGCCTGAACCAGACCGTCGGCCTCTAGAACGCTGTAGGCTTCAATGACCGTGAGCTTGTTGACCTGGGTGGTTTGGGCCAGCGCCCGAATGGAGGGAAGCTGACTATTGGGCGGCAGATGTCCGGTATGAATGAGGTGATGAATGCGATCGCGTATCTGCAAGTAGATTGGTTGTTTGGCTTGGCGATCGAGAGGAATCTTCATCAGCATAGGGCCGACATACGGCAAGGCAGTCTAATCCTAGCCTATCGAAGTTTTAGAAGTCACTGCTGGTACAGTTATGAGAACTTTAGCTAGTACAGTGGCAAAAAGTCGTCAGCGTCGCGAACTGTACTAGTCAAATCTGTGCGATCTGTACCTTCCAATAGCCGCTAACGGCTAGCGATAGTAAGGGTGTTGACCACGAATGCTGTGAGATACCAATTATGAACTTTGCCCGTGATCTAAGGTTTGGCCAACAAGCTTATCTAGGAGTTAATGCCGAAGAAGTTAGTATCGAAGAAGCTAATCCTAAAGAAGTTAGTCTGGAAACCGAATTTCAACGCATCGTCAGCCATCAACAGATAGATCAGCCCGCTCCTAGACGAAAAGCCCTATCAAGCCACCCGCTAAAATCGATCTGGCATCAGGTTGGCCGGGCTCTTGTAGATTTCTTGACAGGTCGGCAAAGGCTATCAATTCGACAGCAGTCAACAACAACAGGTGAGACCCAGTGGATAATCTATGATCCTGTGACTCAAGCTCGATCGTCATTTTTCTCGGAACAGGCTGTGCGCGTGTGGTTAGAAGAGCGTTCAGCTCGCTGATCAGAGTATTTAAGTTCAGAGTATTTGAATAAAGAAGAGTATTTGAATGAGTAGTGAAGTGATTGTGGCGCTATGTTTATTTGCGATCGCCACCTCAATTACCCCCGGTCCAAACAACATCATGCTGCTGGCATCTGGTGTGAATTTTGGCTTCCAGCGTACGTTGCCTCACACTTTAGGAATATCGGGCGGCCTTTTTGTTCTACTCATCTCTGTAGGGCTAGGATTAGGATTTTTGTTCACAACTTTTCCAGTTCTACAGCTTGTGTTGAAGATTGTTGGATCAGCGTACATGCTCTATCTTGCTGTTCGGATTGCGACTAGCCGCTCGCTGGTCTCGAAAGAGCCCAAAGTAGAGAAAAGCAAAGATCAAGCGCTAACAGAAGCTCAGCCGCTTAATATGTTTGAGGCGGCTCTGTTCCAGTGGGTGAATCCAAAGGCTTGGGTAATGGCTATCTCTGGAATGTCTTTATACACCAGCTCGCAGCAGCCAGTAAGATCTACAATCATAGTCACCATTCTGTTTTCTGTTCTCAACTGGCCATGCGTTTGCAGCTGGGCGCTCTTTGGGAGTGCGCTACGCGGTTTTCTAGCAGATCCGGTTCGGCTACGATGGTTCAATGTGGCGATGGGCGCTCTGCTCGCCGCTAGCATTGTTCTGTTGTTGAAATAATTAATTGCACAGAACTGAAGTTGTTTGCGTAGGAAGAGATTACACAAAATGCCACTGAAAATCATTCAAGTAGATGCGTTTACCGATCGACCTTTCGCGGGTAACCCGGCGGCCGTATGTGTGATGGATGAGCCGATAGAAGAGTCTTTGATGCAGGCGATCGCCGCCGAGATGAACCTTTCTGAAACGGCTTTTCTCTCACCGATTGAAGACGGCTATAGTCTGCGATGGTTCACGCCAGCAACAGAAGTCGATTTGTGTGGCCATGCCACGCTTGCTAGTGCCCATGTACTGTGGAGTGAAGGCTATCTAGTTTCGGCAGAGGTTGCTCGCTTTAAAACGAAAAGTGGATGGCTTAGTGCCACCAAAAAAGGCAGCTGGATTGAAATGGACTTCCCAGCTCAGCCAGTAACCGTTACGTCGTATGTTGCCCCGGAGCTGATCAAATCGCTTTGTTGTGGTGGAGACATTCGTACAGTTGCTAGGAATGATATTAACTATCTCATTGAACTCCGCTCAGAAGAAGTATTACGCACCTTAGCCCCGGACTTTGAGGCTGTAAGAAAGCTTCCCGTACATGGGGTGATTGTGACTGCGACAGCCGATAGCGACGAATATGATTTTGTCAGTCGCTACTTTGCTCCTGCGGTGGGTATCAACGAAGATCCCGTAACAGGCTCTGCCCACACATCACTAGCACCCTACTGGCAAGAAAAGCTTGGCAAGTCTAATATGACTGCTCAGCAGCTATCTAAGCGAGGCGGCACCGTTCGCGTGCAGTGCAAAGTGCCTGATAGTAATACAGCGCCTGTCTCTAGCGAGAATCGCATCCTTCTTAGTGGACAAGCTGTAACTACTTTGGAAGGGGACTTTCTATCACCATAATTGCTAGGACCTACCATATTTGTGGTCTTAAGTCCGTTGGAAGATATACACACCTGTGTCCCAAGACGCGATAGATGTAGAGGTGTTAATTCGCGCCGCAAATCGCCCTCTATGTCTTTCAAAGCCTACGATCCTGGTGATTTTTACGATGAGCTTTTTACCGCACCTGGTGTTCCTCGTAGTGCGGCAGCGCTGTTGGTTGAACGGATAGAATCTGTGCCTATCGATAGCCTGATTGTGCGTCAGCAAGCTGCGCAGAATACGCTTTTCAAAATGGGTGTGACGTTCAATGTGTATGGTGATGAGCAGGGATCTGAGAAGGTTTTTCCATTTGATGTGGTTCCTCGCATTATCCCTGGAAAGGATTGGAGCTGGCTAGAAAAGGGATTACAGCAGCGGATCACCGCCCTCAATTGTTTTTTAGACGATATTTACAACGATCAAAAGATTATTGAAGATGGCGTGATTCCACGAGAAACCGTCGAATCGGCCTCTGGATTTTTGCCGCCTTGTATGGGGCTAAAGCCGCCAGGTGGGGTTTGGTGTCATATTACAGGCACTGATCTAGTCCGCGATCGCCAGGGGAGTTGGCACGTATTAGAAGATAACTTGCGCTGTCCTTCGGGCGTCTCGTACGTGCTTGAAAATCGGACGGTGATGAAAAGCTCCTTCCCTAGCCTATTTGAAGCGCTAGATATCAAAGCAGTTGACGACTATCCTTCGCAGTTACTCAGCACGCTAAGAGCCCTTGCACCTGACTACATCAGCAATCCGACCGTTGTTTTGCTAACGCCTGGATCGTTTAATTCAGCCTATTTCGAGCATTCTTTCCTCGCTCAGCAAATGGGCATTACCTTAGTAGAAGGTCCTGATCTAGTCGTAGACGATGGCTATGTCAAAATGCGGACGACCAGAGGGCTGTGTAAGGTAGATGTGATCTATCGTCGAATTGATGACGACTTCATCGATCCTCAAGTTTTTCGCGCTGATTCTATGCTGGGCGTGCCGGGACTGATGGACGTGTATCGTAAAGGGAGAGTGGCGATCGCCAACGCGCCTGGAACTGGCATTGCTGATGACAAGCTGGTTTACGCCTATGTTCCTCAAATGATCAAATACTATCTAAATGAAGAACAAATTATTCCAAACGTGCCAACCTACTTTTGTGAAGATGAAAAGCAACAGTCGCACGTTCTGGCTAATTTAGATTCTTTGGTCGTAAAAGCAACAGACGCCTCAGGCGGCTATGGAATGCTGATTGGCTGTCAGTCTTCTAAAGAAGAACAGCAGGAGTTCGCCCACAGGATTAAGGCTAACCCGAGAGGATATATTGCCCAGCCGACGCTGTCCCTCTCTAGAGTTCCTACGCTAATTGATCAGTCATTTCAGGGGCGACACGTTGATTTACGGCCCTTTATTCTATATGGAAAAGGCAGTGCTCCCTACGTAAACCCAGGCGGACTTACCAGAGTAGCGCTAAAAGAAGGCTCGCTCGTCGTGAATTCTTCGCAAGGCGGCGGCAGTAAGGATACTTGGGTTGTCAATGAGGAGTAAACAACAATGTTAAGTCGGGTTGCAGATTCTATCTATTGGCTGAATCGCTACATTGAGCGAGCTGAAAACGTCGCTCGCTTCGTTGAGGTGAATCTCAACCTATTGATGGATAATCCGGTAGGTGTAACGCAGCAGTGGGAACCGCTGATTGCGGTGACAGGCGATCGCGCGCTCTTTCAAGAACGCTATGGCCAGACAACTTCAACAAATGTATTAAACTTTCTGACGTTTGATATCCATTCACCCAACTCAATTATTTCCTGCGTTCGATCGGCTAGAGAAAATGCGAGATCTGTGCGCGAAACTATCTCATCAGAGATGTGGGAACAGATTAATACGTTTTACTTGATGGTTGAAGATGCCGCCAAGAATAAGCCTGAAGACATCCGTGAAATCTATGCCTTTTATGCAGAGGTGAAGCTAGCTAGCCATCGCTTTGTTGGGGTGATGAATGCGACTTCATCTTGGAACGAAAGCTGGCACTTCGGACGGCTAGGACGACTGTTAGAGCGAGCTGATAAAACCAGTCGCATTCTAGATGTGAAATACTTTTTATTGCTGCCCTCTGTGAAAGCGGTAGGTTCACCTCTAGACAATTTACAGTGGATTTCTTTGCTAAAGTCCGCTAGCGCCTACGAGATGTATCGAAAAGTAGAGCAAGAACTGACGCCTGCTAACGTTGCTCGCTTTTTGATCTTTAATCTTCAGTTTCCTCGTTCGATTAAGTTTTGCCTACGGCACGCAGAAAGGTCTCTAGAAAGCATCATTGGGCCGAGTTCAGATATCTCTTTTTCTAGCCAACGGGAATTAGGTAAGCTACGCGCTGAAATCGAGTATGTCACCTTTGAAGAAATTTTCTCGCATGGGCTGCATGAGTTTCTTGATGGATTACAGCTGCGGCTAAATCAGGTGGGCGATCGCGTTCATGAAGATTTTATTGCCATTCCCCCGTCTGTTCAATCGTCTTCTATCACAGATGCTTTTAATACCTCAGAACAATCGCAAAGTCTTGGCCAGATGAGTCAAACATCCAGCCAGGGGGGCCAAACAGCCAGTCAGACAGCTGGTCAGACGGCCAGTCAGACAGCCAGTCAGCTCACCGCTAACGCAGTAGAGTAGTCTTCTATGCGCTACAACATTACTCATACTACTCACTATCAGTACAGCAGCGTAGTTGAGCTTCATCCCCATACGCTTAGACTCTGTCCCCGTAACGATGGCTCTCAGTGGCTACGCCAGTTCGACCTTACTATTGACCCAGTACCTAGTCGCCGAACCTATTTTCTAGATGCGGATGGCAATACTTGTTTGCAAATCGCGTTTGATACGCCCATAGAAACTTGGAAAATTCAGACAACTAGTGCAGTTAGTACGACTAGAGAAAATCCTTTTGACTATCTAGCTGAGCCCTGGGCTGTACAGCTTCCCATAGACTACCCTAGTTCGCTAGCGTCGCAGCTTCAGCCATATCTAAGTAGACCAATAGGCTCGGGCGTTGGAGATGCGATCGCCCCCGAAGTCATTCAGCTAGCACAGTCTATCTACCAAGAAACTAGCGGGAACGTCGGCTATTTTCTGACTCGCCTGACGCAGTTTATTCCAAACGAGTGTGCCTATGAGCAACGCCTAGAAGGCATGCCCTATCCTGCGGCGCTTACCTTACAAAAGAAAGTAGGAACTTGCCGAGACTTCACTGTGCTATTTATGGCGGTCTGTCAGGCGGTAGGGCTCGCGGCTAGGTTTGTGAGCGGCTATCAAGAAGGTGATCTAGAAACAAGCCAAGAAGATTTATCGCATGATCTACATGCGTGGGCAGAAGTATATGTGCCAGGCGGCGGCTGGCGAGGATTTGATCCTACTTTGGGGCTGGCCGTCAGCGATCGGCATATTGCGATCGCCGCTGCCGTTGATCCAAGACAAGCCGCGCCGGTTTCTGGCACGTTGAAACCAGGCCAATCAGTCAAGACAACCCTCGATACCAACATTCGGTTGACATCAAACTAACCGCTCTGTGGAAACGCTCTGTGGATCTCTGGTAGGCGCCAACCCTCAGTCCGGTTGGTGAACAACCATGACAGAACAGGTGGCGTGATGGACCACATAGTTGCTAACGCTGCCCAACAGCATTTCACTTAGGCCCTTGCGTCCATGGCTGCCAACAACAATTAAATCTGCTTTCCACACCTTACCAAGTTTACAAATAACAGGCCCCGCCATCCCTACCTCCTGAGCAAAATCAGCAGATACCTTGACGGCTTTGGCTTTCTCAGCAAAGTCTTCTAGCAGTTTGAGGCTATCTGTCTGTAGCCTGCGGTATTGATCTTCATACTCTCTCCAATCCATATCAGTGTAAGGAGAGAACATCATACTACTGTCTCTTTCTAGCGCTAAAACATTGAGTAGTTTTAACTCTGATTGTGTGGCTTGTGCCAAGTCGAGCGCCTGTTCAAAAACGCTTTGACAGGTGTCATCGTAGTCCAACGCAGTCAAAATCTTTTGAATCATCTTAACTTGTCCTTTTTTAGTCTAATTTCGATAGAATTCACCGAGTGGTGCTTAGCGAGTGGAGGAGAGTACTTGGTGCTGTGGATCTACTCGATTGACGAAGATTGCAAATGGCAGCATTGGTAGCATTGGCAATAAACAAATCAGCCATTGCCCCCAGGTTAAAGGTGCTGTTTCAAAAAGCGTATTCATCAAAGACCATTGGCTAAAGAGCACTTGCAGGGCGATCGCCCCTCCAATACCCAAAAGCAGAAAAGGTGCACTGGTTACCGCAACAGAGCGATCGCGTAACCATGCCAGCAAATTAGCACCTAGCTGGCTAATGCTTAATAGATAAACAATTCGAGCTGCGACTAAGGCTTGAATTGCCATTGTCCGCGCCACAACAACATCGTCGAAGGTGATTTTTGCCCACTCAAACATGCCAAAGATCAAAACCCAGTTAAACAAAGACACGAGCAGAATGCGCTTAAGCAATAACCCTGTAATCAACGGTTCTTTCGGGTTTCGCGGCGGCTGTCGCATGGCATTCTTTGACTTAGGCTCAAATGCCAGCGGCACCGTCATCGTCAAAGAATTAATCATATTTAGCCAGAGAACTTGCAGCGATAGAATCGGTAACTCTCTAGCCAACAGTACGCTGATTAAAATCGTCATCGACTCGCCGCCATTCACAGGTAACAGAAACGCGATCGCCTTGCGTAGATTTTGATAGACCGTCCGTCCTTCTTCTACTGCCGCCTCAATTGAGGCAAAGTTGTCGTCGGTCAAAAGCATATCTGCCGCTTCTCTGGCCACTTCGGTACCGCCTTTGCCCATGGCAATTCCGATATCTGCTTGTTTAAGAGCAGGCGCGTCATTCACCCCGTCCCCGGTCATCGCCACGATCTCTCCTTGCGATTGGAGCGCTTCGACTAGCCTGAGCTTTTGGGCAGGCGCTACCCTCGCAAACACATCTCCCGCTTCGACTGTTCTAGCTAGCTCATCGTCTGGCATTGGCACTAGCGCGCGTCCTTCAAACGCTAGAACCTCCTTGGTTTGTTGAATATTCATCCGCCGGGCGATCGTTCGAGCCGTTGAGATATGATCGCCTGTAACCATCTTGATCCGAATGCCCGCGTTCCGACAAGCATGAACGGCTGCGATCGCCTCCGGACGCGGCGGATCAATCATCCCCTGCAATCCTAAAAACACCAGCCCTGTTTCCACATCTTCATGCTCAATCGCATGGACGTGAGAACCTACTCTCTTATAAGCAAATGCCAGAACTCTTAGCGCCTGCGCTGTCATTGCTTCAACCGCTTGAACAATCGATGAGTGATTTAGCGGGATAATCTCGCCTTGAGTATCTACCATCTGGCTACAGCGACTTAGAATGGCTTCAACTGAGCCTTTGATATAGATCACCCGAGAAGTAGCATCGTGCAGCGTCGCCATATATTGATACTGAGACTCAAAGGGAATAGCATCCAAGCGAGGGTTACGGGCAACCAGTCCAGATTGGGTAAACTCTGCCTTGACCGCCGCTGCAAGTAGCGCGCCCTCAGTCGGATCGCCGACTACAGACCACTGCTCTTCCTCTTGCTTTAGCTGAGCATCGTTGCACAGCACCCCTGCTGTCAGACAGGTTTGCAGTGCTTTAGGGAGCTCTCCTTCAAACGGGTGCTCTAAATCTCCATCCTTTCCCTCTTTCAAAAGAACAATCTCTCCCTTTGGCCCATAGCCACTGCCACTCACTCGGTAGTGCTGCTCGCCAGCATAAACTGCCTGCACAGTCATTTGATTTTCGGTCAGCGTGCCTGTCTTATCAGAGCAAACTACGGTCGCGCTGCCTAGCGCTTCAACTGCAGGTAGCTTGCGCACAATAGCGTTACGCTGCGCCATGCGATTCACGCCAATTGCTAGAGTGATGGTGACCACCGCCGGTAAGCCTTCTGGAATGGCACTGACTGCTAGCGCCACCACCGCCTCAAACATATACACCCAGGATTCGCCCTGACCCAGCCCAATTACAAAAGTCAGCGTCGCCAGGGTCAAAATGGCATAGAGCAACAGGCGACTAAATTTAGAAAATTTGCGAGTCAGCGGCGTACTCAGATTGACACTGTTTCCCATTGACTGCGAGATCTGACCGACTTCAGTCGCTTCTGCCGTCGCGACCACCACGCCTCTCCCTTGCCCAAATGTTACAAAACTACCGGCATAGGCCATATTTATCCGCTCCGCCAGCGGCGTTTCAACCGGTAAGGGACGCACAAACTTTTCAACCGGGAGCGATTCTCCTGTCAGCGCCGATTCATCTACTTGCAAACTGCGCGTTTTGAACAATCTCACATCGGCGGGCACTTTGTCCCCTGAGCTCAGTAGCACCACATCGCCAACCACTAAGTCTCGTGAGGGCAATTGCAGCGTTTGCCCATCGCGAAGCACAGTAGCCTCTGTTGTTACTGCCTTTGATAGGGAGGCGATCGCATCTTCTGCTTTGGCCTCTTGAACATAGCCAATGATGGCATTAAGGACCATCACGCCCCAAATGACACCTGCATTCGTCCAAGATCCTAAAAAAGCTTTGACTGCGCCTGCCAACAACAAAATATAGAGTAGCGGCTGATGAAACTGTAGTAAGAACCTTAGCCAGGCAGGCTTTCCTGGTATGACAGGCAGCTCGTTCCAACCGTCAGTTTCATAGCGCTTTGCGACTTTCTCTGCGCTCAAGCCGTTTTCTAAATCACTGTCTAGGCGCTTGACAACTTCAGAAACATCATCTTGAAATGGAGAGAATTGTAACTTGCGTTTTCCTTTGACTTCTGGCATGGCAGAAAGCCTCTCGATTACCTTCGTAATTCGATGTTAGCAAACGTAAAAGAGGAGCGAGTCTTACTTTTGTGTATCCAAAGTTGTTATCCTTGATACTACTCTATGTCTCTCATAGAGTTTGTTACTTTAAAAAGCTTTCCCCAGAAGAAAGACAACAGTAGTGTACTGATGAGCACTGTCAATACTAGATACCGTGTCTCTAATGAAATTGACTAGACGTTCTGGTTTCTAGGGCGCTGAAGCGTATGAACGACGCCTGTTGTAGTTATCTCTCACTAGGCGAATGGGATAATTCTGGCCGTCAAGTTGGAGATAGCGTTTCCCTCCGCGGTTGAGCCGATGCGTGATTATTTTCTATAGCTAGCATTGGTATAAAAACCCAAACTGAGATGTTAATCTTCCTGAATTTCTACTCGATTCCAAGCAATCTCTGGCAAATGGCTAGATGCCTCTGCCAGCGCCCGCTCCCAATATTCGCGAATTTTGTCTAGATACGGGTCGTCTTCTTGTAATCTGACCCGGTTGCGAATTTCTAAAGCGTCTGTTTCATACAGCACCATATCAATTGGCGGACCGACTGAAATATTAGAGCGCATCGTTGAATCTAAAGAGAGCAAAGCCGTTTTTGCTGCTTTCTCTAATGATGATTCATAGCTAATTGTTCTATCTAGAATCGGCTTGCCATACTTTGTTTCCCCAATCTGTAGGAAAGGCGTCTCCGGGGTTGCCTCAATGAAGTTTCCCTGACTGTAGACAAGATAGATACCAGGTTCTTCGCCTGCTACTTGTCCACCGACGATAAACGTACTTTGGTAGTCAATACCGTCTTTCTCTAGCCAGGTGCGTTCTCGATCTTGAATCGTGCGTAGCTTTTGGCCGATGTAGCTAGCGACATCATGTAGAGAAGATAGCGTGTACAGATTGACTACATCTTCAGCCACCGATTCAATATCTTGACGAATGCTGTGCAATACCGCTTGAGAAGTAGAAAGGCTGCCAGCAGTGCAAAGGACAATGACGCGATCGCCCGGCACTGAGAAGTCAAACAGCTTTTGATAAGAGGAGATATAGTCTACTCCCGCGTTGGTCCTGGAGTCGGCTGCGAATACCAGACCCTTCTCCACCCTGACACCTAGACAATAGGTCATAACTTTTCATAACAGACAAATGCCTATAGACATTACCAGAACGCGGATTGACTTTCGCTATTACCATAGGTAGAGGTGAATCTAGAAACCATCACTACACAGCATAGATAGTCACCAACTGATGACAAGCTAACTGCTTAGGTTTGCTCTGTAGATTCCCAAGGCTAGATCTCAAACGTTAGGTAATTGGCAGTTAGCCTTGAATCATGCTCAAATATGTTCCGACTTTATATGATGCAGTTTGGTGAGGGCAGCATTCCTCAAACATCGACGGCGGCGTATGTGGTAAATAAAGATTAAAACAACGCGTGCTAACAGCATTTCTATGACCAACCTCAGCGTCAATCTTAATAAAGTTGCTATGCTACGCAATGCCCGTCCTCTCACCATTCCTAGCGTCGTCAAGATGGGAGAGATCAGCATTGCTGCCGGAGCCCATGGTCTTACTGTTCACCCCCGACCAGACGAACGCCATATCCGCCGCACCGACGTATATGACCTCGCTAGCCTATTGGAAGAGCACCCTACTATTGAGTACAACATCGAGGGAAACCCGCTCGAATTTCCCTTCATGGATATCATTCGAGAAGTCAAGCCGGATCAATGCACATTAGTGCCTGACGACCCAACTCAAAATACCTCTGACCACGGGTGGAACGTGACTAGAGATGGAGAAACGCTAAAACCCATTATTGGTGAGCTGAACGCGTTAGGATGCCGGGTCAGTCTATTTATGGACCCAGATATAGAACAAATCAAGCTTGTCCCACGATTAGGTTGTGAAAGAATTGAGCTGTATACAGAACCCTACGCGACTGCCTACCGAGAGGGAAAAGGACGAGAAAGCTTTGAGATCTACAAAGCCGCCGCCGCCTGTGCTCAATCTGTTGGTCTTGGGATTAACGGCGGCCATGACTTGAATCTGGATAATCTGCCTATGTTCAAAGAGATTCCAAATCTGTTAGAAGTCTCTATCGGACATGCGCTTACAGCCGATGCCTTGGAGATGGGATATGCCAACGCTGTCAAGGCCTATCTAGAGGCTTTGAAGTAACGCTTTCTAGCATTGATGACATAATGAAAGTAGACGTATCATGCTGATACCCATGACTTTCACTTGGCCTAATACCAAAAACGAGACAGCTCGTCGGTTAGCTCGTCATGAACTGCCCACCATGTACGACTTGCCGAGTGAGTTTCCTGAGGAGCCTGGTTTGCCAGACGTTTTTCACCATTCGCAGCCTGAGCTTTTAAGTCTCTCTCTAGCTCTGTCAGACTACACTGACGAAGACTATTTTATCGGCACCGATCTAAATGTTTACTACGACCTAGACCATCCACTTTGGCACAAGCGCCCAGACTGGTTTATAGCCGTCGGTGTACCGCCTTTATACGAAGGCCGCGATATGCGGCTGAGCTATGTCACTTGGCAAGAACCTGTCAATCCATACCTTATCATCGAGCTGATTTCTCCTGGAACAGAAGACGAAGACTTGGGAAAGACTATCTCACCTCCAGAATCGCCACCCAACAAATGGACTGTCTACGAACAAATTTTGCAAGTTCCTTACTATGTCGTCTTCAATCGCTACACAGATGAATTGAAGGTGTTCAAGCTCGAAGCTGGGCAGTATAGACAACAAACACTATCGGACAATCGATTTTGGATCCCGGAGTTGGAGATTGGTATAGGACTCTGGCATGGGACTTATAGACAGGGAAATCTGAGACTCTGGCTACGATGGTATGGCGAGAGTGGAGAGTGGCTGCTGACAAGGGCAGAAGCTGAAAGGCAAAGAGCAGAAGCTGAAAAGCAAAGAGCAGAAGTCGAAAAGCAAAGGGCTAATGCTCTCGAAGCGAAACTCGCAGCTCTCCAAGCACAGATGAAGCGTCAGGGAATCGATCTAGACACGCTACTCTAGTCAAACGCTGAGCTTCAGCTAACTTTGACGGTTAGCCCCTCATACATTTGACTATCGCTAGTCTTTCTCGATGTAAATGCTTGGTGTCAACATGGTTCAGCGTCATTTTACAGATACAGAATGGGAGCCTAGAGTTGGCTATTGCCGTGCGCTCCGTGCAGGTAAAACCATCTATCTTTCTGGCACAGCGCCAATTGCAACAGACGGCAGTACCTTCGCGCCTGGTCATGCCTATGCCCAAGCTTGTCGCTGCTTTGAAATTATCAGGGATACGCTTGCTGCAATGGATGCGGGGCTGCATCAAGTCGTTCGCACCCGCATGTATGTCACTGATATTAGTCAATGGGAAGCCTTTGGCAAAGCGCATCAAGAATTCTTTGGAGAACATCCTCCTGTGACGGCAATGGTAGAAGTGAAGGGTCTGATCAATCCAGATATGCTGATTGAAGTCGAAGCGGAGGCTTTCACCGAAGGGTAGCTAGCCACAGATGCTTCTAAACCTGTTGCTATTCTATAGCAAGCGAGAAATTGCCTGTACCATATGTGCATTTTGCGCTGGCGTGCCGACTGTAATCCGTAGTTTGTCATCTAGTTCTGGCTGATTGAAGTACCGGATCATGATGCCTTTTGCTTTTAGTGCGGCTTGCAGAGACCGAGCGATATCTTTCGGCGGCTTCACGAGCAAGAAATTAGTTGAAGAGGGCCATACCAAAAAACCTAAGGACCGTAACTCTGTTGCGAGTTGTTTGCGGGCGGCGATGACTTTTTGAACGGTTTCGGTTTTGTAGGCTTGGTCAGCGATCGCAACTTCTCCTAATTTCAACGCGATCGCATCCACGTTATAGCTATCTTTCACCTTTAGCAGCCCCGCTAACAGCCCAGGCTGAGCAATGCCAAAGCCCAATCGCAAACCAGCGAGCCCATATCCTTTTGAGAGCGTCCGCAGCAGCATCACATTCGCAAACTCTCTCACTAAGTCTAAGTTCGCTCGGTCGGCAGCTTTACCAACAAAATCTACATACGCTTCATCGATCAGCAGCACGCCAGTGAGCCCTGCGGCAAGCCTCCGAAGATCGCTCCGCCTTACCACATGGCCAGACGGACTGTTTGGCGTGGCAATCAATGTGACCGCTGCGTTGGCTTCTAAAAGCTGATCGATCGGCAAGAGCCAATCTGTTCCTTTTTGCTGATAGGGCACTTCAACAACAGTGGCAGGTTGAATCTCAGCTAGCGTGCGATAGAGCACATAGGTTGGCATTGGATAGGCCAAAGACCTAACGTCGCCTTCCGAGCAAGCTCGAACTAACAGCGTCAGTAGATCATCACTACCGTTTCCGGCAATCACCCAATCAGTCGGAATACCAAACGTTTCGCTGACTTTTTGACAGAAATCTCTAGCTAGCGGATCCGGATATCGACGTAGCAGCTCAGCGCCGATGTGATCTAACGCCGCAATCACTTTTGGGGAAGGTGGATAGGGATTTTCGTTTGAGTTTAGCTTAAGAACGCCAGCCTCTAGAGCGGGCCATTCTCCGGGCGCGTAACCCTCCATTGAAGTAACGCTTGGACGAAACCAGTTACGCATCTATTCGATTTCTGTTGTAAAGGGCAGGCGCATATACATACCGGTTGGATCGTTCAAGCGTTCTAGCAGCTTGAAGTCTTCTCGTAGTTTTAAGAGCTGGTCAGTGAGTGGATCTTTGTTCCAAGGTAGACGCGTGATCATTTCTGCGCCAAACAAACTATCGAGCAGCTGTTCTTCAAATGACGGAATACGAGGATATTCTTCTACCTTAAATTCTTCTATCTTTGCAGTTTGGGCCGCTAAGGCGATCGCATCATTCAATCCGCCTAGTTCATCAACTAGGTCCGCGTTGATCGCTTCTTCTCCAGTCCACACTCTGCCCTGTGCCACTTGTCCAACTCGCGCCATAGAGATATCTCTGCCCTCTGCTACCAGACTAGTGAACCGAGTGTAGAGCGTATCTACATAGTCTTGCTGCACCTTCAGCTCTGAGGCTGTCTTAGGCCGACTGACGGTGCCCATACCTGCTAGCTGCGCTGTCTTGACATCGTCCCAGGTGATACCGTTTTCATTCGCAATTTCTTGAAAGTTCAGCAGCAGTCCATACACTCCAATTGAGCCAGTAATGGTGGTCGGAGAGGCCAGAATCTTTGCCCCAGGCGCAGCAATCATATATCCGCCCGATGCGGCATAGTCGCCCATCGAGACCACTAGCGGCTTTTCATCAGCGAGTAGCCTCACTTCATTCGCAATAATTTCCGAGGCCGTCGCACTGCCGCCCGGGCTATTCACCCGCAGCACCACCGCTTTTATATCGTCGTCTTCACGCATATCTCGTAGCGTCGCAGACAGTCCTTCTGAGGTAATCGCTCCAGGTACCGAGCCTTCCCCGACAATGATGTTGCCTTGAGCGTAGACAACAGCGATCGCATCTTTATCCTCACTAGAATTGCGGTCTCTAGCCACAGTTCGCGCGTAGTCGCTCAAAGTCACATTGGCAAACTCTGGTTCATCTGCCTCTGCCCAGCTCTCTGCCGATGCATCCTCGCTAGAATCGGCCTCACCCGCCAGCTTTTTTAGCTCGCTCAGCATCTCAGTGTAAAACCCCAGCCGATCAACTAGCCCAGATGCCAGTGCCTGCTCCGGTTCAATCAAGCCCACTTCATCAGCATAGGTCTGCATCTGCGTAGGCGTGACCTCCCGCTCATCGGTGACGGTATTAAGAAAGTCTTGCCATAGACTAGTGACTAACACTTCAGTTTGTTGCTTTTCTTCGGGGCTGCTCTGCGACCTAGTAAATGGCTCTACCGCCGATTTGTACCGGCCCGCCCGCACTACCTGCACGCCCACGCCATACTTCTTTAATGCATTTCCTAGAAACTGAGTCTCAGCTCGAAAGCCATTAATCTCTAGCAGGCCCACTGGAGCTAACAGCAGATCATCTGCCACCGATGCCATGTAGTAGTCTCGCTCTTTGAGCCCAGTGCTATAGGCCAAGATTGGCTTACCCGACGTCTTAAAGTCCTTTAGGGCCGCACGGATTTCCTTCAGCGTTGCTAGCCCTTCCGCCGGCATCCCAGTTAGATAAATGCCTGAAATTCTGTCATCTTCGGCAGCAGCGGCGATCGCCTGCAATGCGTCATATAAGGAAATCGAAGGCGTCACCCCATAAAAAGACTCATCAAAAAGCCTACCAGTACCTGAGACGTCCCCATCAACGATGTCAGTGCTCAGATCAAACATCAGCACAGACTGATCTTCGATCTCCACTTCCGTCTCAGACGAGCTAGACACTAGCAGCACGCTCACTAGTCCAAATGCGCCTATCCCTAGCAGCAGTACCAGGCTAAAGAGGCCTACCAATGTCCCTACAGCGCTAGCAGCTGCAATCTTTAAAAAATCTCGCATGGATTGTCCGGTTTGCCAAAGACAGCAAATATATCAGCCAGGTCTCGATCAGACCAGTCCCTGGTTTAATAGTCTAAACCTATCAACTTAATCTTAACGAAACTCATCGAGTTGATTTAGGTAAGGCTGGCTGGAGCGATCCCGCGCGAGGCTTATGATCTCATTCCCGCAGGTATGCAGCGAAGGCTTTTTCGCCAGCAATCGGACCTGCCTTGACAACGTCCCAGCGCCTGAGTATCACCCATTATCCATAGCCATACTTACTTCACCACTCGCCTAATCACTCCCGGCTGACGCAGCCCTAGAAGTGATTCACTACCAGTACAAAATAGAACTGTTGTTAGCTCGGCGATTAGTGCTTCGCTAAGTTCTGCTAGCGCCTCTTCTGACTGACTCGCCGCCTGTAAGAACGGCATTGCTATTCCAACTAAGTCAGCGCCTAAGGCGATCGCCTTTGCTGCATCAAGCCCATTACGCAGCCCTCCAGAAGCGATCAAAGACACTGAAGCAGACGATGTGCTAGGAGACGATATCCTTGCGCCCGAATCTGAAGCTGGCTCTGTTTGAAATTCTGATCGAATACTGGTCAAGCACTCTGCCGTCGGTATCCCCCAGTCGGCAAACGTATTGCCCAATCGTCGCTGCTTGGCATCCTTAGCTCGCTCACTTTCGACTCTTGCCCATGACGTTCCGCCCGCACCCGCAACATCAATGGCTGCGACCCCAGCATCAACCAGCCGCCTGGCCATCACTGCCGAAATCCCGTTGCCTACCTCCTTTGCCACAACAGGTACTGGCAGGACCTTCGCAAGCTGCTCAATTTTTGTGAATAGTCCCTTAAAGTTGACATCACCCTCTGTCTGCACCGCTTCTTGCAGTGGATTCAAATGCAGGATCAGCGCGTCTGCCTGTAGCGCATCTACCGCTTTTTGACATTGCTTTATGCCATAGTCATAGTTCAACTGCACCGCACCCAGGTTGGCAAATAGCAGCGCATCTGGTGCATATTGCCGGACTGAAAAGGTTTCTATCAGCGCTGGATTTTCGACAGCAACTCGCTGCGAGCCTACACCCATCGCTAGGCCAAACCGCTGCGCCGTTTTTGCTAACCGCTGATTGATCAGCTGGGCTTGCTCTGTACCCCCTGTCATTGAGGAAATTAGCAGCGGCGTGGTGATCGCCTTTCCCAAAAAGGTTGATCGCAGGTCAATATCGTCACGGTTCAGCTCTGGCAGACAGCAGTGTGTAAACCGATATTGCTCGAATCCGTTCGTAATTCGATGGCTTTGGACATCTTCGTCTAGGCAGATTCGTAAGTGATCTGCTTTTCTTCCCTGGGTTTGTTCACTGGCCTGCTGACCGACCTGCTGACTGGCCGATTGACTAGCTGACCCTTCAGCTAGCTTACCGCTGGAGAGAGCATCAGCATTGATAGAAGAAGAGGAGCTCACAGGCAAAGAGTTAACAGGGAGATCTGAAGTATTTTAGGCTGTTGCTTACTAGCTGCAGGGCGATCGCACATAACTTAATCCCACCTTTACAACCCTCTGCTTTTTACACCCGAGTTAATTCCACCGCGTCTCGACCATCAACCGAGCCTAGAAGCACCCGTACCGATTCGTTATTGGATGTCGGTAGTTGCTTACCTACAAAGTCGGGATGAATGGGTACCTGACGATGACCTCTATCAATCAGCACCGCTAAGCGTACCGCTTCTGGCCTACCGTAGTCGTGCACCGCGTTCAAAGCTGCTCGCACTGTTCGCCCGCTGTAGATCACATCATCGACTAGCACCACCGTTTTTCCTGTTAGATCAAATGGAATCACCGTCTTCGCTGGGGCTCTGACGCCAATTTGATCTAAGTCGTCCCGATAGAAAGTGATGTCTAGCGCGCCGACGGGCACTGTGATGCCCTCTAATCGCACGATCTGCTCCATAAAAGAGTCGGCCAACGGTACCCCACGGGTGTGGATCCCTAGCAAAACCAGATTACTCAAGTTGCCCGATTTCTCTACAATCTCTGATGCCAAACGGTTTATCGTCCGACGCAACTCTTCAGCAGATAGAATATCGACTACTTTCTGAGTCATCAGCTTCGCCTCAATAATTGAAAAAACGCAAAAAGCAATTACGTAAGTACGCCATCCCACTTCTCTGTTAAAGACAGTTCCTTGAAACGCTTTTGCATGGGACTTTCTACCGTAAGTCAATAATCCTATCAGCTTCTGATATGGCAAGTGTTCTTATGCATGGCCTGGTCATTAGGATACTTGCTAGTCGAATCGCTTCCTGTCATACAACTGTCATACAGTGGTTTTCACCAACAAACCTGTTCTAATCAGCTCAACAGATGCTGTATAGCAAGGTGCGGATGCATTCGCGCCTTGCGAGTCACTTAGCCTGTTGAAACACAAGGGTTATAGCCAATGCTATGCCGTAAGCTAAGTGACCAAAGCTATAGTAGATAGACATTATCTTCAAGATTTCCACCGCAGACATCAAACACCTTAGCTAGGCGCGATCATCAGCACAGAAACGCCTATAACTATTCCTAATAGAAAGGCACGGCGGGTCAAGGTGAACGCTTGCCTGATGACCTCTAGGGTAATTGCTCTATCCGGATTGCCTAGCAGTGGCTTATGTTTGAGCTTTCCTCTGTATGTGTTATTACCCCCCATTTGAACGCCTAGTGCTGCGGCGTACACACATTCACTCCAGCCTGCATTAGGGCTAGGGTCCGCAGGCGCATCTCGCCGACAGACTTGTAATACCTGTTTCGGTCGCCTTGATAGCAGCGCTACTATGAGCACACTGATTCGACAGGGTAGCCAGGTTAACCCGTCTTCAACTCGGGCGCTAAACCAGCCTAGGTCGGCATACGGCTCCTCTTTATAGCCCACCATAGAATCAAGTGTGCTTGCTGCTTTGTAGGCGATCGCAACAGGCCCGCTAGCGCCAATCAAAGCACCTATGATGGCAAAAAACAAAGGGGCTAATACGCCATCTACGGCGTTCTCGCTGACTGTTTCTAAGACGGCCCGATAGATCTCAGTTGCCGATAGCTGCGCGGTATCTCGTCCCACATACAGCGCTAGGTTTTGCCTAGCACGTTTGATATCGCCACTCTCTAATGGTTTTAGGACATCTTCCGCTGCCTGTCTTAGACTGCGCCCAGCAAAACAGCTCGCTAATAGAATCACTTCGGCCGCACAGGCGATTACAGGCAAGCTTCTGGCCAAAAGCCATAGCCCCAGCCAGCTCAAAACTCCCGTTCCACCTATCACTAAAACAGCTAGTCCTATGCCAGCTAGCCGCCTCTTGAAAGGCGACCAATCACGCTTCAAAACGAACTGAGTATAGCTATCAATTACTTTGCCTATGGTCTGAACAGGATGAGGCCAGCCCCAGGGATCGCCTACCACAAAGTCCAATCCGGCTGCTGTAATTAATAAGGGAACCTGTTCAAGCTGACTAGCTGATAGCTCAAACAAAGGCAAATCAAATAACAGAAATCCCAAGTAAAGCGACCCTAACTAGAGAGTCGTCAAACAACAAAACTAGCGCCCTCTCCTTGAGCAGCCTGCCAGCTCCTAGCATCGTAGTAGAGATCTTCTAAAGTGATGCTATGAAATGCTTCTTGTATCTTCTGATTGAGCCGATTCCACAGCATAGAAGTTACCCAATCTTCGGCTTGAACCTGCGTAGAGTTATCCGGGCTGCTCACGGCCATAGCAGTCATAGAACTAGCCGATTCACCAACGGCTTCGAGGATCTGTCCTAGCGATATTTGTGAGGAGGGTTTGGCTAACTGATAGCCGCCTTGGGCGCCGCGTACAGAATTGATTAGACGCGATCGCCTTAGCTCGATCAGTAGCTTTTCTAGATAGGGGGCAGGCAACTGCTGACGCTCAGCAATCTGCCGCACTGAAGAGAGTGACCCCGCTGGCTGCAAGCTCAAATCTAGCATTGCCTTGACACTGTAATGACCTCGGGTAGTCAGCTTCATAGGTATAAATTACATCAGAAAGACTGACTTGCAAATAAAAGATCTAAGAAAATGTTTTGCTACTCAAATTTGGTTTTCCAGAGAAGAAATGAATTATTTTCGCTACAGCTAAAAAATGTAGTTATAGAAAATTCTAGCGCGCTAGTATCCTCTATTATAGGCTCACCCTGATTCTTTTCTACTGCTACATAGAGTGGGAGTTTATAACATTTACACTAGCTTAGAAGTATGGTTTTATAAGTAAGGTTAAGGCTAGGAATTGATCAAGTGCAACGCTTCTACGACTCACTCTATGAGACTTGTTTTCTCAGATGACTTTGAGCAGTAGATTATGAAAATGAGTCGCATACTTTTCGTAGATTCAGCAGCGTTTGTTGTTTGCAATCTTCATTTGTTCGCTTAGAGAATCAGACATAAAGGATATGGTCAGCAATCCAGATACAGACGCGCTTACAGGGAAAGCACTGCTTAGAAAGGTAAAAGAACTAGATCATCTATCGAGAGAAGAAAAGGCTAAGACCTGTGGGTACTACACGATTACCAAAAGTGGTGTGACCCGCGTCAATATGATGAAGTTTCTAAATGCGCTGATTGAAGCTGAAGGCATTCAAATTGACAGCACACAAACGGGCACAGGTAGGGGTGGACGCAGCGCCAGTTACCGTATCACTGTTCAATCTAATGGGAACTTATTAATCGGCTCTGCCTACACCAAGCAAATGGGATTACAACCCGGCGACGAGTTTGAAATCTCCCTCGGTCGCAAGCATATCAAGCTCAAGCAGATTGGCCAAGCAAACGATCAAGGGAGTCATGAATATGATGAAAGTGATGAGTGATAGCCGTTGATATCTTTTGTCTTGATCTTGATTGAACTACGTAGAGGCCGTGCTTATCTAACCGTATAAAAGCGCCAGTCTAGAAGCGGGTGATCACGACTGACAGGGTACCCTTTCATTAGTATATTGAGCATATGGACACTAAGTAGGTGAGGGTACGAGCAGTGACTACTTCAGCCATATCTGAACAGCCGCAAAAAGCTAGCGAAAGAAAAGAGCGATCGCAACCTACCCTATGGGCGATCGCAGGTATTTTCTTTATCCTTGGCGCAGCCGCTAGCACCTTCACCATTTGGCAGCTCCACAAACTGTATAGGGCTTCCATTGCCCCTCCTATCTCTGTAGAAGGTACACTCCAAGCTCAATACAACCTTGATGAAACAGTTGTTCACCCTGCTCCTGCTGGCTACTACATAGAAGGCACTGGTGTTGGTCGTATCTATCTTCAAGGTCTGCCTCTACAAAGCTATGTTGGAGAGAGTATCGTAGCTACTGGTAGCGTTGAAGGCATTTGTGGACCCAAATCTATTCCCTGCTATCCGATGCTTTCGCTAAGGGAGATCGGCTATCCACCAGCAGAAGAATAAATTGCCTTACATCTTTCACCAATCGGCTAGAAAAACGAATAAGTGAATATCTTTCGACATGAATAAGGTACTCTGTGGTATTGTTCCAAGCTGAATAGCGCATCTGCTAAGTCAAAGTATTTGTATAGCTTTTCTAATAAATCTTCTAGCCTTGAAAGTACCTGCTTTATCCCAACAACCCATAGGGTACATCGGAGACGACTATTTTGATGTGTGATTGAGCCCTACTGCTTTAAGGGTTCTTTTTCGCTCTATATGCATCTCTCTCATCGCTTTTGCCGTTCTTGACGGCATTAGTAGATCCCGAGCAGCATAGCATCTGGGGCTTGAGCTAAAGAGCTGAGTAGTAGAGTACTTTATGTTTTTCGCTCAGCGTGATCGCGCTAGCTTCAGTCTCGAATAGTCTAGCTTTGTCCTGTACAGTACTTTCACCTCAGTCTCTATCACCGCCTGACTCAATTCAAACAGCTGCAGAGCAGGCTGGTGATCGTTAAGATAGTCTCGTTATTCCGATGAGACTATGATGCTAAAGTTCCAGCCGCCTGGATTTGGGAAGAGATCGGTTTTTACTGAATTAGGGCAGGTAGTTTACTACACGCAGGCAAGTTCGCTATGGCGACCCGCTTCTGACCAGGTAATGTTCTTCCACAACTTTGGTGGAGGGGCTTCTGCCTATGAATGGTCAAAAGTTTATGCAACTCTAGCTGCGCAATATACAGTGATTGCTCCTGATCTAATCGGTTGGGGGGCGTCGGCTCATCCGGTTCATCGCTATACCGTTGCTGACTATCTAGTCAACCTAGAATCGTTTATATCGCAAACGGCGACCGGACCGATTGTGGCAGTCGCTAGTTCTTTTACAGCAGGTCTAATGGTTAGACTTGCTGCGCAAAAACCACACTTATTTAGTCTCCTATTTCTTACTTGCCCTTCTGGCTTTAGAGATTTTGGCAAAGGCGCAGGCCGGCGCTTACCGGAACCGATTATCAATACACCTTTTCTAGATACGCTGATCTACACTCTAGGTGCGACTAACGATCTAGCTGTTCGCAACTTTCTAGAAAACTTCTTATTCTACAAACCAGAACGCCTTTCCGAAGAAATCATTTCGGCATACCTAGAATCTGCTCAGCAGCCGAATGCAGAATACTCGGCGCTCTCTTTTCTTAGAGGCGATCTCTACTTCGACCTAACGCCCTACATCAAGGCTTTGAAAGTCCCAACAGCGATGGTTTGGGGAGAAGATGCTAAGTTCACAACGGTATCGTTAGGTCGGCGCTTGGCTCAGCTAAATCCTGAAGCGATTCAACGATTTCAGGTAGTATCAGAGACTGGTGTACTGCCGCAGTTGGAGCAGCCAGGTCCGGTAGCAGCGCTATTACTAGATTGGTTGCAAGCCAAGAAGTAGTTTGCTAATTGCGTCTTCAAACGATCATGTTAGAGGGTAAGAAAATCGATGAGCCAGTACTTTGCAACCGTCGCTAGAGGACTAGAGCCACTCGTTGTAGAAGAACTGGAACAGCTGGGTGCAAAGGATGTGCAGCCTGGCTTTTGCGGTGCGGCGTTCAAAGGCGATCGCGCCCTTCTCTACAAAGTCAACCTGTGGGCTAGACTCCCATTTAGAATTCTGCTGCGTTTAAGTGAATTCGACTGCGCTACGGCTGAAGATCTCTTTGCCGGTGTTCAGCGGATTGACTGGAGCCAGTATCTCACGCCTGACCTCACGCTAGCCGTCAATGCTACTGGCAAAACGAATGCGCTTAACCATACCCATTTCACTTCACTTCAGGTAAAGAACGCGATCGTAGAACAGCAGCTCGAAGCCTTCGATCAACGCTCCGATGTGGACACTTACGAACCCGATCTTCGAATCAACGTCCACCTACACAAAAACCGGGCGACTCTTAGCCTTGATAGCTCCGGTGACAGTTTGCACAGACGTGGCTATCGGCCTGCCGTCGGCGCGGCTCCACTCAAGGAATCTTTGGCCGCTGCGCTGATTCAGCTATCCGGGTGGCAACCTAATCAAGCATTCTTTGATCCGCTCTGTGGTTCGGGGACGCTGCCTTTAGAAGCGGGACTGCAGGCTTTGCAGGTAGCGCCTGGCTTGTTTCGAGAGCGGTTTGGCTTTGAAACCTGGCTAGATTATGATGATGAACTGTGGGAGAGTATGCTCACCGAGGCAGAAGAACAACAGAAAGAAGATCTGAGTGCTTTTGTGGGGGGAAGTGATCGCGATCCAAATGTCTTGATCCAGGCACACAGCAATGCCCAAAAATGCGGCATCGAACATCTCGTAGACTTCCGACAGAATGAGCTAGCAGACATAGAAGCCCCAGCCGACAGCGGTATTCTGCTCTGCAATCCACCTTACGGGGAAAGACTTGGCAAAGATACAGACCTCGGCGCATTCTACAAACTGCTAGGCAATGTACTAAAACAACGTTTCAAGGGTTGGACCGCCTACATTCTTAGTGGAAACAAGGCACTTTCTAGCAATATTGGCCTCAGATCTGCCTCTCGCACTCCGGTATACAACGGCGCACTGCTCTGCCAGCTAATGAAATACGAACTTTACTAGATGCCCTAAATTCTTTTATTTCAGTCATTTCAGCGTCTTCAGAATGTACATTGCACTAAAGTTGCATTTATGTATATGCTCGTTTATGTGACTATAAATGCAACTTTTAGTGCAGGTTTAGTGCAGAAATGCCCTCAAGAAAACTGACTCTAGAAGCCATCAATGCTCGGTTAAAAGCAGCCTTAACAGGGGTCTCGTTACAGCAACGAGGTAAAAGACTATATTTACGAGCGACACTGCCTCCCAAACCAGGAGCTCAGCAATCTGCCCCTTATCAGCAGCAAATTGCACTGGGTATTTATGCTAATCCTGATGACCTCGCTGAAGCAAAAACACAAGCTAAGGCATTAGGGCTACTTTTAGCCACAGGCACTTTTGATTGGATTAGCTATGGACAGGGCGTAGGGGCAACTTGTGGAGCCTGGATCGAACGCTACCGGCAGCGCCTCTACGAAAATAAACTTACTGGAGACAAAGACTACCGCTGGCGAGTCGATCACTGGAATGCGGGCTTAAAGTGGCTACCGATGTCGCAGCCATTGAATAAAGATGCCGTTTTATTGGCAGTGCAAAAACATAAGCCCAATAGCTCTACCCGCGCTAAAGCTTGCCAAACAACAGGATGGTTTATCAAATGGTGTGGTTTAGATATCGATCTCAAGCCGTATCAAGGTAAGTACTCGTAGAGAAAGCCCATCAAGGAGCGAGTCATCCCGAGTGATGAGTTAATAGAGCAGGAGTTCGATAAATTGGTGAAGCCCCATTGGCAATGGGTGTACGGTATGATGGCGTCTTATGGTTTGCGCAACCATGAATGCTGGCACATTAGAGAGCGTTATCGAGGGGATGGTGTTTTGGTGATAGTGATTGATAGTGACACCAAAACAGGTGGTAGAGAGATCAGGCCCCTACATCCTCACTGGCCTGACCAGTGGCAATTAGACGATGGCAATCCCCCTGAAATCAACGCCCAGTCGAATCGGGTCTATGGTGAAAGAACCGCGATTCGATTTAAGCGACGAGGTATCAGCTTCATGCCTTATTCCTTGCGTTGTCGCATTAGGGTACGCAAAGGCTGTTGTTTGTAATGAGCCAACAGCTTCGATAGGGGCAAGTCTTCATTTGCAATACGAACGGATAGAACCGTTGAAGTGTTTGAGTTGTAGTTCGGCATTGTTGTATTACATACTCGCTAACTCAACTGTATAGAGGCCATTTGAGATTTCTAAGGATTAGCGGCAAGCCGTTTGAGCATTAGCCTGCCAAAGCAAAAGTCCATTTGAGCTTTGGCATTCAATAGTGTTCTCTCAAAGTTCTTCGTTAAGCTTTTGCAGCGTTCCATCCAAGCGTTAGAGCGTTCAATTACCCACCGGGTGGCAACCGGCACAAAACCGCTTTTGCCTTGCGCCGATTTCTCTGCCTTGGAAGGCTTCGGAGACAGCTCAAACCTGATTTTTTGCATGATGCCTGGATAAACAGCCTCAAGTATCTTCTTCAGTTTGTCCAGATGATATCCGTTATCCAACAAAAGAGTGATTTTGGGAATATTGACCGGCTTAGATTTGAAATATTGGATGTTGAGTATCAACATCATCAGCAAACCCACATCATCTGAGACATTCGCTGGTGTACAAAGTGTAAAGAAAGGAAACCCCAACGTATCTACCACGAGATGCCGTTTTATTCCGTTAGTGGCTTTGTAAAAACAAAACCCTTTTGATGTCACACTTGCATTGCACGTGTTCTTGACCGCTTGCGAATCTGCCATCATCAATGTGGTCCACTGGGCTTTTTTTGAGCTTGCTCGCGGACTTGGCCATGCAATAGTGTCATCAGCTTCTCGAAAGAACCGGCTTTGCGCCATTCGTTGTAGTGCCAGAAAACGGTTGAGTATGGCGGTAAGTCTTTGGGTAAGTCCTCCCAGTTGCAACCATTTTTCAGTCGATAGAGCATGCCATCAATTAGCGCTCGGTAACTCCAGCTAACAGGTTTCGTCTTTTTCTTCTGGGGTAAGACCTCAGGTAACAGCGATGCGACCCCGCGTCGCTTTGCGGCGCTAGGGAATGCGCATCAAGACAGCGGTTCTAGAAGTTCCCATTCGGCATCTGTCAGACTGCTTGAGTAGGTCATAACTATTGAAGGAGAAGAACTTCATCATTCTCATGGATTTTGAGAATGATCTCAAATGGGTTCTATAACGAGACCACGTTTTTGGAAGCGAACAACAATCCGTGCAACGGTTGGACTTTTTGGGGCTTTTTCAGACTTTTTCGGGTCAGGGGATCGCTGAAACTATTGAACTGCCGTAATTCTAAAAATTTTCTATACTTCGTCCAAAGGAATACTCACAATGGCTGAGAAGCCTGTTATTCCATGCTTTTTAAAAAACAAACCAAAACAAACCATGATTAACCTATGAAGAAGATTAAGGGTTAATTATGGTGATTTTAGGTTAATAGGTGATTTTAAGGGGTGAGATGCCTTTTCTGGGCTTTTTTCGGTGGAAATATGGCTCCTGATATTGAGATAGCCAGTGCATTGATGACTGGAAGTGATAGCATTTTAGCAGTGGGTTGCGCCCCGAAAAGGGGCTTCACCGGAAAGTTCACACACTACGCCCACTAGGACTGATTAAAAGCCTCTAAACACCTCTCAGAAAGGCTTTAAAGGATTTCTCGTTATTCTCCTATCTGGCTCGCTTCAAAAGCCAAAAACAATGCTGTCTATGAGCAACGTCTCTGCCGCGCAGGCAGAGAACTACTACGACAAGGACGATTACTACACGCAAGACTTAGAGACTGAAAAAGAACAGCTGCAGACTCGCTGGGCAGGAAGAGGTGCAGCCGCATTGCGCCTCTCTGGCGAAGTCGATAAGTCAGTTTTCAAGCAACTGCTACAAAGTGAAGAGCCGAATGGGCAATCACTCCATGCGCGAAAGATTGATCTGACTAAACATAGAGCGGGCACAGACTACACGTTTTCTGCACCCAAGAGTGTTTCTATTGCTGGTTTAATTCAACAGGATTGGCGGGTGATTGCCGCTCACGATAGGGCAGTGGAAACCGCACTCGCTGTTTTGGAAGAATGCTATGCTCAGACGCGGGTACGGACAAGAACAAGTAGAGAAAGAGTCTGCACCGGCAATGTCGCGGCAGCGGTCTTCCGACATGAAACGAGTCGAGCCCAAGAACCACAGTTGCATAGTCACTGTGTGGTGATCAATACCACTCAGATGGCGGATGGATCTTGGCGCAGTCTCAGCAATGAGGAGATTGTGGCGAATCAAAAGCTGCTAGGAGAGATTTATCAGAATGAGCTGGCTTACCAACTCAGGCAATATGGCTATGAGATTGAAGTCAGAGAAAATGGACAGTTTGACTTGCGAGGCTATGAGCCGAAACTGTTGGAGGTTTTCTCCACTCGTAGACAACAGATTTTAGAGCTGATTGAAACTTGGTCAGTGGAGCGAGAAACGGCATTTAAAGGGAGTGATGTGAGTGCTGCAAGGAGGGAGGCGGCTAATTTGAGATCACGCACCAGCAAGCGCATAGTTCCGCGCGATGTGTTGTTGCAGGCTTGGCAGCAAGAAGTGCAGTGCCAACAATTAGAACTGCCCCAGATTCCTTAATCGGGAAGTCTCAAGTCTAAACACCATCCGCCGCTTGCTCCAATCGTAAAAGCAGGCATCGATCATGCGGCTGAGCGAGAAGCTGTGTTCCGACGCAGCAAGGTAGAGCGGTTTGTGTTGGAAAATCATTTGGGCCAGCAGAGCTTTGCTGAGTTACAACAGGAAATCCAAGACAGCCATGAGCTGATCCGGGCTGACCTAGTTAAGAACAAGTTTACGACGCAGACAGCGATTCAGCGGGAGTTGGAGACAATTCGGTTGATGCAAAATTGTAAGGGAGCAGTGGAGGCGATCGCATTCCCGACAGAACTCCAACACCACTTAGCAGAAGCCAATACTCTAACGAAGGGACAGCAGCAGGCAATTGAGCTATCTGCATTGAGCCGTGACCGCATCCTCGCTTGGCAGGGCGTCGCCGGTTCTGGCAAAACCTACAGCCTGAAACTCTTCAGCGAACTTGCGACCCAAAAAGGCTACACCGTTCGCGGATTTGCCCCCAGCGCAGAAGCAGCCCATGAGGTGGCAACAGCTACTCACGTTCCAAGTGATACGGTTGCGAGTTTGCTGGTTCAGGATGCGAGCGATTCACCCAAACCTCAGACTATTTGGATCGTGGATAAGGCCGGGTTGCTTAGTGCGAAGGATGCGCATCAGCAGCCACAGAAAAGGCAAGGGTAATTTTGGTGGGGGATACTCGGCAGCTTTCGGCAGTGGAAGCAGGTAACCCGTTTAAGAGTTTGCAGGCGGGTGGCATTCAGACGGTGTATTTGCAGGAGTCCCGGCGGCAGAAAACTGAGGACTCTATGAAGGCGATCGCACTCATAGAATCCGGTCAGCTAGAAAACGCGATTCAGCATCTTGACCACACGGGCTCCATTCACGCCATCCTTTCGCAGACGCATCGATTTCAACAAATTGCCGATGAGTATCTGAGTCTAACCCCAAAACAACGTGACCGGACGTTGCTACTGGCTGGGACAAATGCTGAGAGATTAGAGCTAACTGCCAAGCTACGTCAGTCAATGCAAGCGCGGGGTGAATTGGGCGCAGATGTCTTTCATTTCAGTTCCTTGAGAAACAGGAATTTGACAACAGCGCAGGCGGGCTATGCCAGCTACTACAAGCAGGGTGATGTGCTGATGCCGAGTCAGGACTACAGACGTCAGGGGTTGGTGAAGTATCAGCAGTACCGGGTGTTGAGTGTGACACAGAGGCGAACCGCTTGACGGTGGAAACGCCGGATGGTCAGCTGATGAAAATTAATCCGGCTCGGTGTCAGAGGAAGACGGTGTACGCGGTACAGAAGATTGCGGTTGCGAAGGGCGATCACCTGCGATGGACGTGCAATAACCGAGCTGCCAAAGTCCGAAACGGTCAGCGATTCACTGTGGTTGATGTCGATAGCAATAGCAACGCCCAGATTGTGAATGACCGTGGCAACTGCTCACAAATCAACCTACGAGGACAGCAATACATTGACTACGCCTTGGTGAGCACCACCTACAGCAGCCAAGGCAAAACGGCTGACCGAGTGTTGGCCCTGATGGACGGCACGACCAGTCGCGAGTCTTTCTATGTGGCGGCTTCTCGTGCCAAGCATCATCTCAGCATCTACACAACAGACATCGCTGACTTGGTTCAGCTAGCACAGCGATCTCAATCCAAAGAAAATGCCAGCGACTATATTCCTTTATTCCAGATGGTAAACAGCCATGCCCAGACCCAGAAAGAAAACAACGCAAACAACAACACCTCCCGTGACTGTGGAAATATCGAGGAACGTATTGGAGACCGCATTGCTGAAAAGCTTGGGGCCACTCTATGGCGAGATCTCCAGACTGAAACAAGAGAACATCAAACTACAAGAGCAGTTGACCGGCTTAATCACAGCACAAGCGGAAACTCAAACCTTATTGGCAAACTTGAGCAAGCAGGTATTGGGCTTGCTCGATCACCAAAGACAGCTAATCTTAGATCAGAGAACCGTATCGTTCAGCTACGACAATCTGGAAAGTCTAGAGATGGCGTTGGCATCCTTGAACCAGAGTTTAACCAGTTTGAGCACCGACTTGACCGACGACAACAACTTATAGCAGCAACTACTAAACTCCTTGAACGATTTGAGTCAAGCGACTGCCTGAAGAAGCTGCTAAAGAAAAGGCATTACCAAAGGCTATGGGTTCACTACAGCCAGAGTATGCAGGCTAAGAACTCACAGCAGTTGGATTACTTAGTAGCTCATCAAGCGTTGATAGATGGATTAGAGGGAAAGGATATTGGATTGATGTTGTCAGCAGGTAGTGGCCATGTCCAACATATTCATGAGCATAGTGGACAGCTATCGGCCGTGCAGTATGTAAACCAGACCATTAGAAGGATTAGTTATCAGGCGTCCATAAGGATTAGTTATCAGGCGTCCATTAGGAAAATGCTTAAGCAGCAAAGTCAATTAGGGCTATAGCTCCGTTAGGTTTGTCCTTACGGATTAAGTGCTTAAGAGCATCACCGTAACTTTAGATACCTAGTATGTCGAGGAATTGGAGTAGCTGCACAAGCTTTTAAGAAGCACGCATTAGCCAATCAGAAGACTTTTTATACCAAGCAAGCCTTTCTTTGAAGGAGTCTGACAGCTATCGATAGAAGTTTATAGCCTAAAATTGGGGGGGATTTGAAAATTTGGCAGATTGGGTTATGTATACTGCGAATGATGAATATGGCGCTTTTAGGTAACCAGGCTAGAAATAGGTTGCATATCTAATCGATTGATTAAGGCTTCCCAGAGTACAGGATGATATGGCATTCAATGAAGATTCAAGGGTCAAAATTCCAAGCCTCCTCCATCTGACTCGGTTAGGTTATACCTACCTGTCGTTAAAAAATGCCTTATGGGATGAAGACACTAATATATTCGTCGATATTTTTAAGCAAAGCATTGCAAATATTAATGAAGGGCTGAATCCAGACGACATTGATCGCTTACTCGAAGACGTAAAGCTATCGCTGGATAATGAAGATCTGGGTCAAGCCTTTTATGAGATGCTGACCGAGCGATCCGGTACTAGACTCATTGACTTTCAAAACTTTTCCAACAACCAATTCCATGTGGTCACGGAATTGACCTACAAAAATGGCGATGAGGAATTTAGGCCAGATATCATCTTGTTGATCAATGGGATGCCCTTGGTATTTATCGAGGTCAAGAAGCCTAATAATCGCCAGGGTGTCTTAGCAGAGCGTGACCGTATTAATAAACGGTTTCAAAATTCAAAGTTCAGGCGTTTCGTTAACATCACTCAGCTGATGGTGTTTTCCAACAATATGGAATACGATAACGAGTCGCCACAGCCTATCGAAGGCGCATTCTATGCTTCGCCATCGTATCAGGAGCCTATTTTCAATTACTTTCGAGAAGAAGAAAGCCTAGACTTGGCTACTTTGCTGACACCAGAGGATGAGGCGATTGAAAATACAATATTGAAAGACAACAATCTCAATATCATTAAACATAGTCCAGAGTTTTTAACGAATAAGAACCCTGATTCTCCGACTAACCGCGTTTCGACGTCACTATTTTCAAGGGAACGTCTGGCATTTTTGCTGCAATATGCCATTGCCTATGTGCATGAGGACGATGGTGTGCAAAAGCATGTGATGCGTTATCCACAAATTTTTGCCACTAAAGCCATTAAGCAAGCGCTGAACGAGGGAGAACACAAAGGCATTATTTGGCACACCCAGGGCAGTGGTAAAACGGCTCTGGCTTATTACAATGTGCATTACCTGACGGCCTACTTTCAAAACCAATCGATAATACCGAAGTTTTACTTTATTGTTGATCGGCTAGATCTTCTAACCCAGGCAAGTTGGGAATTTAGAAAGCGTGGGTTAGTCGTTCACAATATTAGCTCCCGTGATGAATTTGCCAGGGATATTAAATCCACAGGGGTGATTCATAATTATTCAGGGAAACCAGAAATTACCGTAGTCAATATTCAGAAGTTCAAAGATGACGCCAATGTCGTCAAAACTGATGATTACGATGTCAGCATTCAACGTGTGTACTTTCTAGATGAAGTGCACCGCAGCTACAACCCCAAGGGCAGCTTTTTGGCGAACTTGAGCCAATCAGATAATAATGCCATCAAAATTGGGTTAACCGGCACGCCTTTGCTGGGTAATGACTACAATTCCAAATTATTATTCGGCGATTATATCCACAAGTACTATTACAACGCATCGATTGCTGATGGCTATACCCTACGTCTGATTCGCGAAGAAATTGCCAGTAACTACAAAATGGTTTTGCAGCAGGCATTAGAAGAAGTCGAAGTCCAACAGGGGGATGTAGACAAAAAGTATGTCTATGCCCATGAGCGTTTTGTGGAGCCTATGCTCGACTATATTGTCGAGGACTTTGAAAAAAGTCGTGTTGCCCTGGGGGATAACAGCATTGGCGGCATGATCATTTGTGATAGCTCTGATCAAGCCAAAAAGATGTTTGAGATCTTTGAGGATAAATATACTCCTAACCTGAAAGTTGTTGAACAGCCGCCTGTCTCTGAAATCCCTATAGCGGCAGAGCAACCAGGTCCATACAGAGTAAAGCAAAAGAAAAGTAATAAAGTCAGAAGTGCTGCCCTAATACTGCATGATATTGGTACTAAAGATGAACGGAAAGAAAAAGTCGAAGAATTCAAAGTTGGAAAAATTGACTTCCTGTTCGTTTACAACATGCTGCTTACGGGTTTTGATGCCAAACGTCTGAAAAAGCTTTACCTTGGGCGCATTATCAGACGGCACAATCTCTTGCAAGCCTTAACCCGAGTAAATCGTACCTACAAAGACTTTCGCTATGGCTATGTCGTAGACTTTGCCGATATCCGCAAGGAGTTTGATGCAACTAACAAGGCCTATTTTGATGAGCTACAGGCAGAGCTAGGGGATGAAATAGAGCATTATTCCAATCTGTTTAAATCTCAAGAAGAGATTGAAGAAGAAATTGAACAGATTAAGGATGTCTTATTCCGATTTGATATTAGCAATGCTGAGGTCTTCTCCCAGCAAATTAGCGAAGTTCAAAACCGTGGACAGGTGCAAGCTATCAAAAAGGCCCTCAGCGATGCGAAAAGCCTGTATAACCTAGTCCGGCTATTGGGACACAATGAACTACTGGAAAAAATTGATTTCAAAAAGCTTAACTTACTCTATCGAGAAACCAGCAATCATCTAGATTTGCTAAATCTCAAGGAAAATATTGAAAACAGCAATGACACGACCAATTTGCTCAATGTGGCATTGGAAGATGTGCTGTTTATGTTTACCAAAATCAGCGAGGAAGAGCTAATTCTGGCGGATCAGCTAAAGAGTACATTACGTAAAACGCGCGAGGCCTTGGCAGGTAATTTTGACCAAAAAGATCCCAAGTTTGTGACCCTGCGTGAAGAGCTAGAACGCTTATTTAAGCAGAAAAATCTAAGCGAAGTGAGTCAGGATGAGATGAACCGAAATATCGGTAGTCTTAATAAGATTCATGAGCGGATTAAAGAACTTAACCGTGAAAACAATCAGCTCAAGGCAAAGTATCAGGGAGATGTGAAATATACCCGTATTCATAAACGCATTTTGGAACAGGGTAATATTTCTCAGCAAGAACGTCGTATTTTGAAGCCTTAAACGGCGTTAAAGAGCAAGCAGATGATCAAGTTTTGAAAAACACCCAAATACTGAATAACGAAGGCTACTTTGACAACCTAATGAAGCCAATTGTAGTCAAGCAATTTAAAGGGAAACAAAAAATTAATTTAAATGCTGACTCTGCGCGCTATATTAACACCCTGGTTGTAAAGGAATACATGAACGAATTCAATAATGAAGAAATTGGAGCCTAGGGTGATAACCCTTGATTTTGAGCGTAAAACCAAAGAATTGATCGATGGTCTCAAGGGTATCTGCGCTTCCTATGGGTTAGGTAATGACGGTAACGAATTCAAAATTATCACCCAGGTATTCCTATACAAATTTCTCAATGATAAGTTCGCTTATGAAGTTAAGCAGATTGACGCTGATATCGACTCTACTGAAAGTTGGGAGCAGGCCATTAATCAGCTTAGTGAAGATGACTTTGAGCTGCTACAAATGCAGTTGAGTGCTGATACGGCTAAGTTGAAACCTGAACACTTTATTTCGCATTTGTTCGCCCAACAAAATGCACCAGAATTCGCCAAACTTTTTGACGATACTCTACGGGATATCGCTATTACCAATAATGATATTTTCTCAGTTAAAACTGATCGCGGAGGGAAAGTTACTCTCTTTGACCGCGTCAGTGAATTTATTACTGATCTTTCCAGACGGGATGAGTTTTGTAGGGCAATCATCAATAAGCTTGTGGCATTTAGCTTTGAACGTATTTTTACTGAAAAATATGATTTCTATGCCACGATTTTTGAGTACTTAATTAAAGACTACAACAAAGACAGCGGTGGTAAATACGCTGAATACTATACCCCCCATGCAGTTGCCAAAATTATGGCAGCTATTCTGGTGCCAGAGCATCAACGGGGCAAAATCCAGAACGTTAGCTGTTATGACCCATCAGCTGGTTCTGGTACGTTGCTGATGAATATCGCCCATGCCATTGGTGAGGAACGCTGTAGCATTTTTCCCCAGGATATTTCGCAGAAGTCATCAAGCTTGCTGCGTCTTAACTTGATTTTGAATAATCTGGTGCATTCTATTCAAAATGTGATTCAAGGAAACACTTTGCTGCAACCGTATCACAAGGACGGTAAAAAGCTGAAACTGTTTGACTACATCGTCTCTAATCCACCCTTCAAAATGGATTTTAGCGATTTTCGTGATGATCTAGACAGCGATAAAAACAAGAAGCGTTTTTTTGCAGGTATTCCCAATGTGCCGAAAAAAGCTGTAAATAAGATGGCAATTTATCAGCTATTTTTACAGCACATTATTTTCTCGCTAAAACCTGAGGGTAAAGCAGCGGTGGTGGTTCCGACTGGTTTTCTGACAGCACAGGCAGGTATTGACAAAAAGATTCGCATGAAGTTAATTGATGAGAAAATGCTAGCTGGTGTAGTTTCCATGCCCAGCAACATTTTTGCCACCACAGGCACAAATGTGTCTATTGTCTTTATTGACAAAGCGAATAAAGAAGATGTGGTCTTAATCGATGCTTCTGGACTTGGTGAAACTGCTAAAGAAGGGAAAAACCAAAAGACAGTACTTACAGAAACCGAAGAAGAGAAAATTATTGCTACTTTTAATGAGAAAGAGGTCGTTGATGACTTTGCTGTTGTGACAACTTATGACCAAATTAGGAGCAAAAACTACAGCTTCAGTGCTGGTCAGTACTTTGAGATAAAGATTGAGTATACCGATATTACTCCTGAAGAATTTAACGCGAAAATCAAAGACTTTTCTGAAAATTTAGAAACTATTTGCTGACTCAAAAGATTTGGAAATAGAAATTATTCAACAATTGGCGGGATTAAAGTATGTCAACTAGTCTCGATCCAATCATTGTCAAAAAGCGTTATGAAGGAATAACTAAACCCTTATCTAAATTATGTCATTCCATAACTGACTGCCATCATTCAACCCCCAAGTATACTTCTGCTGGAAAAATAGTTATTAGAAACTTCAATATAAAGAATGGCAGATTAATACTAGACAATGTTTCTTTTACTGATGAAGAGACTTATCAAGCACGTATTGCTAGAAGTAAACCAGAGCCAGGCGACCTCATCATCACACGGGAAGCGCCAATGGGTGAGATTTGTATAATCCCAGAAGGGATAGAATGCTGCTTAGGACAACGGATGGTTCTAATCAAACCTGACGAAAATATTATCGACAATAACTATTTGCTATATGCGATCCTTTCAGAATATGTGCAGAAGCAGATTCTGAAGAGTAATAATACCGGTTCAATTGTTAGTAACTTAAGGATTCCTGATCTTGAAGATTTACAAATACCAATTAAAGAGCCTCAATCGCAAATTGCGGGTATTCTCTCTGCTCTTGATGCCAAAATCGATCTAAATAATCGTATCAATGCCGAGTTAGAGGCAATGGCGAAAACGATCTACGACTACTGGTTTGTACAGTTTGACTTCCCCGATGAAAATGGTAAACCCTACAAATCTTCCGGTGGGAAAATGGTCTATAACAAGACTCTTAGACGCGAAATACCGGAAAAGTGGAAGGCTGGAACTCTTGAAGATCTTGGCAAAATTGTTGGAGGTAGTACACCATCCACTAAAGTTGAAGCAAACTTTTCTGAAAATGGTATTCCATGGATAGCACCTAATGATTTATCTAACAATGTGGGCAATAAATATATTACGAAAGGTAGCTTAGATGTAACTTTAGAAGGAATTAAAGATGCTTCACTTAAGTTATACCCAAAAGGAACTGTGCTACTAAGTTCAAGAGCACCTATTGGTTACATGGCAATTGCCCGAAATAAGCTCACGACAAACCAAGGTTTTAAATCATTTATACCAAATAATAAGTTCTCTACTGAGTTTGTTTTTTATGCAGTCAAAAATTCAATGAAAGCTATTATTCAATATGCTTCTGGTTCAACGTTCAAGGAAGTCTCAGGGACAATCTTAAAAACTATCAACGTTTGTCTGCCACCACCAGATATAGCCGATGGATATACAAATCATATGAGATCAACTTTTTCTAGACAAGATTTCTTGGAACAAGAAAATCAACAGCTCACACAACTTCGCGACTGGCTCTTACCCATGCTAATGAATGGCCAGGTAACAATGAAATAATTTCAAAGATTGGATTTAAGCCGTCTAGCCAACCGACCCCAACCACACACCATCAGATTATTCAGACCTTCTCTAACCTATGCAAGGCGAAATCGACCAATACGGCTTCGAACGAATCCAACTCACCAGCCTGACCACCCTCGACCAGCTAATCGCCGATCGCTTCCACAGCCCCCCAGCCCTACACCACCGACACCCGCGCCGCCCTTCGCCATCTGGGCCTTAGATAACGACAGCCATCCCTACTTCGCCATCTTCAAATCCGCCGACGAAGCCTTCCCCGGTAAACCCTTTGGCGTCGGCTTTGCCCCCAAAACCTGGCACTACAACAAAACCGCCGCCCTAACCATT